>JAIRNV010000135.1 GCA_031257875.1 Dysgonamonadaceae bacterium
CAAAAGAAATATTTTCCGCTTTATTGTTTTCATTCATTTGTCAATTTCCCAATTTGTCCGCATAACTGACGTCATGCGGGGCGCTGTGCGATTCAAACGTTTCTACCGAGCTGCAATCCCTGACGGAATTATTGCCGGCAGGGTATCTGTAATGCACAAAACCATACCGGTGAACCGGCATCTCGCAGAGATGCAAAGCTCGGTAGAAAATAGCGTATCTCCGCCTTCACCGGCATCTCGTAGAGATGCGGCATTTGTCCGCATAACTGACGTCATGCGGGGCGTTGTGCGATCAAACGTTTCTACCGAGCTGCAATCCCGGACGGGATTATTGCCGGCAGGGTATCTGTAATGCACAAAACCATACTCTTTTGAGACAATAGGAACACAGATAAAACGGATGATACGAATAGACACAGGTTTTTATATTTTTGACCGGCAGATAATTACGTTTTTCTACAAAAAGAAATATTCAGTGAAAAACCGTTTTATCCGTCTCATCCGTGTTCTAATTACTCTTTTGAAACTTAAGATAAATAAGGTGACGGGATTATTGCCGGCGGGTATCTGTAATGCACAAAATAAAACCGCGTGAAGTATATTTATTTTGTATTCCGAAACAGGCTTGAAAACCTAAAATTCACCCAAATGCCCCCAATCAGTTGCAATGTAAAAAAATGTCGTATCTTTGCTCCGCAAACGGCAGGTATATGGACGAAAAGCGATAAATTAGATTTTATGCGGAATATTATCTTTTTTTCAAAAGTCGTAAAATATTTTCCGGTTTGATGTGTCTTCAATGAAGGAAGGCGATGTTGCCTTCCATAAAAAATCAATAATTATTAAAAAATGAAAAAACTTAAATTATTAGCAGGGCTGCTTTTGTTCAGCGTGTGTGGTTATTCACAGACAGTAAATGTTGGTGTTCGGGGAGGATTGAGTATTCCCAACATTGTATCGGGAGGTGATAATCCTGTGAGTAAAGGGTATTCGTCACGTATTGCCGGAGGCGGCGGCGTATTTGCCGAACTGGGTATTAACAATTATGTATCTTTTCGCCTGGGCGTTGAGTATAGCGGCCAGGGCGGTAAGCGTAACGGTATTCAGGCGATGCCGTCGGAACAGATGATGGCCGGTATTACAGCCGCCATGAGTGGCGGGAACATGGAAGGTATGGACGCTATCCTCAGTCAGATACCTGAAATATTCTATGCAGATGTTAAAAACACTGCCGCCTTCGACTATCTGATGGTACCGGTATCCGTACAAATCGGAACAAATGCAAACAATCGGTGGCGGGTTTACGCAAATGTGGGGCCTTTTGTCTCGTTTCTTTTGCGCGGCGAACAAACTACGAAAGGTCAAAGCAAAATATACATGGACGCCGGCAAATCGCAAACGCTATGGGATGAAATGGATCTTGGCTCTACGGAAGTGATTACAAGTGATTTGAATCCGGTAAATGCAGGTATTCAGGGAGATGTAGGATTATCTTACCGGCATGATCGCCACAGGATTTTTATTGAAATCGGCGGCAATTACGGTTTTATCAAAATGCAGAAAGACAAAGCGAACGGTTCAAACCGTATCGGGGCGGCTACCGTTATGCTCGGATATGCAATCCAACTGTGAAATAATGATTAATGATTAATGATTAATGATTAGTGGTTAATAATTACCGGCAATCTAATCATTAATCATTTTTTCCTATATTTGCAGCAAGCGGGTAAAGCGCTGTAAGCCCCATCATTTGCTTTGTATTTTTCCGTATCGTGTCCGGCTTTCGCCAAAGCCTTCGCTGCTTCATCCGGCGACGTTTGCTTCGAATCGTACTGCAAATGTAGCTGTTTCGTTTTAATATCCCAAACGGCGGACAAAATGCCGGGTATGTTGTTCGCTGTTTTTTCAATCCGTTTTTTGCACATTTCGCACAGGCCTTCGACATGCAGAGCCGTTGCACGCAGGGTCTCCGCATCGATGCCGGCATTTAAATTCATCATGCTCGGCTTGCCTTCCAGCTGGGCGCCGGCGTCGATAACAAATGCGCCGTTGACAACGATTTCTTCGCCGTCGACAAGTCCGGACAGCACAACGTATGCTTCGCCCAGGGATGTTCCCAAATCAATTTCCCTGAGTTTGAAAACCGGCAAATCCGTGTCTGGCTGTTTGACGTAAACGATGGAGCGTTTGCCTGTCCACAGTACCGCTGTCCGGGGGATAATGATTTCATTTCCGGTATGTTTCAAAGCAGCCCTGACATTGGCATTGGCATACATTTCCGGTTTGAGTTCCAGGTGCGGATTGGCGGTTTCCACGCGGACTTTGGCGGTTCGCGCGGTTTTGTCGAGTATTGGGTCGATGAAAGAAATTTTACCGGAAAAGGTTTTGCCCGGCAATGTTTGCAGCGTGTATTCCACCCTGTCGCCGGTTTTCAGGTAAGGCAAATCCGATTCGTAGGCATCGAATATCGCCCAGACCGACGACAAATCCGCCAAGTCAAACAGTGCGCCGCCCTGGCTGACATAGTCGCCCTGTTCGACTTTCTTGTCAATCACGGCGCCGCCCGCATTCGCCAAAATATTTGTAACCGGCAAAACCTTGCCTGTCTGCTCGATTTCGGCAATTTGCCTGTCGGAAAGTTTCCAGAAACGGAGTTTTTCGCGGGCGGCGTTCAGCAGGGCAGGTTGAGTCGTTTCCAATTTTTTCGCTTCCAGCAGTTCTTGTTGGGCATTCAGTAAGTCAGGCGAATGGATTTTTGCAATCACCTGCCCTTCCCGAACGGTTTCGCCGGCAAAATTGACCGAAAGCGTTTCGATGCGTCCGCTGACGTGCGACACCAGCGAGCGCAAAAGCCGTTCGTCGGGCTTGATGATGCCGTACATGCGTATTTCTTTTACGGGTGCTGCCCGTCCGACAGGCATTGTTTGAATGTTTGCCAGTGCGACGGCTTCTTCCGACATTTGAATTGCGTCGGGGTCGATGTTTTCCGTACCTGTTCCCGTCGTTTTGAGGGGGATTAAATCCATGGCGCAGATGGGGCATTTGCCCGGACGGGGCTGGCGGATTTGCGGATGCATGGAGCAGGTCCATGTTTGCGTTTCGTTTTCGGAAACCTGTTCCGCCGGGTGGTTGTGCCGGGAATGGCCGCCGAATATCAGCCGGCCGAAAAAGATTCCTGCTGCGAGGAACAGTCCGTAGAGGACGTACTTTAATTTGTTTGTTTTCATATAAAAATGAGTTAATTAGTCAACTCGTTTACTTATCATAATCAGACATTAATTTTTGAATATTTGCCGCCATTGTATTGTAATCGGCGACCGCTTCGGCTGTTTTCAGTTCGTAGTCCAGCAGTTGGCGCTGCACCTGAATTACGCTTGACAAATCGTTTTTGCCCGATGCAAATTCTTGAATCATCAGGTTAAAAGCGGTTTGCGCCAGTTCCGTCTGTTTCCGGTAAAGGGCAATCCGCCGCGCGGCGTTGTCCATCTGGTGTTTGGTGCGATAGAGTTCGGCTTCAAGCATGTTTTGGGTGTCGGCGTATTTTTCGCGGCTTGCCTGCTGCAAAAAAGCGTTTTCCCGCTGCTGCGCCCTGTATTTGCTCCTGTAAACCGGAATACTGACGGATACCATCGGCATAATCATGTCCCGGCCGTTCATGCTGTTCATACCGCCCGTATTGCTCATGCCGCCCATACCGTCATCTACCGCCGCACCCGCCGGTTTTTTATTTACAAGCATGTATTGCAGGCCAATGCCGAACATCGGGTAACTCATTTTCCTGTCCATTTCGGCTTTTGCCCGGTATGCCGATTCTTCTTCGCTAATCATGTTCAACATGGGATTCTGATTTGCCAGCAGGGTTTTAGCCGCCGCAATATCAAGGATAAAAGGAATTTGTTTCAATGAATCGGGAATTTGGATTTCGCTTTCGGCGGAACGGTTCAGCAAGGCGTTGAATTTGGCTTTTTCGGCCTGTATTTCCGACAGTATATTTTCCATGTTGTTGTCGGTTTCTGCTGTTTCCAGGCGGATTTGCAGGACTTCGGACATGCCGGACGTGTTTCCCCGCGACATTTGCGACATTGAAGACATTTGCGACATGGGGGGCGAAGGGCTAACGGCCGGGGCGGTCATGTTCATAGCTCCCCCCAAAGAGGGGGGAGCGGCTGCGGATTCAGACTCACTGCGGTTGTTGCTCCGGCGCCCCCCTTCGGGGGCGGGTATGGGGGCGGTAAATCTTTGCAAAGCCAGTTTTTCCAGATGCGTCAGCAGTTTTTTGTTTTTCCGGTTGTTATTTAATTGCTGTTGCAACCGGCAAAGCGTAAACCACCGGGTATAGACGTCGAGAAATAATTTATCCCGCGTTTCGCGAAACTGCTCGAAAGCCATTTGCGCCATGTGCAGGGCTTCCGTGCGGGCGGCTTTCCGTGTGCCGAACCATGGGAACATCTGCATCAGTTTGACGTCGGCAACCTGTTTCCCGTCAACGATTTCCATCGGCTGCAGGAAAAAGCCCAAATCTAATTGCGGGTCCTGCAGGGCGCCGGCCTGCGGGACTTTCTGCAAAGCGGCCAGGTAAGTCAGGAAACCGGCTTTCACGCCCGGATTGTTTTCTGCCGCAATTTTCAGATACCGGGGCAGGGAATCGGTTTGGGCGGAGACGGAGTGATACATTGTTATGAATAAAATTGCTGTTATGATCCTGTTCATGCTAATGATTAGTGATTAGTGATTAATGATTATTAATGACTCATGTTACGCAAATTACACAAATCTGTTAATTTGCAGATCTGCAAAACCTTCCCGGCGTCTTTTTGGAGCTTTTGTCAGCTGACAAAACCTTCCTGACGTCTTTTTGGAGCTTGTGATCGCGATCAAAACCCTTTGTTCGGACGAGGCTGTGCCTCGTTCGCCGTATCCTTACAGGTTGTACCTGTCTGACAGGCAGAGCCTGTCGGGATAGCCGGCGCGAGGTTGGAACCTCGCACCAACGGGGGGATTGTTTTGAACGCGAATTGCGCAAATTACGCACATTTTACATTTGAATTTTATCAAATAAATTTGTGTAATTCGCGTAATTCGCGTTCAAAACAGATTCGTCCCTGCCTTAAGTGGGCTACCGTTAAAACGGAGGCTGTTCAGCACAACGCTTACACTGCTTAAAGCCATTGCAGCCCCTGCAATCATCGGATTGAGCAAAAAGCCGGTGAAAGGATAAAGCGCGCCGGCTGCAAGGGGAATACCAATCAGGTTGTAGATAAACGCCCAGAACAGGTTTTGGCGGATGGTCGCCACCGTATTGCGGGACAGGCGGATAGCGGCCGCTATCTTTCGCAAGTCGCCCGAAACAATCGTAACGCCGGCTGTTGCGACAGCAATGTCGCTTCCTTTACCCATCGCGATGCTGACGTCGGCCTGCGCCAGAGCCGCACTGTCGTTGATTCCGTCGCCGACCATCGCCACTGTTTTCCCTTCCTGCTGCTTCGTTTTTACCAGACGCAGTTTATCTTCGGGCAGCGCCTGTGCAATAAATTCTTTGATTCCCGCCCGGCGGGCAACCGCCCTGGCGGCCGTTTCGCTGTCGCCTGTCGCCATCACGATTTCAATGCCGGACGCCTGCAACTGCTTGATGCTTTGCCGCGCAAACGGCTTTATTTCATCCGATACGGCGAACACAGCCATGATTTGCGTTTCCGTTCCGAACAGGACAACCGTATGGCTCTCCTCTTCTTTTGCCGTTATCCATTCCCGGACTTCATCACTGTTGCCGGCAGCGGTAAACAACAGGGTATTGCCCGCGTAAAAATCCGTATCCCCGATGGTGGCTTTTACGCCTTTGCCGGGCAATATTTCCACGGCGAACGAATCAGGCGAGTTTGCTGCATAAGGGATTACACCTGTAATTGCTTTTGCCAGCGGATGCCCCGACGATTTTTCCATGCAGTATAAAATACGGTAAAATTCTTCCGTTTCGGGAACCAGCCATTTCATGTCCGTAACTTCCGGGATGCCCTGCGTAACCGTCCCTGTTTTATCCATCACAACGGTATCGACTTTCCGCAGGGTTTCCAGGCTGTCCATATCTTTTATCAAAATGCCCTGCCCGGCGCCTTTTCCCATCCCGACCACGATGGCGGTGGGCGTTGCCAGTCCGAGTGCGCACGGGCAGGCGATAATCAGCACGGTTACAAATGCAAGGAAAGCATGAACCGGGGCGCCGGCGCCTCCGAAAAGCATCCACAGCAGTGCCGAAAGCGCGGCAATGGCCGCCACTGCGGGGACAAAAATACCGGTTATTTTATCAACGGTTTTCTGGACAGGCGCCTTTGTGCCCTGCGCTTCGCTTACCAGGCGTATGATTTGCGCCAGCAAGGTTTCGTTCCCCGGTTTTGTAACGCGGAACTTAAAACTTCCATGCTGATTGACGGTTCCCGCAAACACGCGCTGCCCCGCGTTCTTTTCCACCGGAACGGGTTCGCCGGTAATCATGCTTTCGTCCACAAAAGAATATCCGCCGGTAACGACGCCGTCTACCGGAATCTTTTCCCCTGCTTTTACCCATACAATATCGTGAACGCCAATATCGCGAATATCAATTTCCGCTGCGCTTCCGTCGGGACGGACAACCGTAGCCGTTTTTGACTGCAACCCGGCCAGTTTTTTTATTGAATCCGAAGTTTTCCTTTTGGCTTTTTCTTCCAGCAACTTGCCGATAAGGATAAATGCAATCAGCACGCCGGCCGTTTCAAAATAAAGCCCGGCATGTATTCCCCTGCCTGTCCAGAATTGAGGATACAGCAGGCCGAACAGGCTGAACGCATAAGCCGTCGCAGTACTCAGGGAGACAAGCGTATTCATGTTCATCCGCCGGTGTCTGGCCTGCCGGTATGCGTCAATAAAAAAGGAGCGTCCGCAAACAGATAGCACGAGCGTAGCGAGTATGCCCTCCGCATATCCCGTCCACGAAAAGTTTGCTAACGGGGTCATTGATAAAACAATCAGGCCGGCGGACAAAATCAGCGCGGTAACCGTCTGTATTTTCAAACGGCGATAACGCTGTTTTTCGCCCTGTTCCAACAATTTGTCCCCGTCTTCATTTTCAGGGGCAACCACAAGGTCGTAACCGGCTTCCCGCACGGCTTTCCGCAGTTCCATTGCACCGGTAAGCGCTTTGTCGTATTCGATACTTGCCGTCTGGGTGGCAAAATTGACACTGGCGCTTATTACGCCCGGCTGCTTCTGCAATACTTTTTGAACATGGCTGGCACAGCCGGCGCAGGACATCTTAACTATGATTTTTATTTGATTCATTTGATTATTATGATTACGTTGTCTGTACTATGATTTTTTACTATGATTTGATTATGATTTTTTTGATTGCTATGATTAAAATGTGAGAGAAAAAATCATGGTAATCATAAAAATCACAATAAATCATAGTCGATGTTTTTTGATTGCTATGATTTTTTTACGTTAAATGTTAAATCATAGCAATCATAAAAATCATAATCAAATCATAGTCGATGTTTTTTGTTAGTTAGTCGTTTGAATACCAGGCTTGCTTCGCCAAAATTGATTAACAGCCCGATTTCAAGATTATAGGCTTCCAAATAGTTAATTGCCTGCGCAAAATGAGCATTATCTAAAGCGCTGACCGCTTTTAACTCAACTGATATTACGTCTTCGACAAAAAAATCAACTCGCCGTGTGCCGATTCGTTCTTCACGGTAGAAAATCGGCATCACAAATTCCCGTTGAAACCGAATCCCTGCCATACGCAGTTCAATCGCTAACGCCCTTTGATAAATCACTTCCTGAAAACCGTTTCCTAAAGTTCTGTGAACGGTCATCGCACATCCTATTATTCTGGATGTCAACTCTGAATATTTGTATTGTTCTTTTATCATCGTCTTAAACTATGATTTTATTATGATTTTTTTGATTGCGGTGATAATTGTCTATACTATGATTTTAGTTTGATTTTTTTGATTGCTATGATTTTAAGGTAGCGAAAAAAAAATCATAGCAATCAAAAAAATCACAATAAAATCATAGTCTAGACTCCCGCCACCAGCACTGCAACACCGGCACCACAAACATCGTCATGCTTTGAATCAGCATACCGCCGAAAGTCGGAATAGCCATCGGCGCCATCATATCGGCGCCTTTACCCGTCGAGGTCAGTACCGGCAAAAGCGCAATCAGCGTAGTGGCGGTAGTCATTGCAGCGGGACGGACGCGCCTTAGTCCGGCATAAACCACCGCTTCCCTGATTTCCGCTTTCGTCTGTGGATTGCGTGCCGTAAACGTATCGTGAATGTATGTTCCCATCAACACGCCGTCGTTGGTAGCAATGCCGAACAAAGCGATAAATCCCACCCAGACGGCTATGCTCAAATTAACGGGATGCATCTGGAACAGGTCGCGCACATTTTCCCCGCCGATGGAAAAATTCATAAACCAGGGTTGTCCGTAAAGCCACAACAGAATAAATCCTCCCGCGAATGCGACAAAAACGCCCGAAAAGTGTATCAGCGAAGCCGTTACCGTGCGAAACTGGAAATAAAGCACCAGCAGGATAGCGATTAGACAAAGCGGAATAACGACAAGCAGACGCTTGGCCGCCCGTTGCTGCTGTTCATAATTGCCTGCAAATTTGTAAGATACGCCGGCAGGGAGTTTCAATTCCCCCGTACCGATTTTTTCTTTTAATAATTGATCCGCTTCCTGCACGACGTCCACTTCCGCTTTGCCCTGCTGCCTGTCGAAAATCACATAGCCGGTCGGGAAAGTGTTCTCGCTCTGAATCATCTGGGCGCCTTTGGCATAGCCGATGTCCGCCACTTCGCTTAAAGGAATCTGCACGCCGGTGGCCGTCGGAACCAGTAGGCCGGACAAGGCTTCGGGACTGTTGCGCAATTCGCGGGGATAACGCAGGCGGACGGGAAAACGCTCGCGCCCTTCGACAGTGGTAGTCAGCGTCATACCGCCTACCGCCGCTTCAATCACTTCCTGTAAATCGGCAACGGCAATACCGTAACGGGCCATATTCGGTCTGTTCAGTTTGATTTCGATATACGGCGCTCCGACGGCACGGTCGTAAAACACGGTAGAAGGCAGAACGGACGGCGATTCTTTCAACGCCGTTTCTATCGCTTTCCCGGCCTGTTCGATGCTTTCCAAATCGGGCCCCGACACTTTCAGTCCCATCGGTGCGCGCATACCCGTCGAAAGCATGACCAGCCGGGCTTCGACAGGCTGCAATTTAGGCGAAGAAGTCAGTCCCGGCAAGTGCGAAACATGAATGATTTCCTGCCAAATATCATCTGTGTTCTTAATCTGCGGCCGCCACTGGCGGAAATAGTCGCCCCAGCGGTCGGGAATCAAACTGTCGGCGGGAATCGGCCGGAAGCCGCCGGCAGGGTTGTAAACCGCGCCGTTTTTCAGCAGGAACTCTCCTTTGGAATTGGTCTTGAAACGCATCCGCCGTCCGTTTTTGTCCAAAATATATTCGGGACGGTAGTTAATCGTGTTCTCAAACATTTGCGCCGGCGCCGGGTCGAGCGCCGAATTGACGCGTCCCCATTTCCCGACTGTCACTTCCACTTCCGGAATAGCGCCGATGCGTTTATCCACCGTTCCGATCAGTTGCAGATTCCGTTCGATACCGGTATGCGGCATACTTGTCGGCATCAGGAGGAACGAGCCTTCGTCGAGACTCGGCATAAACTCCTTGCCCATTCCCCGCCAAATCCACAGCCCGAAAACCAGGGTAACAGCAGGTATCATCATAAACTTCCACCGGTTGGCCAGACACCACCGCAAAATGCGTTCGTAGAAAACTACCAGCGACCACAGAACAGCCAGGATAATGCCGATGGACAGTATCACAAATACAAAATTCAGCGAAAAGCCCGCGCCGGCGCCGACCGGCAGCCATTCGGCGGTGAGATGGAGGACTGCGGTTATTAGGGCGGCAAGGGTGATGATGGTTTTGCTCTTCTTTGACTTTAATGACTTTAAAGATTTCGGCAACCTGATGGAAAACACCCAGTAAGCCAGCGTGGGCAAAAGCGCAAAACCCAGCAGAAATGCCGAAACAAGCGCAAACGTCTTGGTGTAGGCCAGCGGCTTGAAGAGCTTTCCTTCCTGCGCCTGCATGGCGAAAACCGGAAGGAAACTGATGACTGTCGTCAACATGGCGGTAGCCAGAGCGCCGGAAACTTCCCCGGCGCTGCGGTAAACCAATTCGACGGATACGTTTCGTGAAACGCCGTTACCGCCGTGTCCGTCCATGTTTTTCAGGATGTTTTCCACAATCACCACGCCGACGTCCACCATCACCCCAATGGCTATCGCAATACCCGACAGCGCAACAATGTTTGCATCCACGCCCGTGTACCGCATGATGATAAACGCCGCCAAAACCGCTATCGGCAGCAAACTCGAAATAATCGCCGAAGCCCGCAGGTTGAATACCAAAACGATAACGACAATAATACAGATCAATATCTCATGCGTCAATGCCGTTTCGAGCGTCCCGACGGTCTCCCTGATTAAGCCCGAACGGTCGTAAAACGGTACAACCGTTACTTTGGATACCGTGCCGTCTGCCAGCCTTTTCTGCGGAAGCCCCGCCGACATTTCTTCAATCCGGGCTTTAACGCGGTCTATCACTTCCATCGGATTGGAGCCGTAGCGGGCGACAACTACGCCGCCAACCGCTTCCACGCCTTCTTTATCCAATCCCCCGCGGCGGGTGGCCGGGCCGAAATTGACGAAAGCCACATCCTTGATTCTTACGGGAATCCCTTCGCGCACAGCGATGACCGCTTCTTCCAAATCGGACAGGTTTTTGATGTAGCCCAGTCCGCGCACCAGATATTCAACTTTGTTCAGTTCTACGGTTTCCGCACCAATGTCGAGATTACTTTTTTGAATGGCGCTCATCACGTCCATCACCGAAACGCTGTACGCACGCATCGCATGGGGATTGATTTCCACCTGGTATTCTTTCACGAACCCGCCGACAGATGCGACTTCCGACACGCCTTCAGCCGAAGAAAGCGAATATTTGACATAAAAATCCTGGATAGTGCGCAACTCGTCGGGACCCCATCCGCCGGACGGCTTGCCCGTTTCGGGATTCCTGCCTTCCAAAGTGTACCAAAAAACTTGTCCGAGAGCGGTAGCGTCGGGACCCAAAGCCGGCCGGACGCCTTCGGGCAACATTCCCGAAGGCAGGGAATTGAGTTTTTCCAGTATCCGCGAACGGCTCCAGTAAAATTCCACATCGTCGTTGAAAATAATGTAAATGAACGACATTCCGAACATGGACGAACTGCGGATTGTCTTCACGCCCGGAATACCGAGCAGCGAAGTTGTCAGCGGATAGGTGATTTGTTCCTGGATGTCTTTGGGCGAGCGTCCCATCCATTCGGTGGCGACAATCTGTTGATTCTCGCCGATATCGGGAATGGCGTCCACCGGTATGGGGTCAGACGGCAGCCAGCCTTTATGCCAGTTGAAAGGCGCTACCGAAATACCCCATAATACGATAACAATTAGCAACAACGCGGTTATCAACCTGTTGTTGAGAAAATATTTGATGAATTTGTTTAGCATTTTGCATGTTGGATTAAGGGTGAAGGGTAAAAGGTGAAGGGTGAAAGGTGAAGGGTGAAAGGACTGCGTTTTGACGTCGTGTACCGTGTACCCTTTACCTTTCACCTTTTACCTTTCCTCAAATCCTGTAAATGCAAATCAAGTGGCGCAATGCTGCGCTATATCGCGCTAAGCCGCCGGGAGGAAAGACCTGTTGTAATAAAAGATTGGTTTTGCAGGGAAAAATCAGAACGTCGCACACAGTAAAAAATACCGTTTGCGGGCAGGCAGGCGCTTGAATATCCGTATCTGTCCTGTGAATGGAAAAGGAGTCGGTTTTAATTTTTAAAACCCTGTCGGAACAGCAACCCGGACGGTTTTTTTCGCAACAGGATTTCGGCAAATCTTTTTTGACAAAACTCACGGAATGCAGTTCGCTTTTGCAGTAGTGCAAAGCGATTGACGGCTGGGCGGCTGTCAGCAGCAAACCTATGAGTGATATAAAAGATATTGCCCGTTTCATAATTTATTGTAATTAAAACCGGTGCAAAAGTAATGATTTTTTTTAGAATACAAAAAAATTGCGATCGGATGTATTTTAAATTGTTGCGCCCTGTCATTTCGCCCCCGGTCGGGCAACCTTTTAAAATTTGACACACGTGATGTTTAGTGATGCGAAATAAAGATATAACGGTTAATATAAAGTGTCGTCCCTGCGGGACAAGCCCTGCAATACCGTAAAATTGTGCAAACCCAGGTCCCGCAGGGACGATACCTTATTAATCGTATGCTTTTTGGGGCTTGCAACCGCGGTTGCAAACGTCCTGACGGCTTTTGGGGACTTTCGTACCGGTACGAAAACGTCTAAGGTTCTGTTTTGAACGCGAATTACGCGAATTTATTTGGTAACGTGAAATAAAAAAGATATAGCAATTTTAAGTTTCCCCTCCGTGTCTTTCCGTGAAACTCCCTCCGTGAAACGCTGTGTTTAATAATTTTTACAACACGGAGTTTCACGGAGGGGCACGGAGGAAAAGTTTAAAACTGCAATATCTTGTTTATATCGCATTACTTAATGCGATATACTATAATATATATCAACATATTATGAATGGATTTCTCTATTGGTGTCCATTAGAAATTTAGTACCCAACCGGTGTGGATATTCCTAATGGACATTTGGGGTTTATTAACTTTTAAAAAACAAAAATCAGTCCGCTTGCCGGCGGGGGTATCGCTCAATGGTTTGAAAAACAAAAAAAGTACCCATTTGGGTATTGCGGGTGCAATTTCTCTATCCGATCTTTGTCGAAAAATAAAACCCATAAATAAAATAAAATGGAAGAAAGATATAGTAGAAATCGAATATACGTTCGTTCGGAAGAGCAACAGTTTATCCGGAATTATCGCATTTTATCGGGAGGCGCCGGCATTGGCGGCATTATTGCGGAGTGTGCTTTGAGATTTGGCTTTGAGACTATTACTGTCGTGGATGGCGACACTGTTGAAGAGTCGAATCTAAACTGTCAGAATTACAGGATGGAAGATATTGGAAAACCTAAAGTAGAAGCCTTAAAGGAACGATTACTGAGTATTAATCCCAATGCCAACATCATCGCAATAAATACATTTGTTGATGCCGATAACGTGGAAGAACTGGTTAAAGAACACGACATTGCTATCAATGCGCTGGATTTCAAGTCCAATATTCCAATTGTTTTTGATGAGTGGTGTCAAAGGTTTAATATTCCAGTTATTCATCCTTATAACATTGGTTGGGGTGGTTTGGTTATTGTAGTGGAGCCAACGGGACCTCAACTTAAAGATTTCACCGATACTTGGGAAAATTTCGAGGTGAAACTTATTGAGCATATTGCAAATTACTTCAAATTCTGGGCAAAACCCAAACCGTGGATTGAAAATATCATAACTCAATACAAAAATGAAAAATCGGTATTTCCGCCACCGCAACTTTCTGTCGCTTCGTGGATTGCAGCAGGATTGTGTACAAATTTACTGTTTTACATTGCTACCGGACAGGAAATAAAACGTTACCCTAAATTTTATTTGTCATCAATCATCAATGACAAGAATTGAACAATTTCGCTATTGAAAATAAAAGCCGGTGCGTTTCATTCGGAACCGTACCGGCTTTCAACCTTATAGCAATTTACTGTTCATGACATAACAGATAGCTTCAGAAATATTATCAACGCCCAACTTTTCAAAAAGGTGTTTACGGTATACTTTTACGGTATCAAACGACCGGTGTATTTGATTTGCAATTTCGTGCATCGTATATCCCTTGGCTGATAGCCGAAGCACTTCCTTTTCCATGTCTTTCAGTTCCGGTCGAAGCATCCCGTGCCATTTTTTTGTTTTTCTGTTATAACTCCAATATCTACATGAATTATTTTGAGACATTTCTATGTTTCCTGATGTATTACGGGATGAGATAGATGCAACACATAGCGCTAACCACACACTCCCGTTTTCCGTAGAGAAATAACGGGTTATCCGCTACATACAGGAAATCCTGATGATAATAATCAATCACATAAACACTCTGATATGTGGTGCGGGCAAAAGCGCCGACATCTTCGATAATGTGACTGACTTCATTATATGCATCCTCAGAGAGGCAGTCTATAATATTTTCTTTGATAAAAAAATCCTTTGTCCCGGCCATAATCAATAGCGTTCTATAGTATAATTCGACAAAGGTAATAAAAAGCAGGCGGTTATTCGAACAATCACTAAACAACATCCTGCCTATTTGCTATTCTAAATATACCCAAATGGGTAATTAATTGACATACAATGGACAATTACCCATTTGGGTATTGTCAAACGATGATTCCACCAGTACCTTTGTCTCATCAAACAAACAAATTAATAAACGAAAAAAAATGGATAAATTAATTGCATCTTATAAAAACTATTCAATTTGGCAAATGAGGAAATTCTTTTTTTCACAATCCAAGGTATTTGTTGCCAAGAATAACACGAATGAAATTGCAGGAACAATTCGGGTTATGGAATGGAGTGGGCTGGAAGAATTACCTGTTACAAAATTGTTCGGCATACGAAAATTGGATGAAATCTCACCAGAAGATAGTAATGCTCCTATTTGCAAACACAAAAAGGGAATTATGTTTGCCGAATGTGACAGGAAGCTATTTAAAACCGTAAACAGCTTAGGAATAAAAGCAATAGCTCTTGGTGAAGGTATTGAATATTTAGGGTCACTCACTATTCCTATGTATGCAACATGTAGTTGTCTGATAAGCCTCGTGGACTTTCATTGAGAGTGGATTGGATTGAATCCATATCTTATGCAAACCAATTACCTGCTTGCATGTATCAAGGAGCTTTAAAACAAAAAGATGGGGGCCTAAGAGGTTGGACAACTTTCGAAGAAAAAGAATGGCTTGACCAATCAGTATTTTCTGTAAAACAAGACACTCGCCTTTTAGGGAAATACGCTGTATTAAAAGCCGTTGAACATATTAAAAATAGTGGCTTGAAACATGATTTGAAATTTGAGAAACTAGATTATTTCCTCCCACATATTTCTTCCATGTTTTTTTACGACAAACTAAAAAATCTATTAAGAGAAGAAAATGTATGTATTCCTGAAGATAATTGGTTTACTAACTTATCTTATGTGGGAAATGTTGGTTCTGCATCAATATATCTAATGCTTAATGAATTATTCCATAGTGGAAAACTCAAAAACAATCAAAGTATTTTTCTTTTTATTCCGGAAAGCGGAAGATTTTCTTACACAACTGCATTACTAACAGTTGTAAATGCGGAAGAAAAAAAATAATACATCCTTAAATTACCGTTTCTAAAAAAACAAGGTAGTAAATTCCGAACAAAGCGAGTAATAAACTTTCAATACATAATTTTTACCGGTTGAAAAACTCACTTTGTTCACTATATTACCGGAATTATACCCCGGCTATGCACATGTCAATTTCAATTTCAATAAAATAAAGCAATATGAAACAAAAGCATTTAAAGCGCAAATGCTACCAGCTTGTAATGGCTTTTTTGAGCATCGTATATACTGCGAATGCGCAAACCGTTTTAACAGTTGAAGACTGCATTCAAGATGCCGTAGCAAATTATCCGCTAACGCGACAATACGGACTAATTGAGCAGGCAAAAAACTATTCCGTGAGTAACACCGTTAAGAGCTATTTGCCGCAAATTTCATTAAATTCACAGGCGACTTACCTGTCGGATGTTACCGGACTTTCTCCGGATTTGTCCTCCCTGCCATTTGATTTGCATATTCCGGCCATGAGTAAAGACCAATACCGTGCAACTCTTGACATTTCACAACAGATTTGGGATGGCGGAATCACGGGTATCCAGCGTCAGTTAATCCGCAAAAACAGCACTGGAGCGGAACAGGATAAAAAACCTGCTGAAAGATGGCGCCGCCACTCAAAAGCAGCTGGAGGATGCGGAGTCGCATATAACAGTTCTGAAAAATACGCTCTCTGCCCAGTCCTGCACTTTGTCCAATGCAACAAACGGCATTCGTGAAGAAGAAAATGTTTATACGATACAAATTGCGCAGATAGAGGATATGCTGAACAAAAGCCGCATAGTAAATCCCGTATCGGGAACGGTATTAAACAAATATGCTGCCGAAAAAGAGCTGGCTGTTCAAGGAAAAGCCCTGTATAAAATAGCAAATATGCAATCCGTGTTTTTAAGGGTTTACGTTATTGCTTCACAGCTCGACAGCATCAAGACAGGTCAAAGGACAACGGTCTTTGTTCATTTATCCGATGGTGGATACAGGTCATATCCCGCAAAAATCATTTGGATTTCCGGCAAGGCGGAATTTACCCCCAAAACAATACAGACAAAAGATGAACGTCAGAATTTGGTTTATGCCGTGAAACTCGAAGTGGAAAATACGGATGGTTTAATTAAAATAGGGATGTATGGCGATGTTAAATTCAAAACATCAGAAAAATGAATGCGATAATTGCTGTGGATAATATCTCGAAAAAATATCCGGGAAAACAACCTGTTATCGCTTTGGATAGGGTAAGTCTACAGGTTAATGACGGAGAATTATTCGGTCTGATTGGGCCGGATGGCGCCGGAAAGACTTCGCTGTTCAGGATTCTTGCCACACTTCTCCTGCCCGATGAAGGAACGGGCAGAATCGACAGCAAAGATGTCGTTGCGGACTATATGGAGATAAGAAAAACAACAGGCTACATGCCCGGACGCTTTTCGCTCTATCAAGACTTGACAGTTGAAGAAAATCTGAAATTTTTTGCAGATGTATTCAATACAACAGTCGAAAGCAACTACGATATAATAAAGGATATATATACTCAAATAGAACCGTTTAAGAAACGTAGAGCCGGAAAACTGTCCGGGGGAATGAAGCAGAAGCTGGCGCTATGCTGTGTCCTTGTACATAAGCCGGGCGTCCTGATTTTAGATGAACCGACAACAGGTGTAGATCCTGTATCAAGGAAAGAATTTTGGAATATGCTCAAGCAGTTGAAAAAGCAGGGGATTACAATAATCGCATCTACCCCGTACATGGATGAAGCAAGTTTGTGTGATAGAATTGCCCTCATTCAGTCGGGAAAGATTTTAACCGTCGATTCTCCCGAAAAAATCGTTTCAAATTATCCATTCAGGCTCTACGCGGTTAAGTCGAAGAACAACTATATGCTGCTTGAACATTTGAGAACGCGGGAAAATGTACGCCGAAGCTATATTTTCGGAGAATATCTGCATGTGGTTTTTAGAGGAACGGATGAATCTTTGGGTACAGGTATTTTTGAAAAAAAGGAAATTCAGCCAACGATAGAGGACTGCTTCATGCAGCTTATGGAACAATCACCAATGCAACAGGTAACAGAATGAGCGCAATTGAAGTAAAAAATTTAACGAAAAATTTCGGCAGGTTTGTCGCTGTTGATTCCATTTCATTTGATGTTGGAGCAGGAGAAATATTCGGTTTCCTCGGCGCCAACGGCGCAGGAAAAACAACCGCCATGCGAATGTTGTGCGGATTACTGGCTCCCACTTCCGGGACGGGGCAGGTGGCAGGATACGATATACGCAGGCAGACAGATATGGTAAAAAAGAACATAGGATACATGAGCCAAAAGTTTTCGCTGTACGAAGATTTAAGCGCTATGGAGAATATGGAACTTTTCGGAGGCATTTACGGAATGAAGATGCGGGAGATTAGCGCAAAGACCAAAGAAGCCGTAAATGAGTTAGGTCTTGAAAATGAAAAAAAACAGCCTGTGCAATCCCTGCCTTTGGGTATAAAGCAAAAAATCTCTTTTGCCGTTTCCACATTTCACTCTCCGAAGATTATATTCCTGGATGAACCTACCGGCGGCGTCGATCCCATTAGCCGGAGACTTTTCTGGGAAATGATATACAAGGCGTCCTCAAAAGGAATGACAGCGTTTGTTACAACGCACTACATGGATGAGGCGGAATACTGTAACCGGGTTTCGATTATGGTAGACGGTCAAATCAAGGCAATGGATACACCCCGGAATTTAAGAGAAAGCTTTCATGTCAAATCGATGGACGATGTTTTTCAAGTATTGGCGCGTTCCTCAAAATATTCAGGAAAATGAAACAGCTTATCAGCTTTATAAAAAAAGAAATATATCATATTATACGTGATCCGCTGACATTATCCATCATGTTGATTCTTCCCGTATTACTTGTGCTGATACTTGGCTTTGCCGTAACAACGGAAATACGGAATACGCCTGTTGCCGTATTCGACCGGTCTAAAACAGTCGAATCGCAAAGATTGATAGATAAGATTGACGGAAATGCTTACTTTACGCTGGTCAATAATTTACATTCGGAATCCAGTATTGAGAAGTCATTTCAGAAAGGCGAATGCAAGCTTGCCATAGTGATACCTTCCGATTTTGGACAAAATCTTTTGTATAGAGAAAAAACAAACATTCAGGTAATTGTTGACAGCTCCGATCCGAATGAGGGTTCCACCCTGTGCAGCTATTTACAGCTTGTAATCGCTCAATACCGGAAAGAACTTATTAACCTTCAAAGCCATTCGGGTGCAATAAACACGGAAATAAAACTTCTGTACAACCCTCAAATGAAGGGAATGTACAGCATTGTGCCGGGAATAATCGGAATGATTATGATGTTGATATGCGCGTCTATGACCTCCATATCCATAGCGCGTGAAAAGGAAGCGGGAACAATGGAAATCCTGCTGGTTTCTCCGTTGAAGCCTGCTCAAATTGTTCTTGCAAAGGCAGCTCCCTATCTTTTTATTTCATTGGTTGATATGGTGCTATGCCTGCTTCTCGCCCGTTTTGTATTGGAGATTCCTGTTTTGGGAAATGTGTGGTCGATAATGCTTCTGTCGTTGATATACACGCTCTCGGCCATTGCGCTGGGGCTTTTGATTTCTACGGTTTCGCAGACGCAACAGGAAGCAATGGTAACTTCCGGGGTTGGCTTATTGCTGCCTACCATGCTGCTGTCAAATTTGATTTTCCCGATAGACAGCATGCCGCTGCTGCTGCGGCTGTTTTCCTACATCGTGCCTGCGCGCTGGTTCATCGACCCGCTGCGCGATATTATGATAAAAGGACTGGGATTTGGGGCTATCTGGTTCGAGTTCCTTATCCTGCTATCAATAAGTACGATATTGCTTTTTATCAGTATTAAAAAATTCAAAAACAGATTATGACACTTCTATTTTTATTAAAGAAAGAATTTCTGCAAATATTGCGCAATAAGTTTTTACTGGCTGCAATGATTGTACTGCCGGTATTCGAGCTTGCGATATTGCCCTGGGCTGCCACCTTCGAGCAGAAAGACATTTCGCTGTGTGTCGTCGACAATGACCACAGCGCCTGTTCAAGAAACCTGATAACAAAAGTGTTATCTTCCGGATATTTCAAATTGACAGATTATGAGTTTGATTATCCGAAAGCGCTGTCTGATATGGAAAAATCCCGTGCAAATTTGATACTGGAAATTCCGGGTAATTTCGAGAAGGACTGCATAAACAGCCAGCCGGTGAATTTATCGCTGGTAATTGACGCTGTAGATGGGCGGAAAGCCGGACTTGGCATGTCCTACCTGTCTCAAATCATCAACGAATATGGCAAAGAGATTGTCATTGAGTCGGGAGGACAAGCTCCCGTAATAGTGGATGTAAAGCCCTCTTTCAGGTATAACGCTGCCATGCGTTATCAAAACTATATGGTTCCGGGTCTTTTGGTTATACTGGTTACCATGATGGGAGGAATGCTATCGGCGCTGAATATTGTCAGAGAAAAGGAAATGGGGACAATCGAGCAAATGAACGTAACGCCCGTATCCAAAACCATGTTTATTTTGGGAAAGCTAATTCCGTTTTGGGTTTTAGGTTTAATCAACCTGACGATAGGAATTTTCATAGGCTGGATTGTTTTCGGGATTTTTCCGACGGGAAACGTTATGAATATATACGTTTTTGCCTTTTTCTATCTTTTGGCGTTCACAGGCTTGGGCTTAATGATGTCAAATTTCGCCAAAACCCAACAGCAGGCAATGTTCATGTTGATTTTTGTGTTGATTATATTTATCATGTTAAGCGGACTGTTCACTCCCATAACAAGTATGCCCGAATGGGCGCAGAAAATCACGCTTGTCAATCCGCTCCGTTATTTTGTGGATGTAGTCCGCCTTGTATATCTGAAAGGGAGCGGTTTACGTGATATATTGCCGCAACTGTGCAGCATGATGGTGTTTGTGGCGGTATTAAATGTGCTTGCGGTTATATCTTATCGAAAGACTGACAGTTAGAGGCTATTTTAAAATCAGGCAAAGGGTTCATATTCTGTCATTCCCCTGCATTTCAAATTGTCGCAGCTATCGATTAATAAGATATAATAAGGTAATAAGGTTGGTTACGGATGAAACAATCAACTCCGTGTCCCTCCGTGAAATCCACTCCGTGAAACGCTGTATTTAATAATTTTTATAACACGGAGTTTCACGGAGTGGATTTCACGGAGGGACACGGAGGAAAAGATTAAAACTGCAATATCTTGTTTATTTCGCATTACTAAAAGTGAAAATAAAACTCAAAAGTGGATTATCAAGGAATTGACAACAATGAAAAAAGTATTTTATCTTTTCTGAAGAAATTGTTATCAGTCCGCTTGCCGGCGGGAGTTCACATCTATTTTTTTATTGAAATTGTAGCACAAATACTTAATCTGAATCCTGTTTCGTTACGGAATTTTTCCATCAATTCTTTATGGGAAGAATGATAGTAAGGGTGGCTTTTGTTGGCAAGGAAAGCCAGCTTTCTTGAAATACACAATAAACTGTAATTGTCTTGGAAATTCAGAATTGTCGTTTTAAGTTGTTTTGTTCCATCAGGTATCCAACCCGAAGTTTTATTTGCTTCTTTTAGTTCCAAAAAATAGAAATCATACTTATTTTGAGGCCGCAAACAAATAAGCAAAGCATCACATTGTGATTCTTGCGTACCGTCCGGTCTTAAACATTTGATATTTTTATCAAGTGGAACAAAATAAATAGAAAAACCGTCGACATTTTCAACTTTGGCAGTACCGTTATCAATAGGAATCACTTTAGCCGGTAAACTTGAATCATCATAAATGCCGAAACTATCTGTCCTATGCTCGAAGCAAGTTGTTGAAAATAAATCAATTTTCATTTTCTTCCTCAATTTCTTGTAGTTGAGTAAACAGATTATTTGTGTCGGCAAGTATATTGTTCAAAAAATTGTCATCTGACGGTATTAAATCGTTGTATTTGGGTAATGATTTAATTGTACCCGTTTTTTCTTCCATTTCATAAATTGAAACATCTGTGGCATTTACGCAAGCATCAATCGAAATTATTTTTGAAATTTCTAAAGATAAAGTTTCTTTGTTAACTTGTGATAAACTGTCAAGCACTTGTTTTGCTTTTATTGCAATAGTTAAATAATTAATCAGATACGGACTGTGAGTGGTCATAATCAATTCATTGCCAACATTCATATTATTAAATTCCAATAAACTTTGCAACATTTTCCACTGGGAAACAGGAAATAGATTTTGTTCGGGCTCTTCAACAATATTTACGAATGTAGTTTTATTGAATTTTGCCGATAAAACAGAAAGAGCAATGCGCTTTTGTTCATCGGTTAAACTATCATTACTCCAAATTTCCTGTACTCCCTTCTGAAACTTAATTTTTTCTTCGCTACTCATCAATTCCTTATTTTCACTATGCTGTTTCACAGAATTGGCCAAATAATCGGAAACTATATACAAAGGAACAAACGATTGAAAACCGCTCGAAGCATCAGTTAATTTGACTTTATAATTTTCCCCTTTCAAATTAAGCGTATCATTCAGTTTGTCATACTCAATAAACGTTTCATTAATTGGCAATTTTAACGCATTCTTTAAATCTTGTTGAGCATTATAATATTCCGTATTAAATTCCTGCAATGACTCTGACGATAATTTCAGTTCCTTTGCTCCTTTAATACAGGTTAAAAAATTCCTTTCTGCAGGCACATACATCACCTGCGGCAATTGATATGTATTTTGAGATATTCCGTCAATAATCAGCGTTTCCTTTTGATACTTAATTTTGTAAGCATCACCCTGATATTCAACTGTTGAATGGGGACTCAAATAGGCCTCAATACGGTGGTAAGGCAGAAATTGACTTTTCAAACGGTTAACACCTTTGCGTTCAAACCATTTTTTGTCATAGTCGCCTCTTACCAATGCCTTCTCAATCCACTTGAATGTGGAAATCAACTTTGCCACAGTACTTTTACCGGAACCTTGATTTCCGACAAATACCGTAACTTTGTTAATATCAATGTGTCCGTATTTGATTGGACCGAAATTTTTTATTTCTATTTGTTGCATATTTTCGCGTATTTTGATGGCTGCAAAAGTAGTAATTTTATCGGAATAATAATCTATTTCTTAATATAACCACCCTGATCCGGTTGACAAGTTAACAGTCAAGTATCAAAAACAAATTGTAACTTTGCACTTTATTTCAGAAACAACATATAGATATAAAAATAATGGAAGTAAAAAACATTAAAATACGGAAATTGTTTGGTTTATTTGATTATAACATAGAATTAAACCAAAGCGGGAGCCTGACTGTTTTGACAGGTCCGAACGGTTATGGCAAAACAACCATTTTGAATATTATTTACAGTCTTTTCAATCAAAGGTTTTTCTATTTTCAGAAACTTAATTTTGAGTTGATTTCGTTTTACTTTATCAACGGACAGCAAATTGACATTACAAAAAAGAAAGGGAAAGACAAAGTTGAACAAAGTGTACGAATAGTTAATAATCAGCAAAGAATCGTATCCCAAAATATTGAAACAGTTGATGTTCACATCAGGCTACTACAGACCGGTACGCCAATAGAAGCATTTATCTATAATTCGGAGAGTGAAAATAAACTGGTATTGGAGTTGGGAAAATATATTCCTGTTCATAAAATTTCTCAAAATATTGTTTTAGACAGTAGAACGGGGAAACAATTTTCGCTAAGAGATTTTTTAATTGAAAATATAAATTTTCTTCCGTTAAGTGTTATTAATTTAATCAACAAACAGGGAAGCGTTAAAATTTCCGAACTGTTAAATGCTACAAATGTTTATCTCATTAGAGAAGAGAGGTTGTTGACTCAGACTCGCAATCCCAATCAAAACGTGTCTTTTGACAGAACGATTGAGAAATATGCCGAAGAATTAAAAGCGTTAATAGCACAAAAGCAATTAGACGCATATAAAATTGCACAACAATTGGACGGCTCTTTTCCTAAACGCTTAATCGAATGCAAAGAATTTTTGTCGGAAAGTGATTTTAAATCCCGTTTTGCTGACTTGACTAAAAAACAGGCATTGCTAAAAACTTTTGGAATAGCAACTACCATACAAGATATTACAGAATACAATAACGAAACAAAAAACGTATTAACTGTCTATTTAGAGGATTCTGAGGCAAAAGTAAGAGTATATGATGAATTATTAAATAAAATAGAGTTGTTTGTGAATATTCTGAATGAAAAGATGTTTGCTTTCAAATCCATTGTAATAAACGGTTCGCAGGGTTTTTACTTTCAATTAAGCAATGGACAAAAATTGAAGTTGACGGACTTGTCTTCCGGTGAACAGCAGGAAGTTGTACTTCAATATGAATTGCTGTTTAAGACAAATCCCGATACTCTAATTTTAATAGATGAACCGGAAATTTCATTGCATGTGATGTGGCAAAAGGCATTTATACAGGATTTACAAAGGATAGCCAAAATAAAACAAATATCATTTCTTGTCTCGACTCATGCACCACAGATTATTAACGACAATTGGGATTTGACTCGTGATTTGTATGAACTTTCCAATGCCGAATAAATACGATGGAAGAAAATCGAACTTTGAAAGGAAGCCTTGACGCCACTAACAAAATCAATGATATCAGATTATCTTTGCGTAACAATACGGGAAGTAAGATTATTTGGATTTTAGTAGAAGGGACCAATGATTGCAAAATTTATCCGAAGTTTTTTGAAAAAGACAAAGCAAAAGTAGAATTTGTATACGGGGGAAAGGGGCAATTAAACATTGCTTTAACCACACTTGCCAACGAAACGGAACAGGTAGCCGGTATTCGCGATGCTGATTTTTTACATTTGGAAAAAACTTATCCCAATACTAAAAACCTGTTCTTTACGGATTATCACGACATTGAAATGACGATGCTCGGATTTGAGGAGGTTCGTAATAATTTGGCTTCCGAATACAGACTGTCGGACAATTTGCAAAAAATATGGGACAATGTTCTAAATGAATCGGCATTCATTGCTTACATTCGTTGGTATAACGAACAGAAACGTTGTAAAATACGTTTTGACGGGATAAAATTTGGTGGAAATTTATCAGAAATAACCGAAGGAAAAATAAGTATTAAAAAACAGGAATTGCTGATTGAATTAAACAATCGTTCTGCAAACAAAGCAGAAAAATTGACTTTTGAAAATATTGATCATTTTATAAACCAATATAAAACTTCCGATTTCCTTAATCTTTGTAACGGACACGATACAACTGCATTGTTTTCTTTACTTGTTGAAAAACAGGTCTCTCATACCGAATTTTGTCGCCATTTAAGATTATCCTTTACTGGCCGGGAATTTTCCACTACAAAATTGTACTCTGCAATATATGATTGGCAGCAGAAAAATGGATTTGATATTTTGAAACAGCTTACCTGACTGTTTTCCTTAAATTATTTATTTTTAGTTACGGCTATGAATCATAACAACCCCCTGAAAATAGTCTACCTGCTTCCCGGCGGACTTTTCGCCCCCGGCGGAATGGAACGCATTACAATCCTCAAAGCCAATTATCTGGCAGAAAAAACGGGCTGCGATGTTTCGATTGTTACGACTGAACAAATGGGGCGCCCCGTATTTTTTCCCGTTTCGGAAAAAGTCCGCCTGTATCATTTGAATATCGGGATACACGCCGGATTCGGGAAAGAAAAGTACATTGAAAAGGTTATTTCGCGTTTTCTGAAGACACGGGAATATGTGCGGGAACTAAAGACATTGCTGAATACGGTGCGGCCGGATATTACCGTTTCACTGTTGGGACTGGATATTGAATTTTTAAATGATTTCAAAGACGGCAGCGTCAAGATCGGGGAACTGCATTTCCCTGCGAACTTCCGTCAATTGATGGCGCGAAAACTGTCAAACGCTCCTGTTCCCAACTGGGTCGCTGCCGTCAGGACGCAAACATTCAGGCGGGCTTGCCGCAAACTATCGCGCTTAGTGGTGCTGACCCGTGAAGAAAAAGCATCGTGGAAAGGCGCAGACAACATAGAAGTGATACCCAATGCCGTGCCGTTTTTCCCTGAAACAACGGCCGATTACAGCGAAAAAAAAGCCATAGCCGCAGGGCGACTGGTTTATGAAAAAGGTTTCGACATGCTGATTGAAGCATGGAAAGCCGTTTATGAAAAACATCCCGACTGGGAACTGCACATTTATGGAGACGGCAACGAAAAAGCAAATCTGTGCCGGCTGATCCGGCAAGCAGGTTTGGATGCCGCCGTCAAAATTCATCCGCCGGAAAAAGATATTTACGCCCGATATCCGAAACATTCCATGCTGCTTTTCCCGTCGCGTTATCTGGAAGCGTTTCCCATGGTATTGCTGGAAGCCATGTCGTGCGGACTTCCGGTGGTTGCATTCGATGCCCCCTGCGGACCGAAAGATATTATCAGGGACGGCGTCAACGGGTTTCTTGCCGGGACGGGAGATATTGAGGCGCTGTCCGCAAAAATAAACACTTTGATAGAATCGGAAGGAATAAGGAAAACAATGGGAAAGGCCGCGCGGGAAATGTCGTTCGATTATGGAGAAGAAAAAATCATGCAACGCTGGTTGCAATTGTTTGAAGATGTAAAAAAGGAGAGATGAAACCTTTTCTTTTCTCATGCCTGAATAATTTTTCTATCAACAATAGTCTGACCATGTCGGATTTTCTCCCGACGGTGTTGGCAAATGATCTGACCATGTCGGATTTTTTCCCGACGATGTTGGCAAAAGATCTGACCGTGTCGGATTTTTTCCCGACGGCGTTGGCGAAAAATCTGCGCTGCGCATACCGGATTTTTATATACCGGCGCTTATTTTTCATGTTTTAGTAATAAAAAATAAATCACATGTAACGACTGGCAATTGCGGCCAAACTTGAAGGTTACGGGGGGGGGTATTCGTTTTGAAGTTCCTTTCTATCTGAATGATTTAATCGGTAATATTGTTTTAATAAAATATTCCTGCCTGCCAACCGGAATTGTAAAACGGCAGAAGGCGCAGGAAGGCCGGCATAACCAATGCTGTTACGCAGGCACAACCAACACTTGTTATGCCGGCATAACAGCAAAAAAAATGGCTGGCAGTTCAGGTAAAGAACTGCCGGCCATTCGGATATTGCCTGTTAAAGAATAAAAAACAAATAACATGTAACCATCAACTCCGTGTCTCTCCGTGAAATCCACTCCGTGAAACTCCGTGTTATAAAAATTTGGCAAACAGAGAATAAGTATGTATTTTATGGTGTATGACAAATTGCATCATACCGCGTTTTTGATGCAGTTCATCAGCGTATTCCATTGATTTCCTTTTTTGCATGCTCTCAGATTGGCAATTCTTTGCAGTCCGTCAATAGACCATCTTTAACCCGATAATTTTATTCGCTGTTGAATAACATTCCGGTTAGCTGATTCTATAGTTCCCGAACCCATCAGACAGCCTTTCTCCATATAAGTTTTATACTGCATCCCGCCACTGTTATTCCGTTAATAACCAATCACATCCGTAAGAGCTTTGGCCGACTTGCCATTTCTTTCCTGCCTCCTGTAATTTTGAACTCATGCCGAATTTCTTAGTGTGCTGACATGGAACGTGTGCCCTGCCTGCTTCGACTTTCCCGAAACAGGTGTGAAGTTTTTTTTTATTCCTGTTGCACGACACCGCACCCAGACTTTTTTGCATCATAATACGATTCACATGTTGTGACAGTTTCATAAATTCCGTTTCATACCCGTAGCCGTCCTTGATGGAATCTTTTTTCTCCAGCCATATATCCAATTCTTCCGATATGGAGGCCTATATCGCCGCTTTTTCCGTTTCTTTGTTCTTTTTCATTGATGATTATGGTAATTATTCGCAGAAGTAATTATTTTCCGGATAAGTTGTGCTATTTGTCATACACCCGATTTATCCCGGTGGGAGGCTATGTAATAAATAATCGTTATCTTTGGCGTCCGTTTAACGGGCAATAAGATGAAAACAGTTGAAATAGACGAAGGTTCCGGCTTCTGCTTCGGCGTGGTAAACGCTATTCAAAGCGCTGAAAAAGAACTGGCCGCAGACAAAGAACTTTATTGTCTGGGGGATATTGTTCACAACAGTCAGGAAGTCGCCCGTTTGCAGGAAAAAGGCTTGCGCACGATTAACCATGAGGATTTGAAGAACATGCACAACAAGCGCGTGCTTTTGCGCGCACACGGCGAACCGCCTTCTACTTACGAAACGGCCGGACAGAATGCCATCCGGATTATCGACGCTACCTGTCCGGTGGTTTTACAACTGCAAAGAAAAATCCTAAAGCATTACAAAGAAATAGATCCTGTTAATTCCCGGATTGTTATATTCGGGAAAATCGGTCATGCCGAGGTTAACGGCCTGGTAGGACAAACTGCCGGCAAAGCCATTGTTATTGAGAAAATAGCGGATTTGGATTTGTTGGATTTCAGCAAAAATATATATTTGTTTTCCCAGACAACAATGTCGGTGCATGATTTTAAGGAAATTGTGGCCGGGATTCAAACCCGGATTCATAAAGGCTCGGATTTCAGGTATTTTGATACTATTTGCCGGCAGGTGGCCAACCGGATACCGCACATCAGGGAGTTTGCGGCGCGCCATGATTTGATTTTGTTTGTTGCTGGCGAAAAGAGTTCCAACGGGAAAGTGCTTTTGGGCGAATGTATCAAAGCCAACGCAAATACTTACCTGATTGCCAGTCCCGACGATATTCATCCGCAATGGCTGGAAAACGTAGAATCGGCAGGCATTTGCGGGGCGACTTCCACCCCCAAATGGCTGATGGAAGATGTTGCACGAAAAATTGAATTACTTTGAAAATGAAACGTTTGAATGTTTTTTATTATTTAATATCCGTACATTTATCGGGAAACGGCAGGATGCAATATATAAAGATATACATACCGCTCGCCGTTTTGCTGTGGGCCGTTTGTTTTTCAGGAATGCGTGGTCAGGCTTTCTGCCGGTTTCGGTCAATACAGCCACGAAAGGGACAAAAGGATAATGCCGGGATGGATTAGATAAAATACTTCATACATTTTTCTTCCTAATCCAAGTATGAAAATGGCCGTTAAATTAATTATACTTTTATTTTTCCCCTATTTTATCTTATCCCTCACCCCCTGCAAAAATATCTTCATACCCTCCACATCCCGCGCTTCTATAATTTTCAGAAGATTGGCCAGTTCTTTTCGGATTTGTTCCAACTGTCCGGGAGTTTTCGGATTAAAAAGAATTTCCGTCAACAAATAATCGTCTTCCGAAAGCAGGCCGCGGGCAATATCCATGTGCTTTTTAAACGTAGTTCCAGGCGCCTCCTGATGTTTCATCACAGATGCAAAAACCAGTGTCGACGAAAACGGAATGGACAGCGAATAGGCAACCGTTTCGTCATGCTCATCGAAAGTATATTCAAAAATATTCAGTTTCAATGTATTGTACAAATCCCTGAAAAAGACTTTTCCCAAATGGGAAGATTCGGAAATAATAATGGCATTCTCGGATGAAAGATTGCCTAAAGAGGCAAAAGTCGGCCCGAACATCGGATGCGTGGAAACATAAGGCCTTCCCGTTTTTTTGTAAAACGCTTTCAGTCCCGTCTTTACGGATGCGATGTCCGAAATAATACAGGACGCCGGAACAAAAGGCAACGCTTGATGAAACGCCTCAACCGTATACCGGACGGTAGCGGCATTAATCAATATTTCCGGTTGGAAATCCCTGATTTCTTCCGGTTGACTCATCCGGATGCAATTGTAGGTAAAGCGCAATTTTTCGGGATTCGGGTCGAAAATGGCAACTTCATGCGTAAAACTTAGTACGTCGGCGAAGAAAGAACCCATTTTTCCTGCGCCTAAAATTTGGATTTTCATAATCAATTACGAATTACTTATTCAACACTTCTATCTGCTGTCGAATAGATTCTTCATGAATAGCTTCCAGAACCGTTTTCATAAACCCGGCGCCGATTCCCATTTTTTCAGCCTGCGAAACCCTGTTTTCCAGAATTTCATCATAGCGAACGGTTTGCAGTACAGGCATATTATGCTCCTTTTTGTATTGTCCGATTTCTTTGGAAATGCGCATCCGTTTGGCTAAAATACCGAGCAGTTCATTGTCGATTTCGTCAATTTCCTGCCGGAGTTGCACCAGATTTTCCGTCGTCTGTTTCGTTTCCCGGACAACAAGCATACTCAAAATGTAAGAAAGAACATCCGGCGTAATTTGCTGATCCTTGTCGCTCCAGGCGCAGTCCGGATCGCAGTGCGATTCGATAATCAGGCCGTCGTAGTTCAGGTCCATGGCTTGCTGGCTGATAGGAGCGATTAATTCGCGCTTCCCTCCGATATGACTTGGGTCGGAAAAGATCGGCAGGCTCGGAATCCGTCGTTTCAATTCAATCGGAACGTGCCACTGAGGATGGTTGCGGTACAGTTTTTTATCATACGTACTGAATCCCCTGTGAATTACGCCGATTTTCCGAATCCCTGCGTTGTACATTCTTTCGATAGCGCCAATCCACAGTTCCAAATCGGGATTCACCGGATTTTTAATCAGCACAACTCCCGTAAAGCCGGAAACCTGCAAGGCTTCGGCAATTTCCTGAACCGCAAAAGGATTGACGGAAGTCCGGGCGCCCACCCAAATAATGTCAATGCCATGCTTAACGGCTTCAAATACATGGCTTTTATTGGCGACTTCCGTAGCCGTATACATGCCGGTTTCCCGTTTCACTCGCTGTAACCAGGAAAGGCCTTCCGAACCGACGCCTTCAAATCCACCCGGTTTTGTACGCGGTTTCCATATTCCGGCACGGAATATTTTGATTTCCCTCTTTGCCAATTCTTTGGCGGTTGTCATCACCTGTTCTTCTGTTTCAGCGCTGCACGGGCCTGCGATAATTAGCGGGCGCCGTTCATTGAGGCCAGGTAGTAAGATTGATTCTAATTCCATAATTTTTTTTCAGGTAAAAGGTGAAAGGTAAAGGGTGAAAGGCCGGCTTATCCGTTTTTCCTGTACATAATCAATTTATGTAACATTTTTGATATGCATTCGGTCTTTTCCACTAATACCATTCCATCTTCTTTTAATAAATAATTTAATTTTATTGATAAATATAATTGCGTTCTTAACTCTGCACATGAGCCTTTGGCAATGTACATGAATTGAACAAATTCTCTATTTGTCTGTCTTTCATATCCTTCAGCAATATTTGAAGGAACTGAAACAGCAGCTCTCTGCATTTGATCTTTAAATCCATAATCCTTACATAATTTTAATTTTTCATATACGGAAACAGTCATATTCATAGCATCTTTCCACACTTGTAAATCTTCAAATCTTTTTACTTCCCTGTTCATAATCACACTTCCAATTAAATACGTACCCTCCCCGCCTTTTACCCTTCACCCTTCACCCCTGATCCGTTCCAAAGCCTCCTGCAATTTCTCATCTTTGCAACAAAGCGAAATCCGGATGTAACGGTTACCGTTACTGCCGAAAATGAATCCGGGGGCGATAAAAACACGGGCGCCGTACAGAATCCGGTCTGCCAATTCTCCGCTATCCGCGTATTTATCGGGGATTTTTCCCCAAAGAAACATACCGGACTGTTTCGGGTCGAACCGGCAACCGAGCGTGTTCATAATCTCTTCGGCAATCTTTCGCCTTCTCCGGTATACTTCATTCATGGACGAATACCATTCTTTGGGAGCTTGCAGGGCTTGCGCCGCCGCCAGCATCATCGGTTTGAACTGTCCGCTGTCGATATTGCTTTTCACTTTCAAAACCCACCGGACAAACTGCGCATTGGAGGCAAGCATGGCGATACGCCAGCCCGGCATATTTTGCGATTTGCTCAAAGAGTTCATTTCGATACAGACCTCTTTGGCTCCTTCGATTGACAGTATACTCTCCGGACGGTCATTCAAAATAAAACTGTAAGGATTGTCATTACAGATAATTATCTTGTGTTTATGCCCGAAATCAACTAATTTTCGATAAAGTTCAAGCGTAGCCGGAGCGCCGGTCGGCATGTGGGGATAATTGACCCACATGAGTTTAACATTTGATAAATCAAGTTGCTCCAAAGCATTGAAATCCGGTTGCCAGTCATTTTCTTCTTTCAAATCGTAAGGAATGATTCGAGCTTCGACCAGATTACCGACCGAAGTGTAAGTCGGATACCCCGGATTGGGCGTCAAAACGCCGTCGCCGGGATTGAGGAAAGCCATGGAAATATGCAAAATCCCTTCCTTGGAGCCGATTAACGGTTGAATTTCCGTGTCGGGATTCAAATCCACATCATACCACTGTTTGTACCAGCCGGCAAACGCCTTGCGCAATTCGGGAATGCCCGCATAAGGCTGATAACCGTGTGAATCGGCTTTTCGCGCCGATTTGCACAAAGTCTCAATGGCTTCTTCCGAAGGCGGCAAGTCAGGGCTGCCTACGCCCAAACTGATTACATCCAGTCCTTTCGCGTTCATCTCTGCAATTTCCTTCAGTTTTTTGGAAAAATAATATTCACTGACCGAATGTAACCGCCGGGACGGCTCTATTTTTTTTGTCATATCCATTTTTTTTTAGTTGTTTACTCATTTACTTGTTAACTCGTTAACTCATTTATATTGTTTTCTTTATATTCGCCTAAAATCTTAAAATCTCTCATCAAAGGGCGGGCAGCATCCAGTCCCTGCTTGTAATTCAAGATATCCGGGAAAGTCAGATCAATGTAAAACAAATACTCCCATTCGCAGCCTAAAATCGGTAAAGACTGTATTTTAGTCAGATTTAAGTTGTAGAAATAGAAAATAGTCAATATTTTAGACAAACTTCCTTCCGTGTGCGGAAGGGTGAAAACAAGCGATGATTTGTTGATTTCGCCGCTTTTGACCAAATCGTCGGCTATCCAACGGTTTGAAATCAACAGAAAACGGGTAAAATTCCGTTTATTCGTCTCTATGCCTTCTTCCAGGACCTGCAAACCGTAGCGTTCGGCAGCATACCGGCTGCATATTGCCGCATGTCCTTTCAGTTGATTTTCGGCAATGATTTTCGCGCTTAACGCCGTATCTTCCTCTTCCACAATTTTTACCTTATGAAGCGTATTCAAATAATCGGCGCATTGCATCAAAGCAATCGGGTGGGAATTTACTTCGCTGACCGTTTCTGCGGATTCGCCAGGCAGGACGGCAAAACTGTGGGTGATGCGGATTTTCTGTTCGCCGACAACCACTAAATCACTTTCCCTGATAAGTTCGTGATTTTGCAGCAAACTTCCCGCGATTGTATTCTCTATCGCCATGATACCGATAATATTCGGATCTTTTTTCACGGCGGCAATCACATCCTTGAACTGATTACAGGGAAGAATCCCAATATTTTCTTCCCCTTTTTCTTTGAAAAACCTGCGCGCGGCTATCTCATGCCAGGCGCCTTCGATTCCCTGAATAGCAACTGTTTTCATCTTTACGCAATTAAATTCAAAAAAAAAATCCCGCCGTTCTCGACAGGATTTTATATTCATTTTATAACATATATTTTTTGTTTTTTATCATACAAAACCCTGTTTTACTCTTTATTAAAGTAAAAGTAATAAAAGGAATATGTAAAATAAAAATGATTCATCGCTTGTTTGTTGTTACAAATTCGGGTGCAAATGTAATCAATTTTTTTAACATACAAGTTATTGATGAATAAAAATTGCATTGCGCGACCTGTCATTCAAATGTGTGACATTTCTATTTAAACCACAAAGGGGCAAAAGTCGCACAAAGGAGTTTCACAAAATCAACCTTTGTGCGACTTTATGCCTTTATAGAATTCACCCATACACATCTTTTTTATTCCGGAATTGATTGTTTTTTGGCAGTGATTTAAAAAGTATGCTATAATAATTAAATATGTGTGAAAAATATAACCTAAACTGTTTATAGCTGCATATTTTTTACATCACCACCCATTTTTTTATGTGAAATAATTTGGATGGGAACATGGAATTCACCCATCATTATTCTAAAAATTTTTTTTCAAAATATACTTTGTATTTTTACATCGAAAATTTTTAGAACCGGGAGTATATTTCGATTTAAATCAATGATTTAAATAAGAATCAAGAGTTGATTCCGATTTAAATCATT
>JAIRNV010000142.1 GCA_031257875.1 Dysgonamonadaceae bacterium
CATCGTTAATGTCCGGCCAGTCCATTGTCTCGATCAAAGGTTTGTCGTATTCGTCCACCAGCACGACAACTTTTTGACCGCTTTTTTCACGGGCGCGGCGAATAAGCGCTTCAAAACGGATAGCCGGATTGCTTTCCCCTTCCGTTTTTCCCCATTTTTCTTCAAAACGTCTTAAATAGTAGTCCAGCGTTTGATAAAGCGACTTGCCGTCGGTATACATACCTAAGTTAAAATCAATGTAAAATACCGGATATTCCATCCATTCCTTTTCCAGACCGGCAATCGCCAAACCGTCGAAGAGTTCTTTTTTCCCAAGAAAATAATATTTGAGCGTGGAAAGGAAAAGACTTTTGCCGAAACGGCGCGGGCGACCGAGGAAATACGGTAAACCTACTTTTGTCAGATTATATACATATTCTGTTTTATCCACATATAAGAAATCTTCAGTGCGAAGTCTCTCGAAATCCTGTACGCCTGTGGGCAATTTCCTGGTGTTTGACATAACTTTGTTTTTTAATGATTTGTATGACAAAGTTAGGATTTTCTTTTGAAAAAAGAATAACATGGGGCGGTTTAGATAGAAAATAGTTTAGTAATTTTGTAAGTCATATTGAAAAAAAATTTCATTCACCTTACTAATCTGCAAAATGTTGAGTAAAAGCAAAATTAAGTACATTCGTTCGTTGGCAATGAAAAAATTCCGTAACGAAACAGGATGTTTTCTGGCCGAAGGTAATAAATTGGTAAGAGATATTTTACCTTATTTTGAATGTGAATTGCTGGTAGCAAAACCCTCCTGGATGGCTCAACAAGGCGATCTCCGCGCCGGCGAACTGATTGCCGTGGACAACAATGACATCGAAAAAGCAAGTTTACTCAAAACGCCTCAAGATGTAATCGCCGTTTTCAAGCAACCCGATTATCTATTGGACAGGGAAGAACTTAAACAGGATTTGAGTTTAGTTTTGGATGGCGTGCAAGATCCGGGGAATATGGGAACAATGGTACGTTTAGCCGACTGGTTCGGAATCAAAAACATTATCTGTTCGCCCGATACCGTAGATATTTTCAATCCGAAAACCGTTCAGGCGACAATGGGCGCAATCGCCCGCGTCAAAGTCTTTTACACGGAACTTCCGGAACTGTTAAACGATTTAAAGGATCTTCCGGTTTACGGCGCTTTCCTCGAAGGCAACAATATTTACGAAGAATCGTTAAGCGCCAACGGGTTGATTGTCATGGGAAACGAAGGAAAAGGCATCAGCCGTCCGGTTGCCCGGTACATTTCCCGTAAGTTGCATATCCCTAATTATCCTGCCGGAACAGAGACGACCGAATCGCTGAACGTTGCGGTTGCCACGGCTATTACCTGCAGTGAATTCAGGAGAAGACGCAATTCGCCGAATTGCCCATCATGCGCTCAATAATATCCACCACTTTATAGCCGTCGCGGGCGTTAGCCGTAATTTTCGCTCCAGTATTTTTCAGTACATCAACAATGTTTGCGATAACATAATGGTGGTTTTGCGCCGAGCCTTTGTAAGCGCCGTAATCGTTGCCCGGACTGGTCGGTGGAAGCGCCGGCATTTCGCAGTTTTTCACATGGCAGTATTCTACTTCATTCATGTACTGACCGCCGATTTTGACGGTTCCATTTTCGGCGATAACCGTTACCGAGCTTTCAAAGTTCCTGTCATACACGGAAGTGGAAAAATTGAGGACGCCCATTCCGCCCCGGATAAATTCAAAAGTAACAATCCCCGAATCTTCAAAATCAGTTAAGTCCTGATGATTGAAATCAGCCAACCGGGAACGAATACCGCGAATATCGCCGAACAGCCAATACATCAAATCAATGAAATGTGAAAATTGCGTGAAAAGCGTTCCCCCGTCCAGCGTTTTATCGCCGTGCCAGGGGCTGCTGCTGTAATACCGCCCGTCCCGATTCCAGTAACAGTTGATTTGCACTAAAAAGATTTTCCCCAATTGGCCGGAATCTACCAGATTCTTCATCCAAACCGAAGGCGGCGAATACCGGTTTTGCATCACGCAAAAAACTTTTTTTCCCTGTTTTTCGGACGTAGATAAAATAAGGCCGGCTTCTTTCGTGTTCAAAGCCATAGGTTTTTCGACAACCACGTGATGCCCGGTTTGCAGGCCTTCTATGGCCATTCCGGCATGCAAACCGTTCGGTGTGCAGATATTCAGTACATCAAAAGCGAGATCTGATTTTAATAGATTGTCCAAAGATGAAAAACAGGGAACATGGCTGGCGGAGAAAGGCAAAATATCGCATACGGCGACTAATTCTGTTTCCGGATTCCGGCCAATCATTTCAATATGCCGTTTGCCGATGTGTCCACAACCCACGACGGCGAATTTGATTTTTTCCATTTAACGGTTTCCGTACATTTGTTCGTAATATTTTTGATAGTCGCCTGAAGTTACTTCTTCCACCCAGTCCTGATTTTCGAGATACCATCGAATGGTTTTGACAATCCCGTCTGCGAATTTTGTTTCGGGGTACCAGCCCAGCTCGCCGGTAATCTTTGCCGGATCAATGGCATAGCGATGGTCATGTCCCAAACGGTCTTTGACGAAAGTAATCAGGTCATTATTAATCCGATTCAAATCCGTAACCGAAAGAGAGGCGGGTTTTAATGCCTTGCGGTATTCGGGATTTTCTTCCATCAATTTCCGAACCGTCGCTATGGTCAGTTTGACAATGTCGATATTTTTCATCTCATTGTGACCGCCAATGTTATAAACTTCGCCGGTTCGCCCCTGCAGCAGCACCAAATCAACGGCTTTGCAGTGGTCTTCGACATACAGCCAGTCGCGCACATTGGAACCGTCGCCGTATACCGGAAGTTTTTTACCTTCAAGGATATTTTTGATAATCAGCGGAATCAGTTTTTCGGGAAAATGATAAGGCCCGTAATTGTTTGAGCAGCGGGTAATGTTGACTGGCATTTTGTAGGTTTCGGAATAAGCGACAACAATTAAATCGGCGCCGGTCTTGGAAGCGGAGTACGGACTGCGCGGGTCCAACGGCGTTTTTTCGGTAAAATAACCGGTTTCGCCCAGACTACCGTAAACTTCGTCGGTGGAAACCTGTAGATATTTCACGCCTTCCCGGTAGACCGGATATCCTTTTTCATCCGTGCCGACAGCCCAAAACTTTTTGGCTGTATCGAGCAGATTTTGCGTGCCTAAAATATTCGTTTGCAGAAACAGTTGCGGGTTTTCGATACTGCGGTCGACATGGCTTTCGGCTGCAAAATTGACCGTGAAATCAATCGGATGCTTTTCAAAAATGCTTTTGACAATTTGCGGATCGACAATGTTTCCTTTTACAAATTCCACCCTTGGGTCTTTCAAATTATCCCTGATTGTTCCCAAATTACCGGCATAAGTAAGGTCATCCAATATAACCAGTTGAATATCGCTGTGTTTTTTCAGGATATATTTTACATAATTGGCCCCGATAAATCCGGCTCCTCCGGTTACTAAATAATGTTTCATATTATAATTGGTAATGCGAAATAAACAAGATATTGCAGTTTTAATCTTTCTTTTCCTCCGTGTCCCTCCGTGAAATCCACTCTGTGAAACTCCGTGTTGTAAAAATGATTAAACACAGCGTTTCACGGAGTGGATTTCACGGAGGGACACGGAGTTGATAGTTACATGTTATTTATTTTTTATTCCTTAATTGGAATTGAATAAAAGGATTTGTTGTAAAAAAAAACAGTTTCAAAACAAAGCCGAAGTGCGGTTGTAACCCCGTTCTCCGGCTTCATCATCTAATAATTTTTAATTACATAAAAAACGTGTCAAAGGTAAGTATTATTTTTCAAACAGCAAGCGAATCCGGCAAAATATTTTTGAATCTGCAAACTTAAGGCATTTCAAATTGTCGCAGCTATCAATTATACTTTGCGCGATATGGTTTTGTGCATCCGGATTTATCAAAAATTAATAATTAAAGCGCTGCTTTGTTGCAAGCCCGGAAGTTTATTTTTTCATTTCCCCCTTGTTTTATTTAAAAATTCCCGCTACTTTTGCCGCAGTTTAACTGAAAAGTCTTAACCAAAAACCGAAACGGCTATGAATTTTATTTATCTAAAAAAATCAATCCTGTATTTTGCGGTGTTATTTATGGGCATTTCCCATGCTGTGTATTCCTATGAAGAAATAAATGACGTTGACGCCAGGGCACTGGCGTTGGGAAATGTCAAAGCCTTGAGCCGGGGACTGTCGAATCCTGCTTGTTTAGCTTTCAACGAACAGAAAGAATTTGGAGGGTCTGTTTACAACCGTTTTAAAATGAAAGAATTAAATACCGTGAGTATTTATACTTTGTTTCCCAATCGGGCGATTGATGCAGGCGTCCTGTTATCCTCCTACGGTTACGAAGATTACCGCTTGTTGCAAGGACAGGTGAGTTTGGCTAAAAAACTGTCTGCCTGTTTTTCCATCGGTACAAGACTGTCTTACTTGAATGAAAATTCGATACTGGAACCGGAAAATAAGAATTATTTTTCGGCTGATGTCGGATTTTATTATCGCTTCAATGAATCGTTTGAGGCGGCTTTCACTACGGAAAATCTTCTGCATACGCGCAGTCTGTTGCCTGTAATTTGCGACATGGGGATTCACTACAGGCTGTTGCCAACCTGTTCTGTCCTGATCGAAACAGGCTATGATTTTAAAAAATATCTTGATGTGAAAACCGGAATCGAGTATGAAATTGCCGGTCAATTTTCTGTCCGCGCCGGCTTCAGAACCCGGTTGAAAACGCCGTCTTTGGGTTTTGCTTATACCGGAACTCAATGGAAAACGGAAGTCGCGTTTCTTCTTCATGCCGTCCCGGGTTTATCAAGCGCTGTCGGAATTGCTTATTTTTTCTAAAAACAAATCACTGTGAAACCGATATTTATTATTTTACTGTTTATTGTCAGCGAATTAAATGCTCAAATCAATTCCGGCAATACCGAATGGATGCACTATCTGGAAGAGCTGGCTGCATCGGAAGAAAGCGGAACAAACGATATGGAACAGCTTTTCGACGATTTGTCCTACCTGAGCGATCATCCGCTTAACCTGCACACCATTACCAAAAAAGACCTGGAACGGCTTCCTTTTCTGACGGATATTCAGATCGAAAACCTGCTTTATTACATCTATAAATACAGTCCGCTGGTCGACATTTACGAACTGAAAAATGTAGAAGCGCTGGATTTACAGACCATTACTTATCTTTTGCCTTTTGTATATGTCGGCGATGCGATTCAAACCACCGATTTCCAATGGAAAAATATTTTTCGATATGGAAAACAGGAAGTAATGATCCGGTCGGATTACACTTTTCAGGAAAAAGCCGGTTATCAAAATGCCACACCTGAGGAAATAGCCGCCAAACCGAACATGCGCTATCTCGGAGAGCCGTATTATCTTTCTTTGCGATACGGGTTTAATTATAAGGATGTGCAATGGGGATTTGCCGGTGAAAAAGACGCCGGCGAAGCATTTTGGAACAGACGCCACAAAGGGTTTGACCACTATGCTTTCAATTTTAACCTGAAAAACCGTGGGATTTTGGAAAATCTGCACATCGGCGATTACCGGCTGTCATTCGGACAGGGTTTAGTGATGAACACAAATTTCTCGACCGGAAAAACTTCTTTCATCACCGGTATCAATCAAACGAATGAAGCAATCAAACGTCACGCTTCCCCGAACGAAACGGATTTTTTCCGCGGACTTGCCGGCGCTCTGAAATTCAACAATCTGCAAATCAGCCTGTTTTATTCCCATCGAAAGCAAGATGCCAATGCCGACAGTGCATTTATTTACACTTTCAAAACAGACGGTTACAATCGCATTCCCAACGACGTCAGTAAGCGCAGAACGGCTACCGTTGATATGGACGGTTCGCACATCCGGTGGCGAAACGAATCGCTAAACCTCGGATTGACATTTGTTTACTATTCTTTTGGCGGTAAACAGCCGAATCCCGACCTCAAACCGTATAATTTATTTTATCTGAGGGGAAAAAGTCATTTTAATACCGGGATGAATTACAGTTTCAGAGCCAAAAGATTTTCGTTCAAAGGGGAAACGGCTTTAGATGCAGACGGTAAATGGGCGACAGTCGGCAACTTATTGTTAAATCCGGCTGCATCGGTGGATTTGATATTTTCTTACCGGAATTATGCCCGCGATTATAATGCATTCTATGCCAAAGCATTTTCGGAATCTTCCGGCGTTCGGAATGAAACCGGTTTTTACACGGGCGTCAAATTTCATCCGTTTCATCAGTGGGAATTGTCGGCTTATGCGGATTATTTCCGGTTTCCCTGGTTGAGATACGGAGTTAATTCGTCTTCTTCCGGTGTGGACGGTCTGATTCAAATTGCTTACATACCTGGAGAGAATCTGCAAATGCAATTAAGGTACAGGTACAAAGAAAAAGAAAAAAATGTGATTCGGGAAAACGGCAATAATACTTTTATCCTGCCTTATCGACAGCAACGCTGGCAATTCAGGTTCGATTATCATCATGGAAATTTGGAACTGAAAACGCAAGCGGATTACAGTCTGTATGCCGACGATTTGCAGTCACAACCCGGCTGGTCGTTAACGCAAACGTTCGGCTTTTCCCCTGATAAATCTAAATTCCGGATTGACGGAAGTGCAGGTTATTTCCATACGAATGACTGGAACACGCGCATCGGCATTTACGAGAAAAATATTCTTTATGCTTTTTCCTATCCAAGTTTTTACGGTGAAGGGCTTCGTCTTTATGCGGTTGTGAAATGGAAAATCGCTCCATCCCTGACGGTTTACCTTAAACTGGCAAATACCCGGTATTTTGACCGGGATGCGATAGGTTCGGATTTGGAGGAAATTCAGGGGCGGGACAAAACGGATGCGTATTGTTTGCTAAAATATGAGTTTTGAGAAATTAGTGGGAATCATGAATTACAGGTATATACACAATCTAATCCAAAAATACAAACCACTTTAAAATTAATCGGGACTTGCCCTGTTGTTAGAGTAGTGATAAACAAAAAATGGACAGGTTATTATAACAGAATGATGATGAAACCTGTCGAAATCCCCGCCTTCGCAGGAGTAACCGAATGCGACAATCATTTGGATTTGAATGATTGTAAATCCCAAAATTTCCTGTAAATTTGCATTTTTTTAATTAAAAATATTCTACAAAATGAAAAAGTATTTATTTATTTCAGGTTTAGTACTGATGAGTTATTCTGCATGTAAACAAAATGTTAAGTCAAATTTATTTGACGGTTCCAATCCGTTTGCCACGGAGTTTAGCGATTCTCGCGGCCTTCCGCCTTTTGATCTGATTAAAGCGGAGCATTACCGTCCGGCATTCTTAGCCGGTATTGAGCAGCATTCTGCTGAAATTAAGGCTATTATCGATAATTCTGAAGCGCCGGCTTTTGAAAATACGGTCGCCGCCCTGGACGAAAGCGGCCGGTTATTGAGCAGAGTATCGGCTGTGTTTTTCGCTATGACGAGCGCTTGTACGGACTCGGTCTTGCAGGCGATTGAAGCGGAAATGACGCCGGTATTGACGGAACACAGGGATAATATTTATTTGAACGAAAAGCTGTTTGCCCGTATTAAAGCCGTTTACGATGCGCCTGCTTCGCAGAACCTGACTACGGAACAGAAAAGATTGCTGGAGCAGTATTACAAAGATTTTGTCCGGTCGGGAATTGCACTGGAAGCGTCTAAAAAAGAACGGCTTCGGGAAATCAACAAGGAACTGGGATTGCTCAATGTCGCTTTTGGTGAGAATTTGTTGGCTGAAACAAATGATTTTCAGTTGGTTATTGATAAAAAGGAAGATTTGTCGGGACTGCCGCAAAGCGTGATTGACGTTGCAGGCGAAACGGCAAAAGTAAAAGGTTTGGACGGGAAATGGGTATTTACTTTGAGCAAACCAAGCTGGGAGCCTTTCCTGAAATATGCCGATAATCGCGAATTACGCGAAAATCTTTACAAGGCCATGTACAATCGTTGCAACAACGGCAACAGCCACGACAATAAGGACATTATTCAAAAAACAGTCAATTTGCGGCTTGAACGCGCTAATTTGTTGGGTTATAAAACACACGCCGATTATCAATTGGAAGAAACCATGGCTAAAACGCCCGAAAGAGCGCTTCGTTTATTGTCTGATATTTGGAAATATGCTTTGCCTCAAGCCGAAAAGGAACGGGATGAATTGCAGAAGTTGATTGACGGTGAGGGAGGTAAATTCAAATTACAATCCTGGGACTGGTGGTATTATGCCGAAAAATTACGTGTGGTGAAATATGATTTGAATGAAGAGGAATTGCGTCCCTATTTTGTTTTGGACAATGTCCGGAACGGCGCTTTTGAAGTGGCGCATAGATTGTATGGTATTTCGTTTAAGGAAATCAATGATGTTCCCGTGTATCAAAAAGATGTGAAAGTGTTTGAGGCGAGTGATTCGGACGGTTCGCACATCGGGGTTATTTACCTGGATTATTTCCCGCGTCCCGAAAAAAGAAACGGCGCATGGATGGGAAATTTTGTCGAACAAACGGTTCATAATGGAAAATTTGTGCATCCGGTCGTATACAATGTAGGTAATTTTGCATTGCCGACAAGCGATGCGCCTTCTTTGCTGAATCTTGACCAGGTGGAGACGCTGTTTCACGAATTCGGACATGCTCTGCACGGACTGCTTTCCAAATGTAATTATGTTGGCGTTTCAGGCACAAATGTTTATCGTGATTTTGTAGAATTGCCTTCACAGATCAACGAACATTGGGCGTTCCATCCTGAAGTTTTGAAACTGTATGCCAAACATTACCTAACCGGCGCAGTAATTCCCGATTTGTTGGTCGAAAAAATCAAAAAAACGGCAACTTTCAAACAGGGATTTATGACGGCGGAGCTGGTTGCCGCCGCAATTCTGGATTTGAAATGGCACGCTATCGAATCGCCGGTGACTGAGGATGTGATAACTTTTGAAAATAACGTTTTGAACGGAATCGGGTTAATTCCTGAAATCATAGTAAGGTACAAGAGTCCTTATTTTTCCCATATTTTTAATGGTGGATATTCGGCAGGATATTACAGTTATTTATGGTCGGAAGTTTTGGACGCCGACGCCTTTCAAGCCTTTGAAGAAAAAGGCATTTTCGATAAGGAAACAGCCAAATCATTCCGGGAAAACATTCTTTCCAAAGGTGCAAGCGACGATCCGGCAACGCTTTATTTCCGTTTCCGAGGCGCTGATCCGAATCCGGATTACCTGTTGAAAAACAGGGGTTTTATTAATTAATTAAGGCTTGTTTTGAACGCGGATTACGCATATTACACACATTTTGCATTTGAATTTTATCAAACAAATTTGTGTAATGTGCGTAATTCGCGTTTTTAAACAGATTCATCCACATTCGTTTCCATTTCAGGTGGGTATCCTCAACTTTAATTCCCTGAGGGAAAGAGGCAACGGAAAGTATCCCGGAATCCGGTATCGGTAAACATATAGCCGGGCAGAACCTGTCCGTTGCGGGGGCTGTAATGCACGATATTCCCGTTTTTACCGTATTCAAAGAAACTGCGCGGGAAAAGTACCGAGCGGTAGAGGCAGGAATAAAAGTGCGCAGTTTGTCGACGTCGGCGCTTTCGATTCTGCCGCATGCTATCCACAGGTAGTCTCACTGCGTTCGACATCTACCGATAATCAATCTATATTTTCCATATATGAATAGCAGACAGTTACGTAATTCGTCATGGGTAGGGCGAAGCCCGAAGCAATCCATTTATTTTAATTGATGACTCATGTTACGCAAGGTTATAATTTTTGACAGTCTCAATCTCTTTCCATGCATATTTTAAGGATATTCTATTTACTTCTACTTTAACAGATTGAAATGATTAATGATTAATATTGCAGCCGTCACCAGCGAACTGCGAAGCAGTGAAGCAATCAGGGAAAAAAAACACTGCACAAAATAAAACCGTGTGAAGTATAAATAAGGGTGGGAATCAGGTTTTTCCCCGTCCGGCCAGGCGTCTCGCTACGCCGGGGTTATTCATTTTATTTTTCTGCTGTTGAAACCAATTTTCCCGCAGTTGAAACCAATTTTCCCGCTATTACTTTAAAATTTCCGGTAATTACTTTTAATTTTCCGGTAATTCTACTTTAACAGATTGAAAAGCAGATGTCTCATATAACACTGTTGGAACCATTTTTTTAATCTGTTAAAGTAGAATTAATTACGTCGAACTCAGGTTATAAAATTTACGTTGTGTCTTTGTGCTTTCGCGTCTTCGTGTTTACAAAAAATAATAAACTGTTTGATTGTCTGATTGCCAAATTTTTACAGCAGCATACTTTTTAAATCACCACCTATTTTTTGTAATTTTGTAGAAAAATATAAGTTATGAAATTCCGAACAGAATTATCCGTTCCATCCGTGGATTTTAAAATTTCACATGCCGACGCCATTGTGATGATGGGGTCCTGTTTTACGGAAAACATTTCCGTAAAAATGTCGGCAGCCGGGTTCACAACCGACGTCAATCCTTTTGGCGCGGTTTACAATCCTTTGTCTTTGTCCGTGAATCTCAACCGTTTGATGGATGGGAAACCGTATGTCGAAAATGAACTTTTCAGGGATAAAGATTTGTTTCACAGTTTTGCCCATCACAGCCGTTTTTCGGAGACGAATCTTTCGGAAACTTTAGAAAAAATCAATTCGCGCCTGAAACATTCGTCGGCTTTCCTCCGAAAGGCAAATATTCTTATGGTTACATTCGGGACGGCCTCCGTCTATCGTTTGCGGGCGACGGAGGCCGTTGTTTCCAACTGCCACAAACTGCCGGCTTCCCTTTTTATCCATGAGCGAACGGGTTTGGAAGATATTGCGATAGAATGGAATAATCTTGTCAAGCGTTTGAAAGCGTACGCGCCCGGAATCAAAATCCTGTTTACGGTCAGCCCGTTGCGCTACCTGAAAGACGGATTTCACGAAAACCAGTTAAGCAAAGCGACGCTTTTGCTGGCGATAGAAAAAATAATCCGCGACAACCGGGATACGTATTATTTTCCCTCCTACGAAATCGTAACGGACGATTTGCGGGATTACCGTTTTTATGCAGACGACCTGGTTCATCCTTCCGAACAGGCGGTTGATTATATTTGGGAAAAATTTTCCGAAGCCTATTTTGATAAGGAGACGCAAAAAATTGTGCGGGAATTGGAGTCTGTTGAGCGGGCGATGAATCACAGACCGTTTTATCCGGAATCGGCGGAGTATAAAAATTTTATGCGAAAAATAGAAGAGAAAAAAGAGAAATATTCGTACATTTGCGACCAATTCAAATGAAAATAACAATGAAACGAGCATGCAAAACTTGCACCAAAGAGCATGAACATGTTGCGAGTTCCATGTGACCTTTTAAAAACAAATTATGTACACATGAAAAAATTAAAAAGAGTTGTTGCAATCCATGATATTTCGGGATTCGGAAAATGTTCACTGACCGTCGCCCTGCCGGTTATTTCAGCCGCCGGAATTGAAACTGCCGTGTTGCCCACAGCGGTCTTGTCCACACATACAGGCGGTTTTACCAATTTTACCTACCGCGATCTGACGGAAGATATTCAACCGGTTGCCGACCACTGGAAATCTTTAGGTATCGGATTTGACGCCATTTATACGGGATTTTTAGGCTCGTTTGAACAGCTGGACTTAATCGGTCGCTTCTTTGATACTTTCAAAACGCCCGATAACCTTATTCTGGTTGATCCCGTCATGGCGGATAACGGGGAACTGTATAAAATTTTCACGCCGGAATTTGCCGCCGGCATGAGCCGGTTGTGCCGGAAAGCGGATATTATTGTGCCGAACCTTACGGAAGCGGCTTTGTTGCTGGGCGAACCCTACAACCCCGGCCCGTATGACGAAAAATATATTTCCGGAATACTCAAAAAATTAAGTGCGCCGGGACCCAAACAAGTGGTGCTGACGGGCGTATTCTTCGATGAAAAAGAATTGGGCGCCGCCGCTTACGACGCCGGAACAGGGGAAATTACCTATTCATTCGAAAAACGTGTTCCGGGTTATTATCACGGTACGGGCGACGTTTTCGGTTCGGCGCTTTTGGCTGCCGTGATGAACGGTTTTCCGTTGAGCGAAGCAACCGGAATTGCAGTCCGTTTCACTGCTTCCGCCATACGGAAAACAGCGGCTGCCGGTACTGACATCCGTTTCGGGGTTAATTTTGAGCAGACAATCCCTGAGTTTTTGAAAGATTTGAGGGTGGTGGTATAAAAGTCAGGAAAATTATGGCGCAATAGGACCGGGACACTGTGTTTTGAGAGGTTGACATCGTGTTTTGAAAGGTTGACATTGCTTTTTGAAAGGTAGACATCGCGTTTTGAAAGGTAGACATTGCTTTTTGAAAGGTAGACATTGCGTTTTGAGAGGTAGACATTGCGTTTTGAAAGGTAGACATTGCGTTTTGAAAGGTAGACATCGCATTTCGACACGAAGGCACGAAGGCACAAAGGGTGATAGAAATTAAAAAACCAAAAGATTTGATAAATCATGAAACAGATTAAAAAAAATTTTGACTGCGTTCAAATGAAAAAAATGAAATTCAAAAAAGAATTTGAAATACCCCCTTTGAATATGCTTTGAAAAATTTGGCGCCGAATTAACTATCTTTGGAAAAACAACAATGAACTTACTGAAACAAATTAATTTCCCCTCCGATTTACGTTTGCTGAAACCTGAAAAATTAGTATCGGTCTGCAAAGAATTAAGGCAATACATCATCGAAGTATTGGCCGAAAATCCCGGACATTTCGCTTCCAGCCTCGGTACTGTCGAACTGACGGTTGCCATGCACTATGCTCTTAATACGCCATACGACCGCATCGTTTGGGATGTGGGGCATCAAGCCTACGGACATAAAATCCTGACCGGACGCCGCGATATGTTCCCGACACTCCGTAAATTCGGCGGAATCGGCGGTTTTCCGAATCCGGCAGAAAGCGAATACGATTCGTTTATTGCCGGGCACGCTTCCAATTCGATTTCCGCCGCTTTGGGAATGGCCGTCGCCTTAAAATTGAAAAACGAGCCTGACCGGAAAATTGTAGCCGTCATCGGCGACGGCGCCATGACGGGCGGATTGGCTTTCGAGGGTTTGAACAATGCTTCTTCAACGCCGAATAATTTGCTTATTATATTGAACGACAACAATATGTCGATCGACAAACCGGTAGGCGGCATGAGCGAATACTTAGTGAATATCACGGCTTCGCAGACTTACAACAAAATCAGATACAAATTATATAACTCCTTGAAAGAAAAAGGCTTTTTCCGTGGAGGAAAAAAAGATGCTATCCTGCGTTTCAACAACAGTTTGAAAGCCCTGTTGACACAGCAACACAATATCTTCGAGGGTTTCAATATCCGCTATTTCGGGCCGGTGGACGGTCACGATGTGAACGGTCTGGTGCGGATTATCAACAACATCAAAAATATGTCCGGCCCCAAACTGCTTCATATTCGGACAACCAAAGGAAAAGGTTTCGAGCCGGCCGAGCGGGAAGCCACCGTCTGGCATGCCCCCGGAAAATTCAACAAGGAAACGGGCGAGCGAATGGCCTGGAAATCAAAGGATGAACCGCAACTGTATCAGGATATTTTCGGTTATACGCTGGTAGAACTGGCAAAGGAAAATGAGCGGATTGTCGGCATTACACCGGCCATGCCTACCGGCTGTTCCATGATTTACCTGATGAGGGAAATGCCCGAACGCGCTTTCGACGTAGGTATCGCCGAGGGTCATGCCGTAACTTATGCCGCGGGACTGGCAAAAGAAGGCATGTTGCCGTTCTGCAACATCTATTCGTCGTTTATGCAACGCGCCTACGACCAGATTATTCACGACGCCGCCCTGCAAAAGCTCGACATGGTGCTTTGTTTGGACCGGGCGGGACTGGTCGGCGAAGACGGCGCGACGCATCACGGCGCCTTCGATTTGTCTTATCTGCGCTGTATTCCGAACCTTACCATTGCTTCCCCATTGAACGAAACAGCGCTTCGCAACTTGATGTTTACCGCAAGCCGGCCGGGAATGGGCGTTTTTGCCATTCGTTATCCGCGCGGGAAAGGCGAGTTGAGAAACTGGGAAAAACCGTTTGAAATACTGCCTGTCGGAAAAGGCCGCAAACTGAAAGACGGGACGGAAACGGCGGTGTTAAGTATCGGCCCGATAGGAAATATCGTCGCCGAAGCCATCGAAAAAGCGAAAGAATCGGGGGTGGATGCGGCGCATTACGATATGATTTACTTAAAACCGATTGATACGGAACTGTTGCATGAGGTCGGGAAAAATTTCCGGCGAATTGTTACGGTTGAAAACGGGACTGTTCAGGGAGGACTGGGTACGGCCGTCATGGAATTTATGATGGAAAACGGCTATACTCCGGAAATTAAACGAATTGGGATACCCGACTGTTTTATTGAGCATGGAACGGTTCCGGAACTCTATCGCCTGTGCGGTATGGATGTGGAAAGTATTGCAAAAACGCTTATATGAAATGCACATAAAAAGAAATTCTCAATTCTCAATTATTGCCGTATGAAATACAAAAATATCCCCGAAGAAGAAATAAAAAACAAAGTTACACGGGACTTTTTCCAAAAATTTGACTGTACGCGAATACTGGGCAAAATCGACTTTGCCGTGAAAGCCCGCGCCGCCCTCCATGAAGACGTGTATCTGCTTTGGGCAGAGGCAAAGCAACGCCCTGCCGACATTCCCGTTATGCTTGCGCAACTTGTTCTCACAATCGGCAAAGCCCGCACTTTCGACGAAATTTTGCCACCCGCTTTTCTTGGTTGCTACGACAGCGAAAAAATCGCTTTTGTGCCTTATCACGAAATTCAGGATATTTTCTACCAGAACGATTTTAACTGGAACGTTGCGCCTTCAAACCCAGACACCAAAGAGTTCCGGCAGGTTTACACGCAGATTAAACAAATTATTGAAACCGGTATCCCGCAACAGACATATCTTTTCTATTTTGAAAAAGACGACAGCGAACTGCGCCGGTTTATCCGCAACAACTTTGTCGCCGGCAAAAGCGAAACCGCGAAAATAAAAATTGACAAAAATAATTTTATCAGCATCTACAACAAGTGGCTCGACACGGTACAGCCTACCATTGCCGTAAATTGGGACATTGCGAAAAAAAACAATATCATTGACGGCGATTTCTACCTGGCCGACCTGCTTTCTGCCCATAATCAAACAATAAAGGATAAACTGTCGGTGCTGCTGAAGACAAACTGCTACGAAACCAATCGCCGCGTCAATGACATGGGCATGTTTTCGTCGGACAGGGCGGATTTTTCCGACAGTCAAAAGGCGCACAGTCAATTTTGGGCAAAATACGAACGCCCGCCACTCGAAATCTATTGGGATTATATCGTGGAGCGCCGCGACCTGCTCGTCCCGCAGGACGTACGCGAACGTAAAGGCTCGTTCTTCACCCCGCAAATTTGGGTTGAACTGTCGCAACGCTACATTGCCGACGTTCTGGGTGAGAATTGGCAGGACGAATATTTTGTTTGGGACTGTGCGGCGGGAACAGGCAACTTGTTGGCGGGCTTGACAAATAAATATAACCTTTGGGCTTCCACTCTGGACAAACAGGATGTGGATGTGATACACGACAGAATACGCAACGGCGCAAACTTACTCGAAAATCACGTTTTTCAGTTCGATTTCCTGAATGACAGTTTTGACAAATTGCCCGAAGGATTAAAAAAGATTATTGACTCGCCCCCGTTGCGCAAACGGCTGCTTATTTACATCAATCCGCCGTATGCGGAAGCCGGCAACAGCAAACAAAGAACCGGAACAGGTGAAAACAAAGGGAAAACAACCACGACAAACGCTATTTACAACAGATATAAGGGTACGATAGGAAAAGCGACCAACGAACTTTTTGCCCAATTTTTAATACGGATATATTCTGAAATCCCTACCGCGACGATTGCAAATTTTTCAAAGTTGAAAAATTTGCAATCTTCCAACTTTGCGGATTTCAGGAAACACTTTCGTGCGAAACTCGAAAAAGTCTTTTTGATTCCTGCCGATACATTCGACAACGTGGATGGGCAGTTCCCAATCGGTTTTTTTGTTTGGAATACGGAAAAAAAAGAAATGTTTGAAGAAATCGTGGCGGACGTTTATTTAAAAATAACTGAACAGCCTGTTCATGCTGGACAAAAAACGATTGTATGCCATGATAATACGGACGTTTTTATAAACAAATGGATTGTAAAGTATAAAAAGAAAAAGCAAGAACACAACATAGGAGTCCTTATTACTGATGCCGGCGATTTTCAAAATCAAAATCAGGTTTTTATTTTGAATCATGAGAAAAAAATAAAAGGCCATAAAATAATACTACCCATTGATCAGAATAATCTTATTCAATATTGCATTTATTTCGCCGTCCGCAAAGCCATTCCCGCCGACTGGCTGAACGACCGCGACCAGTTCCTCTATCCTCGCGATGGATGGGAAAACGACTGCGAATTTCAGAACGACTGTTTAGCCTACACGCTCTTTAATACGAATGTATCCGTCAAAGAAGGCATCAATCACTGGATTCCGTTTACGGAGCAGGAAATCGCCGCCCGCGAAAAATTTGAGAGCCATTTTATGATTAGTTTTTTAAGTGGAAAAATCATACGGAATGCCTATACCGATTTGTTTGAGCAACAGGAAAAACCTCTTGTCAAGCGTGAATTTTCCCTCGAAGCCCAAGCCGTTTTCGACGCCGGCAGAGAACTGTGGCGTTACTATCATGCTCAAAAAAACATCAATGTCAATGCCGCGCTGTACGATATAAAAGAATACTTTCAGGGAAGAAAGGATAATGGTAAAATGAATAACAAATCCGAAGACGAACATTATAACGAACTTATCGGCAATCTGCGCGAAAACCTGAAAGCTTTGGCAGCGAAAATTGAGCCGAAAGTATATGAATATGAATTTTTAAATTGACGTATGAAATACAAAAATATTCCCGAAGAAGAAATAAAAAACAAAGTTACACGGGACTTTTTCCAGAAGTTTGACTGTACGCGAATACTGGGCAAAATCGACTTTGCCGTAAAGCTCCCAAACGAAGAGGTTTACCTGTTATGGGCGGAAGCAAAACAAAAACCCTCCAACATTCTCGTTATGCTTGCGCATCTCGTGCTAACCGTCGGCAAGGCGCGAACATTCGACGAAATTCTTCCCCCGCTCTTTCTGGGCTGTTACGACAGTGAAAAAATCGTTTTTGTGCCGTATTCCGAAATTCAGGATATTTTTTATCAGAATGATTTTAACTGGAATGTTGCACCCTCAAACCCCAATACGAAAGAGTTCAAACAAGTGTATGCGCAGGTAAAAAAAATCGTCGAAAACGACATGCCCTGGAAAACATGGCTGTTTTATTTTGAAGAGGACGAGAGGGAACTGCGCCGGTTTATCCGCGAAAATTTTACTTATGATGCCGACAGGGGGATTAATCCCCTTGTCAGACCGCTTGTTATCGACAAAAACAATTTCATTATCATTTACAGTAAATGGCTCGAAACGGTACGGCCAACTATTGCCGTAAAATGGGAAAAAGCCAAGGCGCGCGGCATTATCGACGGCGATTTTTATTTGGCCGACTTGCTTTCTGCCGACAACAAAACGCTGAAAGAGAAACTTTTTGTGCTGTTGCACAGCCATTATTACGAGTTCGACCGCGTGATTGACGAAGACGATATTTATAATTCCAAGCGTGCCGAATTTTCCGACAATCAAAAGGCTCACACGCAATTTTGGGCGAAATACGCGCGGCCTCCCCACGAAGACTACTGGGATTATATTGTCGAACGGCGGGATTTGCTTGTGCCGCAGGACGTCAGGGAAAGGAAAGGCTCGTTTTTCACGCCCGGAATCTGGGTGGAGCTTTCGCAACGTTACATTGCCGGCGTTTTCGGCGAAAACTGGCAGGAGGAATATTATGTGTGGGACTGTGCCGCGGGAACGGGTAATCTCCTGACGGGCTTAACCGACAAATACAATATCTGGGCAAGTACGCTCGACAGGCAGGATGTGGACGTGATGCGCGACCGCATACGCAACGGCGCAAACCTGCTCGAAGACCATGTTTTTCAGTTTGATTTCCTGAATGACGACTTTTCAAAACTGCCGGAAAACCTGCAAAAAATTATCAATGACCCCAAAAAACGCAATAAACTTATTATTTACATAAACCCGCCTTACGCGGAGGCCGGTAACAGCAAACAAAGAACCGGAACAGGCGAAAACAAAGGAAAAACGGCTACGGCAAACGCTACTTACAACAGATATAAGAGTACGATAGGAAAAGCGACCAACGAACTTTTTGTACAGTTTTTAATACGAATATACTGTGAAATCCCTGCCGCGAAGATTGCAAATTTTTCAACTTTGAAAAATTTGCAATCTTCCAATTTTTCGGATTTCCGGAAAATATTTCGAGCGAAACTCGAAAAAATTTTTTTAGTTCCTGCCGATACTTTTGATAACGTAAACGGTCAATTCCCAATCGGTTTTTTCGTTTGGGATACGAAAAAAAATGAAGAGTTCAAGCAAATCCAAGCCGATATTTTTGATAAAAACGGAAATTTTGACGGAACAAAAATGATTTATAATTTCGATGATGCAAAACCGCTAACTTTATTTACAAAAACCGGAAGCAACGGAAATACCGTCAAAATCGGTCATTTTGCAGCAAGAGGAAACGATTTTCAAAATCAAAACGCCGTTTTTATAGATAATCAGGAAAAAGAAAAAACAGGAGGCGGGTTACACGTAACCATATCAGATATGAATTTAATAGAAGTTGCCATATCTTTCGCCGTCCGTAAAGTTGTTAAAGCAACCTGGCTCAACGACCGCGACCAGTTTTTATATCCGAATGAAAAATGGAAAACCGACAGGGAATTTCAGAACGATTGCCTTGCCTACACGCTGTTCAACAACAACATTCAATCGAAATACGGCATAAACCACTGGATTCCGTTTACGGAATATCAAGTTAATGCACGCGAAAAATTCGACAGCAATTTTATGACCGGTTTTATTGAGGGAAAAGCAATATCGAATATTATTGCAGAGCCGGTGTTATTTTACGGAAATGATTCCAAAACCGGCGGCGACGGTTATAAGCCGCAGGTGCGCAAATTTTCCGAAACGGCAAAAAACGTTTTCAGGGCAGGCAAAGAATTGTGGAAATATTATCACGCACAACCCTACGCCAACGTAAATGCTTCGCTTTACGATATTCGCGAGCATTTCCAGGGACGGAACGAAAAGGGTAAAATGAACAATAAATCGACAGACGAACAGTACAATGAACTTATCGGCAATCTGCGCGAAACCCTGAAAGTTTTGGCAGCGAAAATTGAGCCGAAAGTATATGAATATGAATTTTTAAAAAGATAAAACAATGAAATACGTCAATATTCGGGAAGAGGAATTAAAAAACAGCGTTGCAACCGATTTTTTTGACAGATTTGATTGCGACAGGATTGTCGGGTTCATTGATTTTGCCGTGAAACCGAAACGTCCTGCAGACGCTATTGATTTTAACGGCGAATACTTGTTGTGGGCAGAGGCAAAAACAGGTAGCCGTGATATTTTTGCAATGTTTACTCAACTTGTGTTGACTGCAGGCAAGGCGCGCACTTTTGATAAACATTTGCCGCCGCCGTTTCTGGGCGCTTTTGACGGCGAAAAGATAGCATTTGTTCCTTACAGCGAAATTCAGGATATTTTCTACCAGAACGATTTTAACTGGAACGTTGCGCCTTCCAACCGCAATACAAAGGAATTTAAGCAGGTTTATGGAAAAATTAAAAAGGCGATCGAAAACGAAATTCCTTTTGAAATCTGTCTTTTTTACTTCGAAAAAGACGGCAACGAACTCCGCCGTTTTATCCGCGACAACTTCATCGCCGGCAAAAGCGGAACCTCCAAAATAAAAATTGACAAAAACAATTTCAAAAATATTTTCAATAAATGGACTGACGAAGTATTGCCGTCTATTGCCGTAAATTGGGATTTAATAAAGAAAAGCGGACTTATTGCCGGAGACTTCTATCTTGCCGACCTGCTTTCCGCCGGCAATAAAACGTTGAAAGATAAATTATTTGTTTTATTGCAGAGCAATTATTACGAAATAGACAGACATTTGAATGAATTTGAAATATTTACATCTTCAAAAATAGAATTTAAAGACAAACAAAAAGCGCACAATCAGTTTTGGGCAAAATATGAGCGCCCGCCACTCGAAGATTATTGGGATTATATCCTCAATCGCCGCGATTTGCTTGTTCCTCCCGATATTCGTGAGCGAAAGGGCAGTTTTTTTACGCCCAAAATTTGGGTGGAACTTTCGCAACGCTATATAGCCGATGTTTTGGGCGAAGACTGGCAGGGAGAATATTACGTTTGGGACTGCGCCGCAGGAACAGGCAACTTGCTTGAAGGACTGACCAACAAATACAATATTTGGGCGTCTACGCTTGACAAACAGGATGTAGGTGTTATGAAAGACCGCATAAAGAACGGCGCAAATCTGCTCGAAAGCCACGTTTTCCAGTTCGATTTCCTCAATGACGATTTTAGCAAACTCCCCGAAGGACTGAAAAAAATTATCAACAACCCGCAATTGCGCAAACGGCTGATTATTTATATCAACCCGCCGTATGCGGAACACGGAAACAGAACCACTTTTGCAGGGAAAAGCGAACACAAAGCGAAAGTATCTACAACCAGTAAAACTCATGCTAATTTTCAAAATATGGTTGGAACCGCTACAAGAGAACTTTATGTCCAATTCTTTCTAAATATATACAAAAATATCCCTGATGCAAAATTGGCTTCTTTCAGCACCCCCAAATTTATCACCGCTCAAAATTTTTCAAAGTTTAGAGTGTATTTCAAAGCAGAATTTTTAAAAGGCTTCATTTGTAAAGCAAATACATTTGATAATGTTAACGGACATTTTCCGATAGGCTTTTTTATGTGGAATCTGGATAAGAAAAATAGTATATCCAAAATAAAAACCGATGTTTTCAATACCGATGCCGATTTAAAACATTGCTGGAAAGAAGGAGAAAAGCAGTTTCGTGCAATCAACGAAAAAATATTTATCAGCGATTGGTTAAGAAAATATTATGACAAAGGAAATCAAACCATCGGTTATATCATTCTACCCGGTGTAGATATGCAACAGCAAAACGGCGTTTACATCACCTCACAACCCACAGAAAGCGATATTTTACAACATAAAACAGCCAAAATTACAATACGCAATTTAATACAGACGTCGATTTATTTAGCTATACGCAAATGTATCAAACCAAACTGGCTTAATAATCGCGACCAGTTTCTTTACCCAAACGACGGATGGGAGAATGATACCGAGTTTCATAACGATTGCCTCACCTACACGTTGTTTAACACGAATGTATCCGTCAAAGAAAGCATCAATCACTGGATTCCGTTCACAGAAAGCGAAGTCAATGCGCGCTCGGAATTTGAAAGTCATTTTATGATCAGTTTTTTAAGCGGAAAAATCATACAAAACGCCTATACGGATCTGTTTGAGCAATTAGAAAAAGAGAATCCATCCTCAAAAACCAATTGGAGAAAAGGAGAAAAGCGCGAATTTTCCCCCGAAGCCCAAGCTGTTTTCGATGCCGGCAGGGAACTGTGGAAATACTATCACGCTCAAAAAAACATTGATGCAAACGCCGCCCTGTACGATATAAAAGAATACTTTCAGGGAAGAAACAATAAAGGTAAAATGAATAACAAATCCGCCGACGAGCGGTACAATGAACTTATCGGCAATCTGCGCGAAACCCTGAAAGTTTTGGCAGCGAAAATTGAGCCGAAAGTATATGAATATGAATTTTTAAAAAGATAATGAACCGTTATGAAGATTATCATCGCAGGTGCCGGCGAAGTGGGAACCTATCTGGCAACATTGCTTTCACGGGAAAAGCAGGACATTGTATTTATGGACCCCGACGAAGAAAAACTGGATATGCCCTACGGTCTCGAAATGATGACGGCTGTCGGCAATCCGACTTCCATCAACGATTTGAAAGCGGCGGGGGTAAAACAGGCCGATATGTTTATCGCCGTTACGCCCGAAGAATCCGTCAACATGACCGCCTGCATGCTGGCGACTAATCTCGGCGCTCAAACGACCATTGCCCGGATAGGCAATACCGAATATCTGCTCCCCAAAAACATGGAATTTTTCTCCAAACTGGGGATTGATTCCTTAATATGCCCCGAAGCGCTGGCAGCCGGCGAAATAGTGAGCGCGCTGAAAAATCCCTGGACACGCCAGTGGTCGGAACTGGCCGGCGGAAAATTAATTCTTGTCGGCGCAAAAATCAGTGACAACGCGGCAATAATCAATAAATACCTCTGCGACCTGTCGCAAGGGGAACGGTTTTATCATATCGTTGCGATTAAGCGGGACAACGAAACAGTTATTCCGCGAGGCTCAGACCGGATACTGGCTGGCGATATTGTGTTTTTCACGACAACGCCGAAACATGTTCCCGACATCAAAACCTTTGCAGGGAAAGACAATATCAATATCAACCGGATAACCATCATGGGCGGTAGCCGGATTGCCACGAAAGTCTGCAAAAATTTGCCGGACAGCATCCAAATCAAACTGATTGAAAAAGACAAAGAAAAAAGTTACCGTTTGGCCGAAAAGGCGCGAAGCAATGTAATGGTACTCAACGGCGACGGTCGCAATACAGACCTTCTCGTCGGGGAACATATCAAAGACTGCGACGCTTTTATCGCCTTAACTTCCAATTCTGAAGCGAATATTCTGGCTTGCGTGACGGCTAAAAGTCTGGGCGTTCCCAAGACGGTAGCCGAAGTGGAAAATACGGATTATATCCAAATGGCCGAAAAATGGGACATCGGTACGGTAATCAATAAAAAACTGATTGCCGCAAGCCATATCTATCAATTCCTTTTGAATGCCGATGTTTCGACAGTGAAGAGCATGACTTTCGCCAATGCGGAAGTGGCCGAATTAGTCGCCCGTCCCCGTTCGAGGGTTACCCGCAAACCCGTCAAAGACTTGAACCTGCCGCAGGACATGACTTTAGGCGGAAAAATCCGGAATGGCGTTGTGGACATCATCGACGGCAACACCCGGATTGAGGCCGGCGACCACGTCGTTGTTTTCTGTCTGGATTCCGCCATGCGGAAAATCGAAGATTATTTCAATTAAATATGGATAGATTCCTAAAATGAATAGACCAATCAATAGGATTTACAAAAAAAAAACGGCAGAACACTATGGCATCAAATTAAGAAGTAAGCAGCTGTCAATTAATAAGATATAATAAGGTAATAAGGTTGGCTACGGATGGAACAATTCTCTGCTACTCATATTTTCTTAACCTTATTACATTATTTTTCTTAACTTAAAGACATTGGGTTACGCCTTCGGCTTCACCTGCGGTAACGGAAAGAATAACTGTTACATCCTGTTTATTTCGCATCACTTATTATAAATTTTCATTCCCATGACATATAAAGCCGAAAAAATATTCCCCTATAAAAACAATGATGCCCCCAAAGGCATACAGGTAGAAAAAATGTTCGACGCGATTGCCGGAAAGTACGACCTGCTGAATCATACCCTGTCGCTCGGTATGGATTATTACTGGAGGAAAAAAGGCGTACTGGCCTTAAAAGATGTCCGTCCGGAGAAAATACTGGATATTGCCGCCGGAACGGGCGATTTGGCATTAATGGCTTACGGATTGCTCCGCCCGGAACATATCCGGTGCATTGACCTTTCCGAGAAGATGATGCAAATCGGACGGGAAAAAGTATCCCGCGCCGGACTGTCGGGAAAGATTGAGTTTGAACGGCAGGACTGTATGCGTCTGACGTTCGCCGACCGGTCTTTCGATGCGGCTATGGCGGCTTTTGGCGTCAGGAATTTTGAAAATCCGGACAGGGGATTGCGGGAAATTTTCCGGACGCTCCGTCCGGGCGGGAAATTAATCATCCTGGAGCTTACTTCGCCGGAGTATTTCCCGATGAAACAGGCCTGCCGGCTCTATTCCCGGACAGTCGTTCCGCTTGTCGGACAAATCGTTTCGGGAAACAAACCGGCCTATAACTACCTGCCCCGTTCGGTTGCGGCTTTCCCGCAAGGCAGCCGGATGAAAGCCATTCTGGAGAAAAACGGTTTTTGCAACGTGCAATATAAAAAACTGACCTTCGGCATCTGTACATTGTATTCGGCTTATAAATGAAGTATCTGTAAACTACGCTTCCGGAAAATAATAGAAAACACTACTGTCCGGTAAAAAATAAAGAGCGGGGAAACTCAAAATTCCCCGCTCTTTATTTTTTACCGACAGTAGTGATCATTAATCATTAATCACTAATCACTAATCACTGATATTAAAA
>JAIRNV010000162.1 GCA_031257875.1 Dysgonamonadaceae bacterium
CTGTGCCTTGGCAGTCGGGGCAATGAAGTGTGATTTTTATTTGCATTCAACAAAAATACAAACTTATTCCCTGATTGCCAAACTTTTATAACAGCATACTTTTTACATCACCACCAAAATTTTAATCTGTTAAAGTAGAATTAATGATTAATGGTTAGTGGTTAGTGGTTAGTGGTTAGTGGTTAGTGATGCGACAGTATGAAATGCACTTCAGGACTGAAATAATTTTTGAGTTCCGAAATAAATGCAGTACTTTTGCCGCGTAGTATTTGTTTTGCAACACAAAAGGGTGAATTTCAAATTGTTGCACCCTGTAAAACTCCCCTTTTAGGAGATGATATTAAAGATATGACACCCATTGGCATTTTCGACTCAGGCTACGGCGGACTTACTATTTTGGAACAAATCCGCGAGCAACTGCCCGAATACGATTATTTGTATTTGGGCGATAATGCGCGTTCTCCTTATGGAAGCCGCTCATTTGAGGTTGTTTATGAGTTTACCCTGCAAGCTGTTCAATGGCTTTTCCGGCAAGGATGCCGGCTGGTTATCCTTGCCTGCAATACTGCTTCGGCAAAAGCGCTCCGGACTATTCAGCAAAAAGATTTGCCCGTAATTGATCCGCAACGGAGGGTTTTAGGCGTCATTCGTCCCACAGTCGAAAATATCAACAAAATCACCGGCACTTGTCACATCGGTATTCTCGGAACGCAGGGAACTGTTATTTCCCGCTCCTATCCGCTTGAAATAGAAAAACTGTTTCCCGGAATGACTGTCGAGTCCGAAGCCTGTCCCGTATGGGTGCCTCTGGTCGAAAATAACGAGCATGACAAGCCCGGCGCCGATTATTTTGTCAAACAGCATATTGAAAACATTCTCCAAAAAGATGCCTTGATTGATACGCTCATATTGGCGTGTACGCACTATCCCTTACTGGAAAAAAAAATCCGCGAACACCTGCCCATAGGAATCCGCCTGGTATCGCAAGGAAAATTAGTTGCCGAAAGCCTGAAAGATTATCTCTGCCGGCATCCGGAAATAGAGTCCCAGTGTTCGAAAAGCGCTACATGCCGTTTTTATACAACCGAATCGGAAGAGAAATTTTCTTCGATGGCGTCCCTGTTCCTGAAAGGAAAAATCGAAGCCGAACGGGTTTCTGCGCTGTCTTAGCGTATATTGAGAGCGGCACGACCATCCGGAAGCCCCCCATCCATACCGACCGGAAAAAAATCATCTCTGCTGTTTGTGATTTGCAGGGCTGTAGCCTTGCTTTTAACCCGGCGTAGCGACGCTACGCCGAGCGCAGGGTGGCAGGCAGGACTTGCCTATTTAAGGTTTTTAAGGACTTCTTCAACAATTAAATCAACATCGGCTAAAGCGCCTGTTCCAACCTCCCCGCAAGCCAGAAGAGATTTGCGCGGGGCAATTTCGGTATATCCAAGCTCGGCAGTCAAAGTAGTGAGATTTTTAATGAATGCCGGGTTTTCATACATTTTGGTGTTCATTGCGGGCGCCACAAGTTTGGGCGTATCAACCGGCACGGCAAGAGCCGTAGTAGAAGCAAGGTCATCGGCTAAACCGTGTGCGATTTTACCGATGAGATTGGCTGTTGCCGGAGCAATTAAAAATACGTCGCTGTCGGATAAGGCAAGATGCCCTACCAAATCGGGGGTATAATCTTCAAAAAGACCTGTCCTGACCGGATTTCCCGACAGTGTCCTGAATGTGAGCGGAGTTATAAACTCACAGGCGTGCGCTGTCATTACAACGCGCACGTTACAGTTTTGCGCGCGCAGTTTGGTGACAATTTCACATGCTTTATAAGCGGCGATGCCGCCTGTTACTGTCAGGGTTACTGTTTTCATAAATATACGTTAATGAGTTGATGAGTAAACGAGTTGACAAGTAAACGAGTAAACAAGTAAACGAGTTGACAATACTTATCGTTAACTTGTCAACTCGTTTACTCTTTCATAAATCATCCCGGCAATCGTTTTGCGGGTATGAGCAGTGGCGACAACCCCGTTTTGATCAACTAAATAGCCCGTATGAGCCGTATCGGTAATCGAATTTAAGTCATTGGCCAGAACAAAGTCGCATTTGTTGTTAACAATTAAGTCATGAGCCGCTTTAAGAAGGCGTTCGTGAGGGGCGTCAACCAGCATTTTAAAGCCGACCAGAACGGAATCGGGACTCCAAAGTTTCAGACTGGCAATAACTTTAGGCGTCTTACGCATAAAAGTAATCAGACTCTCAGCGTTGGATGATATTTTCGGCACATCACGGCCTGCCGCAAGAGAGTTGAACAGGTTTTCAAAAGCGGCGCAAAGATCCTTGCCGGTTAGCCTGTCCTCAACCAGACGGGCACAGGCTAAAGCCAGCCCGTCACCGGGCAGGCTCGCATAGGGCGAATAGTCGCTAACAGCCATTGCGTGAACAATTACGTTATAATTCGTTTCTTGAAGGAGATTTTTAAGCTCATGCACTACACTTTCGACATTTGTAACGGTAACGGTTTTTAGATTTGCGCCGGCGCGGGGTTTAACACTGCCGGCAGTACAGACATAAGTTACAAACCACCCTTCGAGCAGGAATTTATCGGCAATCACCGCCCCAAGGCGGCCTGTTGAATGATTGGTAACGCTTCTGACCCTGTCGATCGGTTCAACGGTGCCGCCACTGGTGATCAGTACGCGGCGCAAAGGGTCGGAACTGTTTTGTCCGGGCGTCAGGCAATCGCCCTGTACGAAAATGCCGGTGCGTCTGTTTTTTTCATCAACCAGAACAACTCGCGGTTTCATAGCGCGAGCCTCTTCAGCTTCAACATAAGCATAAGCCATAATAATAAGCTTGTCTCCTACAGCCACTTTCCGCGCTGCCGCCCCGTTAATACAAATAACCCCCGTTCCCCTGGAACCGGCGATTACGTAAGTTTCAAAACGCTCACCGTTTTCAATGTCGGCAATCTGGACTTTTTCATATTCAACCAAGCCGGCGTCATCCATCAAATCTTCATCGATTGTAATACTCCCGACATATTGCAGCTCGGCCTGAGTTACTGTCGCCCGGTGAATCTTACATTTTAGCATCTCCAAGTTCATAATTTTCCTCAAAAATTAAACGGGAACAACGATATTGTCAATTAGCCGCGTTTTGCCGATGTAAACAGCAACAGGAATCAGGACGGTTGAAGTGATTGTCTCAACATCGGCTAAAGTTGTGTTGTCAACGATGTCAATTCTGTCAATCCGGGCATTTTCAGCCGTTTGGGTGATAAACTCCGTCATTGCGGCTTTTATTTTACCGGCAGCAATCTCGCCGCTCCGGATAAGGTCGTGTGCCAGATCAAGTGATTTTTTAAGAACGGTTGCTTCCTGAAGTTCCGTATCCGATAAATATTGATTGCGTGAACTTTTAGCCAGTCCGCTGTCTTCGCGGACAATCGGCATCCGGATGATTGCGGTATTGAAATTCAGATCCCGCACCATTTGTTCAACAACGCTCACCTGTTGTGCGTCCTTTTGCCCGAAATAAGCACGGTCGGCCCGGCTCAAATTAAAAAGTTTGGCTAAAACAGTCGTTACTCCGCGAAAATGAGTCGGACGCGCCAGGCCTTCCAGTACTTCGCTAACTCCGCAGGCGAGAACAAACGTGTTATAATTTTCCGGATACATTTCACTGACATCAGGTGCAAATAAAACTGTAGCGCCTGCCTTTTCGGCTACTTTCCGATCCCGCGTGAAGTCTCGGGGGTAAGACTCAAAATCTTCCCCGGGAGCAAACTGGGTGGGATTAACGAAACAGGACACGACTGTCAGACCGTTGTCGACAGCAGATTGCCGAATCAAGCTGGCATGACCTTCATGAAGGTAACCCATAGTGGGGACAAGCCCAATCGTTAGATTTTTATTTTTTGCGTCTTTGACGGCTTTTGTCAATTCGCTAACTGTCATTATTGTAATCACAGATACTCCTTTTTTAAAGTTTGATAAATTTCGTCATTTAAGGCAAATTCATGCTCGGCGCCCGGAAAACTCAGGGTCTCAATTTCACTGATATAATCCTTAAAGGCGGTAACGAAAATGTCTGCACCGTTCATAAAGTGTTTGACAAATTTCGGTTTGAAATCAATGTTAAGACCAAGTAAATCCTGCATTACCAAAACCTGCCCGTCGGTCACATTGCCTGCGCCAATGCCGATAGTTGGAATTTTTAGAAGCTTTGTGATAATTTCAGCCAGCCGGGTTGGGATACCTTCAAGCACCACCATTACCGCTCCTGCTTTTTCAACCGCCAAAGCATCGCGGACAATTTTTCTTGCACTTTCAATATCGCGCCCCTGAACCACAAAGCCACCGAATGCGTTAATTGACTGCGGGGTTAGCCCGATATGGGCGCAAACCGGAATCGAAGCCCTGGTAATTGCCTTAATCACGTCTGCAAACTCTTCTCCGCCTTCAAGTTTAACGATGTTCGCCTTTCCTTCTTTAACCAGGCGCCCGGCGTTGTTAACAGCAGCGGCGACATCATTTTGATATGACATAAACGGAAGATCAACGACGGTTAAGACGTTTTTTAAACCGCGCTTGACAGCGCGGGCGTGATGAATCATATCTTCCATGGTAACTTCAAGCGTTGAATCATAACCAAGCATCGTCATCCCAAGCGAATCGCCGACCAAGACCGTGTCAACGCCTGCTTTTTCCAGCAAACGGGCGCTTGTATAATCATAACAGGTGATCATGCTAATCTTTTTACCGGATTTTTTCTTTACCGTAAATAAATTCTTCATCTGTAAAGTATTCTGTTTATTTTTTAATAATTTTTATTACAAGGCGGCAAATGTACGAAATAAATTTTGATTCCCAAATTGGAATAGTGGCTGGGGTGCATTAAATAAAAATGATTACTTTTGTACGGTTAAAAGATTTAATATGTCAAAATATTTAATATTTACTTTATGTCAAGATATTTAACACTTACTTTTTTCTGTTTGCTGATGAGTTTCTCCTGCAAACAGGCGCCCCGGGCAAATGACACAGCCGAAATAAAAGTCCCCGTTTTCAACGCCGACAGCGCTTATTTTTACACCGAAAAGCAGGTTTCATTCGGCCCGCGCGTTCCCAATACTCCGGCGCACGATGCCTGCGGAGCCTGTTTAGCCGGCGAATTAAGGCGATTCGGAGCCACAGTCGTCGAACAGCGGGCGACTTTGCATCTTTTGGATAATTCACCGGTTGCCATCACAAATATTATCGGCTCTTTCCAACCGGAAAACAAAAGTCGCGTGCTCCTCTGTGCCCATTGGGATTCAAGGCCTTATGCCGACCGCGACCCTGACGGCAAAAACCGGCATACGCCCATTGACGGAGCTAACGACGGAGCCGGAGCCTGTGCCGTCCTGCTGGAAATTGCCCGTCAGGTGAGCATCACTCAACCGGCAGCAGGCCTTGACATTATCTTTTTCGATGCGGAAGATTGGGGTAAACCGGATTTTCCTGCCGAAGACAAACATTACGGCAACTGGTGCATGGGGTCGGAATACTGGGCGAAAAATCCGCATGTACCCGGTTATACGGCGCGATACGGAATACTTCTGGACATGGTCGGCGCTCCCGGCGCGCTGTTTTTCAAGGAAATCTTTTCCATGCAACAGGCTCCCCACATTGTGAAAAAAGTTTGGGAAACGGCGCAGGCCGCCGGTTATGATGCCTATTTTTCAAACCGGCAGGGAGGCGCCATTGAAGATGACCACATTCAGGTAATGAGGCACAGGAAAATTCCGTGCATTGATATCATCCAGTACGACCCGGATTCCGAAACCGGTTTTGCTGCTTACTGGCATACTTTGGACGATACGATGGAGAATGTGGATAAAAATACTTTGCAGGCTGTCGGCCAGACGGTTTTGCAAGTTTTATACGGGGAAAAATAAGCGGAAATGACAGGGTACAACAATTTGAAATGTCCCCGATTAAATTACCTGTACTTCCTCCCTGTCAAAAGCGATGAAAACATTCGGCGGCAAGGTTTTTTCCACTACGGCATGAAGTCCGAACTGGTGTGACATGTGGGTTAAACAGGCGCGACGCGGATTAATTTTACGGATTTGTTCCAAAGCTTCCGGAAGGCTCTGGTGAGAAAGGTGTTCCTTTGGCCTTAAAGCATTAATAACCAATACATCAAGGTTTTGCAATTTCTTATATTCCTCTTCGGGAATTGTTTTGAGGTCGGTCAGATAAGCCAAATTTCCGATGCGGAAACCGAAAATCGGAAGGTTGGCGTGCATCAGGCGAATCGGTGTTATTTCTATGCCGGAAACATAAAACGGTTTATTTTCAATGACATGCAATTCCAAATTGGGGACGCCCGGATATTTATGTTTACGGAAAACGTAAGGCATTCGTGTGCAAATGGCCTCCTTCACAAGGTCTTCGGCGTAAATTCGGACAGCCCCTCCACGACTGAAAGCACGCAGGTCGTCCAACCCGCCGACATGGTCATAATGTTCGTGAGTCAGCAAAACACCGTCCAAGTGCAGAAAATAATTGGTTTTCAGTGTTTCCAGCATCTGCATTCTGAAATCAGGACCGCAATCAATCAGAATCCTTTTTCCTTCCGTTTCAATCAGTACCGATGCGCGAAACCGCTCATCCCGCCTGTCGGAAGAAGTGCAAACTTCACACCGGCACCCGATTTCCGGATTGCCGGTGGAAGTTCCCGTGCCTAAAAACCGTAATTTCATTGATGTTGTAGTTGACAAGTAAACAAGTTAACGAGTAAACAAGTTAACAACGCCTGTTTACTTGTCAACTCGTTTACTCGTTAACTAATGATTAAATATAATTGACTTCCGGCCGCAAATCAATAAAAAACTTTTCCTGAATGGTCTTACGAATCTCCGCCGCTAAATCCGCAATATCCCGGCCGCTTGCATTTCCTTGGTTGACAATCACCAAAGGTTGTTTGTCATATACGGAAGCGCCTCCCACTGTCTTTCCTTTCAGGCCGGAATGTTCAATTAACCAGGCGGCGGGAATTTTTACAACTTCCTCACTGACCGGATAATGAGGCATATCAGGATACCGCTTTTTCAAACCTTCGTAATGCGCTGTGCAAATACAGGGATTCACAAAGAAACTGCCGGCATTACCCGTTTTTTTCGGATCGGGCAGCTTGGATTCGCGAATTGCAATAATCGCCCGTCTCACGGTTTCCAAATTCACCGGTTCATCCCCGATTTGTTCCCTGACATTTCCGTAATCCAGCTTATATTCCGGTTTTTTGGATAATTTATAAACTACGTGTGTAATATAATATTTCCCTCTATTCTCCTGTTTTTTGAAAAAACTGTCGCGATAGGCATATTCACATTCCCGATTGGAAAAAATCTTTTTCTCACCCGTTTCGAGAAAATAAGCATGGACTTCTTCGATGCAACCGGCCGCTTCCGCACCGTAAGCGCCGATATTTTGCACAGCCGACGCGCCAACTTCCCCCGGAATGAGAGACAGGTTTTCAAGCCCGCCCCACCCGTTTTGCACGCAATAAGCCACAAACGAATCCCAATCGGTTCCGGCGCCGGCTTTTAACCACACAAAACCATCCGTTTCCTTTATTTTTTCGATGCCCCGAATGGCGGAATGTACAATCACTCCGTCGAAATCGCCAAGGAACACCAGGTTGCTGCCCTGTCCGATGTGCCAAAACTGTTGGGAGAAAAAATATTCGTCGCGGAGAAGCTGTTGCAGGTCGGCTTCATTTTCGTACTCGGCGAAGTATTTGGTTTTAACGTCCAAACCAAATGTATTGTGTTTCAGTAAAGAGTAATTCTGTTCGATTCGCATAATGAGTTACGAGTTACAAGTTACAAGTTACAAGTTACGAGTAAACGGATAGACAAATTAACCGCTTCCTCCGCTTAGTTACATTTACAGTGAGGATTAAAACAAACTTAACTGATATTGAGAATGAGTTCTTCCATGTTGGAAGTAATCAGGCTGTTTATCATTCGACATTTTTGGTTTGTTCAAATAATCTACAATATCATATTCATTAGAAATTTCCATACCCCCCAATTTAATTAAATCAATGTTGCCTTGAGAGATAGATTTTAATTTATGGGGGCTTAAAACAAAAACAGGAATCCCCATTTGTAATGCCGATTTGCCGGCATCAAAAGTACCGCTCATTTTTCCGTCAACGCCTCTTTCTACACCTGATTTAATTACAACAATGGCGTCAGACATGGCGCAGACAAGTTTGTTTCGTGTCATTGCATTATGCCCGGAAAATTTTTCATAAGGGGCGAATTGCGTTACAAACAAAGCGTTTTGTTTCCATTCAAAATTTTGTATTTCTCTTTTAATTGATATATGGTTTGTTCCAAAACTTAATATCATAGTGGTTGTTCCGTGCGCCTCCAATGCGCCGGTATGTGCGGCAGTATCAACACCTTTTGCATATCCCGAAGTAACATTTATTTTGTTTTCCGCCAATTGATATGCAATTTTTTTTGTCAAATTTACTTCATAATCATTTACATCTCTTGCTCCCACTATTGATATTCCTTTTTTTTGCAATAAAAGCGATTGCCCTTTGCAGTACAAGACAGGAGGAGCAATATCTTTCATATTTTCTTTAACTGATTTCGGATAACGCTCATCGTCAAGGCCGATAATTGAAATATCATTATTTTTTAAATGTAAAAAATTATCATACAATTGATTGTTGTCTAATGAGGGGAAATTAAAAAAATCTGCCTTTGAGAATTTTCTTTGTCCTATTTCGGGAAAAAAATGGCATAATTCGTCCGCTTTCATTGCAAACAAATTATTAACGGTCATATTATTCGCCATAAGTATCTCATATATATAATGGATACTTTTTACCCCGAATCCGGGTGTATTGGCAAACAGATACCATAAAAATTCTTTGCTGTTTTTCATTTCTTTACTCTTGTTTTTGTTACAGTCAAGACATAAATATTTTTAGCATTTCCCCTGTTTTTTATAACTTCGCTAATGGCATTTACAGTTTCACCCGAACGGTATATATCATCGAAAATCAAAACAGTTTTTCCTTTTAACACATCTGTTTCCACACTAAAAGCATCTTTGAGAATTTCTCGTCTTGCTTCCGGATCATCTATTGTTTTCAATGGTGGCGTTGCATCGTTTTTCTTCAGGACAACATTATCAACAGGCAAATCCGATAATGTACCGACAGCATTGGCTAATTCAATCACTGGCTGATATGTCCTTTCCGTATCCGACGGAGGTACCGGTATTATTAAATCAAGTTTCCACTGTTCTTGCTTTTCGCGAATAAAATCAGAAACAGGCTTTGCTATAGTATCAACTTTACTTTCATTGTTGCAATACTTTAGTTGATACAATTCTTCTGCAACAGGTGGACGGGCATTGTCCCATTTTATAACATTGCCTGCTTCGTCCGTAATTGGAACACTTGAAGTTGTGTGCAGATCCATTGCCCATCCTTCTTCCCAATCGCCATCTATTTTTTGCGGATTTATATCCATATTTCTTATTTTTTATATGCCGGTCATTTTAACATATTCATTTGGATAGGCGTCAATTCGTTTACTCGTAATTATACGCATTATTCCGGAATCGCTTTCAGCAATTCCAGCAAAAATTTCCACCATTTTTCCACCGTTTCGATTTCCAGCCTTTCGTCCGGCGAATGAGCGCCGAGAATGGTCGGCCCGCAGGAAATCATATCTAATTTCGGATTTTTCTCGAAAAATAAACCGCACTCCAGTCCGGCATGAATCGCAATCACTTTCGGTTTTTCCCTGAACAGTTTTTCAAAAATGGATTGGGAAAGTTGCAGAATCGCCGAACCGGGATTGGGCTTCCAGCTCGGATAGCCTTCCGTAGCGACGACTTCGGCTCCGGCCTGAAGGAATACGGCGCGTACCTGACTGGCAATATCCGTTTTCAACGATTCGGTCGAACTGCGCTGACTGGTTGTTACCGTAACCGTTGCATTTTCCTGCATTTTTACGGAAGCAAGATTGGTCGATGTTTCTACCAGACCGGGAATTTCGCGGCTCATTCCCGTCACGCCGTGTGGCAGGGCGTAAAGGGCGTTCAATAAACTGTTTCCGGTCCCGGCGTCAATGCAATACGCGGGCTTTTCGGCGGAATGTACCGAAAGTTTTACACCCTTATCTACTTGAGACAGTTCGGCAGAAAGGTCGGCTTGCAAAACATTCAGCCATACGCTGACTTTTTCCTTGAAAGCATCGGGAACGCCGGCTGTTGCCCTTGCTTCACGGGCAATGGCGTTATGCAGATTCCCGCCATCGATGCTTGCTAAAAGTAAGGGACATTCCTGCAAAAGCGTCCACAAATAACGGGTCAGGATTTTGTTGGCGTTGCCCAATCCTGCGTTGATGTCGCTGCCTGAGTGGCCTCCGTTCAAACCGCCGACCTGTACTTCAAACCAAAAATAACCGGCCGGCGGTGCGGTTTTTGTGTAATGGAAAATTCCCTGTGTGTTTTTCCCTCCGGCGCATCCGATGCAAAATTCGCCCCATTCTTCGCTGTCGAGATTTATCAAAATATTGCCTCCGGTCAAAAAATCTTTGGAAAGAGCGTAAGCGCCCGTTAATCCGGTTTCTTCGTCGGTTGTGAACAGACATTCGACAGGTCCGTGTTCGAGGTCTTTGGATGCGAGTATGGCCAGCGCCGCCGCCACTCCGATTCCATCGTCGCCGCCGAGCGTGGTTCCTTTTGCTTTCACCCAACCGCTGTTGATATACGTTTGAATCGAATCGGTCTCGAAATTAAAGTCCACATCGGCGTTTTTTTCACAAACCATATCCACATGCGACTGCAAAATTACGGTTTTCAGGTTTTCCTTGCCTTTTGAGGCCGGTTTGCGAATCAAAACATTACCGGCGCTGTCTTTTTTCGCCTCTAAACCTTGCTGTTCGGCAAAATCAAGCAGAAAACTTACTATTTTGCCCTCTTTTTTCGACGGGCGCGGAATTTGAGTTATCCGGTCGAAGAATTGCCACAGCAAAACCGGTTTTAAATCTTTTATTTCCATAAAAATTAATGTATTAAATATATCAAAAATACGATTTTGAAGCTGCAAAGATACGTGAAATTAGAGTAATAATAAAAAAAAATAACGGGATTGACAATATTTCGACTATCTTTGTAACCCAAATTAAATAAACTATTTAAAAATTAGATTCGTATGAAAAATGCTCATTACATTATTAATGGAATTTTGGCGGTGGCAGTTATCGTGTTGTTTATATTACATTTTTCGGGAGGAAAGCGTAATCAGTCAGATAATAACGGTTCACAGGAAGGAGATTCCATCCGGCAATCGCTTTTGCCGGTAGCTTATATCCGTACAGATTCTCTGTTAAATAATTATATGCTCTTCAAGGATTTAAATGAAGCGAGCATGAAAGAGCTGGAAAATCACCGTCTGGACATTAATCAGCGCAAACAGCGGTTTGAAAAGGAAGTGAAGGATTTCCAGCAGAAAGTCCAGCTGAATGCTTTTATTACCCAGGAACGGATGAATCAGGAAGGCGCCCGTTTGGAAAAAACAAGAAACGATTTGGAAAGATATGCCGCTCAAATCGAACAGAATTTGTCCGAAAAACAGATGCACATGCAACTACAGTTACAGGATTCGGTTTTGTCCGGTCTGAAACTGTTCAATGCGCCGCAAAAATACCAGATTATCTTCAGCAATATCGGTACAGACAATTTTTATTATGTCAATGATGCGTATGATATTACTAAAGAAGTAGTCGATTTTTTGAATGCCCGTTATACGCCGGCGAAAGAGTGAATTTCCTGATTTGCCGATGATTATAGTCATTCCCTGCTATAAAGAGCCGGATGCAATCCAAACCGTCAGGAGTCTTTTCCGGTGCGGGCGTGGCGATTTTAAAGTAGAGATTATTGTGTTGGTAAATTCATACGGGATTGATTCGGACGAAGTTATAGAAATCAATCGCCGGTCTTACCGTGAAATTTCCGGTATTGCTTCCGAAAGCAATACCGGAAATTTTTTTGTAACGCCCGTTTGGGTTGATAATTTGCCGGGGCACCAGACCGGCGCCGGGCTTCCGCGCAAGTTGGGAATGGATGAGGCCATCCGGCATTTCCGCGGCGATAAGTCGGGAATACTTGTTAGTTTGAACGCCGACTGTCTGGTCGAAAAGAATTATTTGACGGAAATTTACCGGAATTTCAGGCAATATGATTTAAATTCGGCAACCATTGCTTTTCATCATCCGGTTGAACATCTGGATAAAACAGACCCTTTGCGGCAGGCAACGGTTCAGTACGAAATGTATCTGCATTATTACCGTTCGGCTTTGGCATACTGCGGCTATCCGTATCCGTATTTTACGGTAGGGTCGGCTTTTGCAGTTACGGCAGAAACTTATGCGAAAGTTGGCGGCATGGGAAAACAGCAATCGGGCGAAGATTTTTATTTTCTTCAGAAAGTATTTCCTTTGGGAAAAACCAAATTCATTGATACGACTTGCGTTTATCCGGCGGCGCGGATTTCCGACCGTGTTCCTTTCGGCACCGGGACTGCCCTGCAAAAAATGCTGAATGAAAATGCGACTGTAAAAATGACTTACCGCTTCGAAGCCTTCAAAAGCCTGAAAATGCTTTTTGATAATTTGGATTCGTTTTTCAAACAGCCATCCGAAACTGTAGAAACTTTTATCCGGCATTTACCCGAATATCTTTTCCTTTTTCTACAGGAAGACCAATTCACCGGAAAGATTGCCGAAATGAACCGGCATACGGCTACACTTCCCAGTTTTCGCAAACGTTTTTTTAATTATTTCAATGCTTTTAAGATTATAAAATATTTGAATTTTGTGCATCCCTGCTATCTTGCGTTTGGGGATGTGGAGTCGCAGGCAAGATTATTTTTCCATAGATAATAAAGGCAACACTTCGTTATAAAATAGGGTGGTGATGTAAAAAGTATGCCGGCATAAAAATTTGACAACCAGGGAGTAAGTTTGTATTTTTGTTGAATGAAAATAAAAATTACACTTCATTGCCCCGACTGCCAAAACACAAGGGTAAAAAAAAACGGCAGGAAATCATACGGTAAGCAAAATTATTTTTGTAAAGCGTGTGGACGGCAGTTTACCTCCCGTTTTTTTAATTATACATGGCGAAATAATATGCTTAAAAAATTAAGAAACTCTTTTCTTAATATATTTATCCCCATATCGGACAGCGTTATTCCCGGCCTTGTCTGTACAGGTAAAATTCGCAAACATATATCCTTACAATGGCTTGCCTTCAACACAAATTCCGTATCAAACAGAAAACGGTTTATTTTTGTCTGTAAAAAAATCTCACATCCTTTGTGGCTCATCCCCTTTAATCCGCTTTGCGCATCGCAATCGGGAAGGTTGAGCAGGTACTTGTTCAACCATTTTGAGAGGCTGGACACCATTTTCCGTTTCACTGAAAGTTGTTCACAGTAACTGTCATTACGTTTACCCGCTACTACATCTGCACCTTCCAAAAGCGCTGTTATCATATCCTTTACACACTTCAGTTCAAACGGAAAATCCCAGTCACTGTAAATGACATATTGTACCGTATTTCTTGCATTTACGGCATGCAATGCATAACGTAAAGCGTAACCCTTTCCTTTGTTTTCAAGATAACCGATAATTTCAGAATCGGGAATATTCCGTACTAACCGGTTTTGTATTTCTTCTCCCATATTATATTCCGAACCGTCGTTTACTATGGTCAAATGTAGTTTAGCTTCATTATCAAGCATCGCCTGCAACTTCACATAATACTTTAAAACAGTATCAGCCCAGTCCGGCGGAGGATTATAACAGGGTAATATTATATTTACTGTCGGTCTCATTTTTTTGCATAAACCACATAATTACCCTTAAATTCGTAGCGTGAGTAAAACGCTGTATTGAACCAGGCTGTGTTCTTTTGTATAAAATCTTTTTCCAGTCCCGAAAAAATAGCAATGACTTGAATGTTTTGTTTATTTGCAATTGTTTCTAAATTTCTGAACCGATAAGTTTGAAGTAATCCCAAAGATGCATCTTTACCGTCTTCCAACCCGGTTACAGGAAAAATCCAAAGGTTGTTTCTATTCTGTTTTTTCAAATAAACAGGAAGCCCGGCAGCCAGGCCTTCCTGCTCCACTGCGGGGTCTCCTGCAACTAAAATCACATCGTCCGGTGCGGAATTTACAATGATAGCATTTAAAAAATCTTCCGTGGCGAATCCCCGCATGGCATACCGCTGACATGATGCATACGCCAATCCGCAATTGAAAAGAAATACAACCACCAGGCCGTTTAGGTATAATTGCGATATTTTCATGTTATGTTCTTTTCTCTTTATGAATCCCCAAACGCAAAGGCAAATTCCCAATAATAAAGATACAATGCTCACAGTAAGGACAGTACTTAACAGATATTGCCTGCTCGACTCGGCAGTTATGCTCTGTAGCGTGTTGCCTTGCAGTTGAACGGCGAAATCAACCAGCCATAGCCGGATATTTTTGCCGGAAACGAAGATGCTACAGACAACGATTATGACAATTCCAGATAACAGACTGAAATTTTTCCACCTGCGTCCATTTATCAATTGTTCGTTCTTTTGTATTTCCCGATAAATAAAAATGGCGAAATATGCACAACCCACTACGGACGGAATCAGGTAGCGATCAATCATATTGCTTTTTGCATACAGCAAGACTTGGGGTATGGTTATAAATGCAAGTAACAAAACAGGATAAAGCCAGTTTTTCCCTGCTACCCGCTGCTTTTTCAACAGCCATATCATAAACGGAAATGAGAGCAGGGAGCAGCCGCTTATTACAAACAGATAAAGCATCGTTTTTAAATATTGTGCTATCCCGATATGAGCCGAGACGCCGGCATAACCCGTACCGCCCGTACCTGCAAAAACGAGCGTGGAAATTAAACAGATAGCGGTTAAAAGGAATAAAAACAGAGCGGTTTTCCATGTCTTGAAAATTATCCCGGCACAAGCATATTTTTCACTGTAAAGCATACAATAGAATACATAACTTGCCGGCAAAACCAGGATAAAGTTTTCACGGCATAATGCCATCAGAACCGAAAAAACGGCAAAAGATGTATAATATCTCTTTTTTAAAACACCTTTTGCCCTCATGCATTTCTGCAAACTCAACCACGACAGGATCAAAAAAACAAGTCCCAAAGGTTCTATCACTTCGGTCTGATAAAAAACGGCCGATTGAGTGCCCACTAAACTGAAGCCTGCAAACAAGAGACTTTCCGTATGCGACCAGGTCATATTGCGTCCAAGTAAATAAATCAGATATGCAGCGCAAATATTCACCGTAATCTGCCAGAAACCGTGCAGCAACATATTATCGCCCCACATTGCTATCTCAAAAATATCGCTGATTTTCCACATGGGTCTGAACCGGATGCCTGTATCATTTTTTAGCATATCAATAAAAACCTCCTGCAGGGAACAATAAGTCATCTGTTTCTTGATTTCCGTGTAATAATGGCAGTCCATAAAATGATAACCGGAAAATACGGAACCGCTGAGCGTTACCATCAGCAATCCCGCGACTGTAATAATAAGGAGAGCAATTCCGTATTCCTTTTTCATTTTTCTAAATATTTTATATGTTTTATATTTTTATACCGGAGTTTGCGAAACATCCGGCGGAACAGCCGTTTGCCGTTTGCCCTGCCGCTGCGCCAGCACGTCGGCATAGCGTTTGAGAAAGGCGTTCCATTCGTTCGTGAAATCCGAGAATGGCGACGCCTCGCCGTTGAGGGTTATTGTGGCTTCGATTCGCGCCGTTATTTTGTAATACACTTCCTGCAGTTCGCGGCGCACTTCCTTCATACGCAGTTTCGAGCGGGAGGCGACTTCCGTGTTGCGGTCCTTGACCAGCGCTTCGTAAGCCCCGTTGTCGGCGGCGAGGCGGACAGCCCAGTCGCGCAGTCCCAGAATGTCGACCGGGAGCGGCGTTCCGGCCGGTCCGCTGTCCAGTTCCTGAAGCAGGTTGTAGATGCCTGCCGTTTCCTCGTTGGGCGCTTTGCGGGCGAGGTTGCCGAAATGGTCGAAGAGGATGGTCAGCCTGTCGGCGGCGGCGCGTTTGGCCGGGTCGAAGTGGTTGCGGGCAGATTTCACCGCGTCGACAAAGCCGCGAAAAGTGTGGTCGCGCACGTGGTCGGCTTCCACCATCAATCCGGTGTCGACGCTTTTGCGGATGATTTCGAGCGCCGTGTCGGCGTCGGCATAGAGAATGAGGAACGTTGCCCACAGTTCGGTGATGTTGAGGGCAGTGGGATTGTACTTCAATACCAGGTCGCGAAATTCGGTGAACAGTTGAAACCATTCTTCATTGCGGAGTTTGTAGAAATTCAAACTTAAAATCTTCATATCTGAAATGTTTTTTACCGGTTTATAAATATATTTAAAAATTTAACTTCGGAAAAACGGTTTCGGCACGCGCCGAAAGGAGTTTGCACCCCTGCGAAACGGTTTCGGCACGCGCCGAAAGGAGTTTACACCCCTGCAAAACGGTTTCGGCACGCGCCGAAAGGAATTTGCAGCCCTGCGAAACGGTTTCGGCACGCGCCGAAAGGAGTTTGCACCCCTGCGAAACTGTTTCGGCACGTGCCGAAAGGAGTTTACACCCCTGCAAAGCGGTTTCGGCGCGCGCCGGCGGCGAATCGTATAGGCCTGTATGTACTTTAACCGTCATTTTTTATCCTTATTTTATCCGTATAAGAGGGTGCAAAGATAGTGTTTTTTTTGAAATACAAAATTGAATCGCAGGGCGGCGCAGGGCAAATGCATCAAAAACCGAAATATTTATAACTTTCTGGTAATGATAAATATAAATTTTACATATTGTTACTGTTTTGATATTTTTACAATGAATCCGGCTGTATATTTATTTCGCAATCAACAAGATATGTCTTATTGATAATTTGGGTGCGGTTGACCCGGTTTGACAAAATAAAGCCTTGTTTTTCCAAAAAAAATCTGTACCTTTCGCCCCGAAATAACAAATCGGGAGTTTATCCATTTGAACATAACTTTAATTTTATACGGGAAAAACGCTGAAAGAAATGGGAAGAAGGAAAGGAAGATACGGGAGCAGGTCTCTTTATGAACGGAAAAAAGACAAAAAGAAATTAATTTATCTTCTGTCGGGCATTGTTTTAGGTGCATGTATGGTTGTATCCGCCTATCAGACAACGGTGTATTACTCGACAGATCAATCCTGCTCAACATGCCACGTGCATCCGCATGTGGAAGCGAGCTGGAAATTATCGAAGCATTTCAACAACGGAAGCGGGACGCGCGTGCATTGCGCAGATTGCCATCTTCCTCCCAAAACCGGCACTGTGGCTCATTATTCGGCAAAATTCCGGCTGGCCATGCGCGACGTGTGGGGATACCTGACAAAAGACAGCGCAGATTTGAACTGGGACTACAAATCGGAATTGGAACAGGCCGTAAAATATATACCCAACGAATCGTGTAAAGACTGTCATCACGATCTTTTTCCGCAGGGAATTGAAGATGACGGGATTACCGCCCATTTGTATTACGAGGCAAATGAAGCGAAACTGAACCTGCAATGCATCGGCTGTCATCTGGATGCCGGCCATTACAACCCGAATTACAAACACGGAAAACTGTCGATACAGGACATTGCATCCTGGCCGGTCGATACTTCAAAATATTTTAATGCAGCTACGCCGGTCACCGGATTTACAAATTTTACCGAACAAATACCTCATTCAAATTTGTCTTTTCTAATGATTGCCGTTCCCAGCGGCACGTTTCAAATGGGCAGTCCGGAAGAAGAGCCTTTCCGAAAGGACGACGAAAGCCCTGTTCACAACGTAACCGTAAGTCCTTTTTATATGTCGGAAATAGAAGTCACCTGGGATTTGTACTGGTGGTTTTACTCAAAAACGATGAGCGAAGGCCGCACGCCGTCCGAAAATATATTCGCCAATAACAGCCGTCCGGGTGTGGATGCGGTTTCAGGACCTACGCCTCCTTTCGGATTTCCCGACCAGGGCTGGGGCAGCGGACAGCGTCCGGCCATTACGATGACGCATTACGGAGCGGAGACCTTCTGTCAATGGCTATCGCTCGTAACCGGTAAAAAATACCGTTTACCTACGGAAGCCGAATGGGAATACGCTGCACGGGGCGGTACGAAAACGCCCTATTTTTTTGAAGGCAATCCCAAAAAATTCTCTAACGAAGGTTTTTGGCGCCGGTTGTTCGATGCCGGTAAAGAACCGATTTCTTCATACGTCATTTATGTAAACAACAGCAAAAATAAAACGCAATTGCCCGACGCCGTAAAAGCGAATCCTTTCGGTTTGAAAAACATGCTGGGTAATGTGATGGAATATTGCGCCGACAAATATGATCCTCAGGCTTATCAAAAAGCCGGTTCGAACGTTACGAATCCTTTATCTGCCGACGGGACGGAATATGTGGTTCGCGGAGGCAATTATGCTTCCGACGCTTCCGCTGTCCGTTGCGCCGCCCGCGATTATACGCGGCATGAGGCCTGGCTGAAAACCGATCCGCAGCAGCCGAAAAGTATTTGGTGGTATTCGGATGTCCGCGGCGTCGGATTCAGGGTTGTTTGTGAAGTGAAAAAATGATTCGCGTAATTTGCGTTTAAAGCAAATCAATGCACAAAATAAAAACCGCGTGAAGTATAAAACAAAAAGATGCATGTCAAATCATAGCAAAGTATTGCAGTTTTAATCTTTTCCTCCGTGTCCCTCCGTGAAATCCACTCCGTGAAACTCTGTGTTGTAAAAATTATTAAACACAGAGTTTCACGGAGTGGATTTCACGGAGGGACACGGAGTTGATTGTTACTTATTTTGTATTCCTTAAATTCTTAAATTTTTAAATTTTAAATTAAATTATAATGATGAAAAACAAAATCAGCAGAAGGTCATTTTTGAAAAATTCCGCATTAGCAGGCGCCCTGGGTACGGCAGGCGCAGGAAATGCGGCTTTGTTGAGTTCGTGCGGTAAAGACAATTCCGCCGACAAACAGGTTCCCCTGAAAGAACAGGGAACGTACTATGTCCCTGATTTGGTGGATATGGCCGCCGACGGGAAAGCATTGAAAGCAGGAATAATCGGTTGCGGAGGCCGCGGTTCGGGCGCCGCGTTCGATTTCCTGAATGCCGCCAATGGAGTTACTGTTACCGCGTTGGGCGATATGTTCGGCGACCGTTTGGAAAATTTGGCAAGTAAATTGAAAGAGAAAAAGAATATCGACATTCCCGCCGATAGAAAATTTGTAGGATTAGATGCTTATAAAAATGTGATAGACAGTGATGTAGATGTTGTCATTGTATGCACGCCGCCCAATTTTCGCCCGGTTATTTTCCAGTATGCGGTTGAAAAAGGGAAACACGCATTCCTCGAAAAACCGGTTTGTGTGGATGCTGTCGGTTACCGCACAATTGTCGCTACCGCCAGACAGGCTGCGGCCAAAGGTTTGTGCGTGATTACCGGTACGCAACGCCGTCACCAACGTTCGTATGTGGAATCCTGCCGGCAAATCATGAACGGATTGATTGGGGAAATTACCGGCGGTACGGTTTATTGGAACGACGGCATGTTGTGGTACAGGGAACGTCAATACGGATGGTCGGATTGCGAATGGATGATTCGCGACTGGGTGAACTGGAAATGGTTGTCGGGCGATCATATCGTCGAACAGCACGTACACAATATTGATGTATTTACCTGGTTTTCAGGATTAAAACCGGTAAGCGCCGTTGGATTCGGTTCGCGCCAGCGCCGCGTTACAGGCGACCAGTTCGACAATTTCAGCGTCGATTTTGAAATGGAAAACGGGATTCATTTGCATAGCATGTGCCGGCAAATTGACGGTTGCGCCAACCATGTCGGCGAGCTTATACAGGGAACAAAAGGCTACTGGGATAGCCGGGAAATGGAAATTAAAGACCTGAAAGGCAATGTGCTGTGGAAATATGACGGGGAAGCCGAAACTAAAAATTTCAAGCAAACCAATCCGTATACACTGGAACATGTAAACTGGATCAACCACATTCGCAGCGGAAAACCGGTTGAACAGGCTTCCGAAACGGCGGTTGCCAACATGGCCGCTATCATGGGGCGCGAATCGGCCTATACGGGACAAAAAATAACATGGGACGAAATGGTTGCTTCTGCACTGGATTTTTATCCGAAAAATATTGACATCGAAAAAAAGATGAACATCGGAGGATACGGTAAAATAGATTTTAATTTGCCTGAATTTATTGCTGTTCCGGGAAAACCACAGGGGAAACAAAAACGTTAAGTCAATTACGAATTTTCAATTCTCAATAGAGTTTATGTAAATTAAATTTTGTATATCACATGCACGCGCGTATCTTTAACAGGATGAATTATTTGGATTATCACAACAACGAAAAGAAATTCCGTTCTTTGACTGGCCTTAGCCCTGAACAGTTCCCCGGACTGCTCCCCTATTTTGAGGAATCTCATAACGGATATTTCACAGATTA
>JAIRNV010000165.1 GCA_031257875.1 Dysgonamonadaceae bacterium
CTGTGCCTTGGCAGTCGGGGCAATGAAGTGTGATTTTTATTTGCATTCAACAAAAATACAAACTTATTCCCTGATTGCCAAACTTTTATAACAGCATACTTTTTACATCACCACCAAAAAATCTATTTATTTAATTCCACGATTTTCACAATCACCCTCACTGCTTTTTCCATCGACTGCACCGGAATCCATTCATAGCGTCCGTGGAAATTCAAGCCGCCGGCAAAAATATTCGGACAGGGTAAACCTTTGAACGACAGTTGTGCTCCGTCCGTTCCGCCGCGAATGGGGCGAACAACAGGCGTAACACAGGCTTCTTTCATTGCATGAACCGCCAAATCTATGATGTGTTTTTGCGGCTCGACAATCTCCCGCATATTGCGATATTGTTGCTTGATTTCCAACTGAATGGCATCCGGATAAACCGTATTCAGGTAGCGGGTAATTTCTTCCAGTTGTTTCAAACGCCGTTCAAATTTAGTAGCGTCATGGTCGCGAATGATATAAGACAGTTCGGCTTCTTCAACCGTGCCGTTCATGCCGGTCAGATGAAAGAAACCTTCGTAACCTTCCGTGTGTTCGGGACGTTCCTGCGGAGGAAGCATTCCGGCAAACTGTACGGCAATCAGTCCGGCATTGCGCATTTTGTTTTTCGCATAACCCGGATGTACGTTCAGCCCTTTGATTTTTACCTTTGCGGCTGCCGCGTTGAAATTTTCGTATTCCAATTCGCCGGCTTCGCTGCCATCCATGGTATAAGCCCAATCGCAACCGAATTTTTCCACATCAAATTTGGATGTGCCCATGCCGATTTCTTCATCTGGATTGAAAGCGATACGAATTTTCCCGTGTTTAATTTCAGGATGATCAATCAGATATTGAACAGCAGTCATGATTTCGGCAATACCGGCCTTGTCGTCGGCGCCCAAAAGCGTCGTGCCATCGGTAACGATAATATCTTCTCCCCTGTGCCGCAACAATTCGGGAAACATTTCCGGCGAAAGAACGATATTTTCTTTTTCGTTCAGAACAATATCCTTTCCGTCGTAATGTTTTACAATCTTGGGTTTTACATTGGCTCCGGACATGTCGGGACTTGTATCCAGGTGAGCGATGAAACCGATGACCGGAAGTTTTTTGTCCGTGTTGGCGGGCAAAGTCGCCATCAGGTAAGCGTGTTTGTCCAAAGAAATTTCGGTTAAACCCAATGCTTCGACTTCAGACTTTAAGACTTGCGCCAAAAGCATTTGTTTTTCCGTACTTGGTGTTGTATCTGCCTTTTCGTCCGATTGAGTGTCGAATGAAATGTATTTTAAGAAGCGTTCCGTGACTGTCACACTATTTCGTTTTTAATTTTCAGTTTATAAGTCATTCCCCGATGATTTTCACCAACACCCGCTTGCTGCGTTTACCGTCAAATTCGCCATAAAAGATTTGTTCCCAAGTGCCGAAATCAAGCGCGCCGCCAGTTACGGCCACAACTACTTCACGTCCCATCACTTGCCGTTTGATATGTGCGTCGGCATTATCTTCAAAACCATTGTGGCGGTATTGAGAATGGGGTTTTTCGGGAACAACCTTTTCGAGCCATTGTTCGAAGTCGTGATGCAGTCCCGATTCGTCGTCGTTGATAAAGACGCTTGCTGTGATGTGCATCGGGTTGCAGAGCAAGAGTCCTTCGCGAATGCCGCTTTCCCGCAGGCAATCTTCTATTATCGGGGTAATATTGATGTAGGCTCTGCGGGCAGGAATGTTGAATGTCAGTTCTTTGCGGTAGGATTTCATATTATTTTAATTTAGACGTCCAAAGATAAGCATTTTTTTAATACTCCCTTTTTATTCTTCAAACAATTCCTTCAAATCAATCTTCAAACCATCAAAAATACCAACCGGCGCTTTCCCTTTCTTATAAACCGTTCCCGCATCATATTTTCCATTTTCCTGTAAAAGGAAAACAGTGAGCGTTTTGGGCGGCGGGTCTATTGTCCAGTATTCCCGCACACCGGCCGATTCGTATAAATGTAATTTTTCATTCAAATCCCTTTTACGGGTAGAAGGCGATTGCACTTCAACAATCAAATCGGGCGCGCCGATGCAACCTTTCGCATCTAATTTGGCCGGATCGCAAACGACACAAATATCAGGTTCCACAACAGTGTCTATTTTGTCGTCGGCTGTTTCTCCGTTTTGGGGTAAACGAACATCAAAAGGAGCATGAAAAATTTGGCAATTTCCTTTTCGCTTGCGAATAAACCATTTAAAGAAGAATGCCAAATTGACTGAAATCTTTGCGTGAAGCATTGACGACGCACTGAATAAATCATGCACCCTTCCATGTATCAATTCCCTGCGCCGGTAATCCTGCCACGTCAGGTAATCGGCGTAAGTATAACGCCCTGAAGGAGTGATATATACCGCAGCAGATTCTTCCAACCCCGGTATTCGTTCACCATCTTCGGGACATTCAAGCGTTTCGTAGATTTCGGCGATGCGTCTCCGGTTTAATTCTTCTGCACTCATACACCTTAAATGTATTGTTATTTCCTTTTTTGCTCAATCTGCAAAGTCTTTGTCGGCTGGTCGCAGACTTCCGCAGGGCCGAAATACTGAATCGGACCGGGATAGACATAATCGGTATTGACAGCCCACGTATCCCTGTTGGCCGCAAATTCCCCGAACGGCGCTCCATCCAGTTTGACCAGCGCCTTTTGGATAACCGGTTTCATTTCACCGTGACGGCGTTCCATATTCATCATCATGGTGATAGGCACTCCGCCGGCAATCCACTCCGAAGCCGGAGCTGTCGTGTTACGGACGGATGACATGTATCCGGTTTTCCCTGAAGAGATTAATCCGGCAGCCGTGAATCCCAAAGAGTAGCAATAATCGGCGTCATAATTGGAAGGTGCGGCGCAACGGCCTTCGTAACCGAAGAAATGCATTTGCGTGGCAAATTTTCCTGCGTATTTACCTTCTTCCGCCCACTCGGCTAGACGATTACCAACCATTTCAGCCAACAGTTTCTCCGTTTCAATCAGCGAAACCTGAACATTTCCATGCGGATCGCGATCTAAAGTTAATTGACGGGCAACAGCCTCCGGCAGACTGGCATACAAATCCGAATTTTCCTTACTCAATTTACGAATAATGTACAAACGCTGTTCGCTCTTTTTAATCATCTTAAATTCGGAGTCATGATTTGCCAGAAGATCGTTCAACTCGTTAATCAGCCGTTTGATGGCGGGGACAAATTCAATTAAACCTTCGGGAATCAACACCGTTCCGAAATTATTTCCGTTTTCGGCGCGTTTAGCAACCACACCTGCAATATAATTGATTATATCGTCCAAAGACTGATTTTTGGCTTCCACTTCTTCCGAAATAATGCAAATATTCGGCTGTACTTGAAGGGCGCATTCCAAAGCGATATGCGACGCCGAACGCCCCATCAGTTTGATGAAATGCCAGTATTTGCGGGCAGAATTACAGTCGCGCTGGATATTTCCGATGACTTCGGAATAAACTTTGCAAGCCGTATCAAAACCAAAGGAAGTTTCTATCATTTCGTTTTTCAGGTCGCCATCAATGGTTTTCGGACAACCGATTACCTGTACGCCGGCTCCGATACGGGCATAATATTCAGCCAAAATACAGGCATTGGTATTGGAATCGTCGCCGCCAATAATCACCAAAGCGCTGATATTCAATTTTTTTAGAATTTCCAGGCCTTTGTCGAACTGTTCTTCATTTTCCAGTTTGTCGCGACCCGAACCGATGATGTCAAACCCGCCGGTATTGCGGTATTCATCAATGATACAGGCCGTTAATTCCATATACCGGTGGTTGATCAATCCGCCGGGGCCCAAAATAAAACCGTACAAACGGCTTTGAGGATTCATGTCTTTGATTCCGTCGAAAAGCCCGGCAATCACATTGTGTCCGCCCGGAGCTTGACCGCCGGAAAGAATTACTCCTGCATTAACCGGCGGATAAGATACTCTTTCCGTGCCTTTTGCAAAAGTGATTAGAGGCATTCCGTAAGTATGCGGAAATAATTTCTTAATAGTTTCCCTGTCTGAAACCGACTGGGTTGGATTGCCTTCCTGTATTTTTACTATACCTTCCAACGTTTTAGGTACTTTGGGCTTATAGGCAGCCCTTGCGATCTGTAATGCGCTTTTAGTCATCTTAATTATATTTTTTTGTTTATTTAAGGCAGCAAATTTCGGTATTTTTCTGCAAATTTGAAAGGTTATTGGACATTTTTTTAATAAAAAAACGTTTGCCACAAATGCAGCAAACGTTTTTCGTCAACCATACGGACATTGATTTATAATACATCAATAACTTTGTTTGTTTCTTCATCCGGTTTTTCCTTTTTCGGAATAAATACCGATAAAACGCCGTTTTCATACGATGCGGCAATCGCATCCCTGTCAATTTCATCCGGCAAAAGCAAGGTTTGCTTAAACTGCGAATACCCAAATTCCTTACGGAGGTAACGTTCGTTTTTGTTTTCCTCTTCCGTTTTTTTCTCGGCTGAAATCGTCAACACATTGTCGTTGTTGATATCAACTTTGAAATCTTCTTTTGCAATTCCCGGCGCTCCGACTTCAATGCGAAACCCGTTTTCCGTATCAATTACGTTTACTGCAGGCGAAGCGGCCTGCCTTCTGCCTGAAACGCTACCATAAAAATCGTCGTTGAAAAAATCATTGAATACATTCGGTAGCCAATGCTGAGTTCTTCTAACAGGTGTCATCATAATAAATTCTCCTTTCATTATTTAATTAATCAATTTTCAGTCTGAAAATATCAAGGGAAATGCCATACTTAAAATCGAAGCATGTTTATGTCAAATTGGCATGGAATATTGCGGATTTAAGTTGAAAAGCGTATTGATTGTGCCATTTTGGCTTAAAATAATGTTGATTTGTGTTCTGTGTTTTAGAATTCACCCGTTTACCTGTTTGCTCCCGATCAAAACCGTCCTGACGACTTTTTGGGACTTTCGACACGCGGCAAAAACGTCCTGACGACTTTTTGGGACTTTTGACACGCGGCAAAAACGTCCTGACGACTTTTTGGAACTTTCGACACGCGGCAAAAACGTCCTGACGACTTTATGGAACCAAGTGACTATTTCGACGCCCCCACGTCTAAAATCCCGCGCGTCATCCGAAGCGTGGGGTTGCTGAGGGAATAACTAAAAAAGGGGAAGCACAATGGACCACTGAGGTCTAAGTGCAAGGGCCGAGTAGGCCTACCCCTTCATACATACATACATACATACATATATAGGGAGTGGAGGACAGGAACAGGGGCTATGTGTGAGGCAATGAGAGACAGTGGAACTGAAAAGGTCTGAACATTTTTTATTTGGAAAAAAGGTGACAAAAATATTATGAACAGGAAATGAGACAAAAAAGTGTTCACAGAAGTACTCAGGTCAAAGGTTGGTGGTACATGGTTTCAGGAGAAGTTTGAGTTCCTGGTAGTTCAGATCACAGGGTTCCATGAAAGCAATCCTGAAAGGGGGATAAGAAACTGAAGGAAGAGACGGGTATAGGTCCACAAAAGGACAGCTATGTCAAATGCAGGTGCTCCTGTTCATCTGTATGTACCTATTTACCAGACTGTACGGTGTCAGCCTAGACAATGTAAT
>JAIRNV010000169.1 GCA_031257875.1 Dysgonamonadaceae bacterium
AGTTAGTAATTTATATCCAATTATCACCACTTTCCCCCTTTTTTTATCCTCGTTTTTCAGTTATTTAACAAGGTAGGAAACTTGAATTAAAATAATCTTAAAAATATTTTTTACGAAACAGATACTTTGTAATCTTTTACTACTGCTAATTTTTCTGCTTATTACTTAAGTGGATGTTTTTGCTTTTGCTTTTGCTTTTGCTCCTGCTATTATGCACAGGATGTGAATGGATGAAATTTATTTATCCCTGAAGTGCTGCCGCTACTCCTTTATTTATATTGCCTTTTAAAAAATAATCGTATCTTTGCCCAATAATTTTATAAACAATACTTCGTGAAACGTTTCCTTTTTTTCGCTCTCTTCCTGTTTTTCTCCTCCCTCATGCAATCGCACGCAAACAATGATTTGCAGGTAAGTCTGCTGACGGTCATGCCCCGTTCAAAAGCCGTCTATACGGTTTACGGGCATACGGCTTTGCGTTTGTACGACCCGTCGCGCGCTGTCGACGCCGTCCTGAACTGGGGAACTTTCGATACGGACAAGCCGAATTTTATATATCATTTCCTTTTGGGCGAAACGGATTATTTCCTGAGTGCAACGTCCATTCAACATTTTATGCGTGTTTACGAAGCCGACAATGCTACTGTCGTCGAACAGGTTATAAATATTCCCGACAGTTTGAAAACATCCCTGCTGCAAATGATGGAAACCAATTTCCAACCCGAAAATATCGAATACCGCTACAATATTTTTTTCGATAACTGTACGACGCGCCCCCGTGATATGATTGAAAAAATTTGCGGCGGAACATTAATTTATCCAAAGCCGGATGAATCGGTTACGATAAGAAAATTGGTGCATGGCTGCACGGAACAGTATCCCTGGATGGAATTTGGAATTGACCTGGCAATCGGAAGCGGCGCCGATTCGCTGATTTCCCGGCGCACCGAAATGTTTTTGCCCGAAAGGTTGATGAATCTTATAGGCCAGTCGCCTGTCAAAACTCCCGACGGGACGGAATATCCGGCTGTCCTTTCCGAAAAAACCGTTTTGCAGTCAACGGGCGCCGGTAATGCAAAAGATGTTTTTCCGGTCGCAAAACCAGTTGCTGTAAACAGTTTTGTATTCCTTATTTATTTGACGCTGACGCTGATAGCCAATGACAAAAGAAAATCAACCCGCTTGCCGTTTGCCGGCCTGTTTCTGGTTGCAGGGCTTTGCGGATGCATTGTTGCAGGGCTTGTTTTTTTGTCGGCGCATCCCTGCACTTCGCCCAATTGGAATATCGTTTGGCTACACCCTTTGCACCTGATTGGCTTTGCGGGTTTTCTGCGTAAGAAACTTTATCCCCTGTTTCGTTGGTATCATGCTGTAAATTTTGTACTTTTGTCGGTTTTTTTGCTGGGATGGTATTGGATTCCCCAAGAATTAAACGCGGCTTCTATCCCGCTCATCGGTAGTTTATGGCTTGTTTCGGGGTACCAGTACTGTTTTTTTTTGAAAAGAAAAAATGTTAAAACCAAAAAGTAAATTACAATGGCTCACTTCACTCCTTGCTGTCCTGACGGTGACGGGAGTCCGTGCGCAACAAAACATAGAGTTGCCCAAACTGGTAATCAACATTGTGATAGACCAGTTGCGGGGCGATTACCTGCAATATTTCAGCCCTACTTTCGGAGATAAAGGTTTCAAACGCCTGATGAATGAAGGTTTGGTTTACCACCGTGTAGATTTCGGATTTCCCAATGTCGGACAAGCCCCGTCCATCGCTACTGTTTTTACCGGCGCCTATCCTTATTATCACGGCATTGTAGCCGACAGAAAGATGGATTTTGAATCGCTCCGGGAAGTTTCTATCCTTTTTGACAATACTTATCTTGGAAATTATACGGCCGACCGGTTTTCGCCTTTGGCTTTGTTCGCCTCCACGATAACCGACGAACTGAAAATTGAAACCGGCGGAATATCGGATGTTTATGCAATAGCGCCCAATGCCGAAGAAGCGATTTTATCGGCGGGAAAATACGGCGATGCGGCTTTTTGGCTGGACGATTACAACGGGAACTGGGCGACAACGACTTATTACAAAAATATTCCCTGGTATGTTGATTATTACAATACGGTACATGCGCCGGCCATCAGTCCCGAGTGGGTTTGGACGCCGGCGCTGGCTTCCTACCACGGTCTTCCCCATTCCGGAAATAACAGCGCTTTCAAGCATACAATTTCCAAAAACGATAAAGATAAGTTCCTGAAATTTAAACAAACACCTTTTATTAATACGGAAATTACCCGTTTGGCCGGCGTTTTCTTCGAATATGCCGATTTCGGTAAACGGGGCTGTCCCGATTTTTTATCGCTTACTTATTACGCGGGAGATTACAAATCAAATCATTCCGGCGAATTTGGATGGGAAATCCAGGACACATATCATCGCTTAGATAAGGAAATTGAAACACTGCTGGATTTGGCGGATAAAAAGGTTGGCCTTAAAAATGTTCTGGTAGCGCTCACTTCCACCGGTTATTACGGTGACAGGGTTCAAGCGTCTGAAAAGTACAGGCCTGCCGGAGAATTTTATCCGAATCGCTGCACGGCTTTGCTCAACATGTACCTGATGGCCGTTTACGGTTCGGGCGACTGGGTAAAAACTTATTACAACGGGCAAATCTACCTGAACAAAAAACTGGTTGAAGACCAAAAAATCAACTGGTATGAAATTTTGCGGAAATCAGCCGATTTTGTATCGCAATTCAGCGGCGTTCAGGATGTAACAACAGCCGGGCAGTTGTTTGGCGATGATGCCGGAAGAGCAGGCGATTTCCGCCGGGGTATGCACAAAAAAATCAGCGGTGATTTGTTCCTTGAATTGCAGCCCGGTTGGGTAACAGTTCATGAAAATCAAGCCGGTAAACCGGATTACAGACAAAACAATTCCATCCTTTCCCCCTTATTTATCTGGGGCGTAAATATAAAAAAAACGGACGTTTACCGGAAAATCAAGGCGACGGAAATAGCGCCTACGCTTGCGTTTATTATGCGGATACGTCCGCCTAATGCGAGCAAAGAAGCGCCTTTGGAAGAATTTATACGGTAGGGGCAAACCTTGCGTTTGCCCTCTTGCGTTTGCCCGTTCCGAAATTTATATTATAGTAATTTAATTAGCATGAAACAACATGGAAAAGCAATTTGATTGTTTGAAAATGAAAGAAGAAATTCAGGCAAAAGTTTATGAAAAAACAAAAGATATGACTTTCCCTGAATTACGTGCTTACTTAGATAAAAATTTGGAAAATGATACGTTCTGGCAGAAGATGGTGCAACAGGATAATGCGAAGTAGGGGCGAACCCTTTTGTTGCGACAAGGGTCTACCTTGTTGCAACTATCCCGACAGGTTGAACCTGTCAGGATAGATGGCGCGAGGCACAGTCCAATGTCGTTAACTTAAGGCTGAAAGCCTTATATCCATTAGCGTAGGGCAACGCCCTACGGACAGGAAATGCCGGCCAAACGCAAGCCCTGAAAGGGCGATATCCCGGTTGATTCCGCCCTTTCAGGGCTTAGTGATTGACAATCGCATCATCCCACAGGGCAACGCCCTGTGCTATTGATACAAGGCTTTCAGCCTTAAGTTGACGACATTAGGCGACGCCTCACGGCGTCAGGTTTGACCAGTCATTGCGTGGTGCGTAACATAAGATATAAATTAATATATTTATATTTTAGTAAATTGTGTAATGTAAATTAATAAAATAAAGAGTCATGGAACAGGCAACAGGAATTTTAATAGAACGAAATGCGCAAGGCATACCAAGTTTTGCCCGGATTGATTTGAAAAAATATGGAGATAAACTTATGCCTTTTTTCAAGGATATAGGTATGGAACAGGAAGTTTCGCCATACAGTAAAAAATATGTTCAAATGATAAATCAGGCGGAAGAAAATATTAAAGCAGGAAAGGGGAAAAAAATAGATATTGCCGGTTTATGGAAATAATCTATTCGCCATCTAAAAACAAGTAAACGATAAAACAGGAGTATTAACTCGTAACTAAAAAACAACATATATTATGAATTTCAACGATATCTTATCCAAATTATTTGGAAATAAAGCCCAACGCGACTTAAAAGAAATTTCCCCTTATGTGGAAAAGATTAAAGCCGTTTATCCGGGCATCGAAGCGCTGTCGAATGACGAATTACGCGCCCGTACGGAGTCAATCAAGCAAAAAATTGAAGATGCCGTAAAAACAGAAAAGAATACAATCGCCGAACTGAAAGTGAAGATTGAAACGCTCGAACTGGAAGACCGTGAGAATGTTTGGGCGGAAATCGACAGGATTGAAAAAGAAATTTCAGTTATACAGGAAAAAGTCCTGGACGAAGTAATGCCCGAAGTCTTTGCCATTGTCAAAGATACGGCGCGCCGGTTCAAAGAAAACGAACAAACGGTTGTTACCGCCAACGATTTTGACCGTCAATTGGCCGTTACTCACGACTTTGTGAGCATCGACGGCGACAGGGCAATCTATTACAATCACTGGCAAGCCGGTGGAAATGAAATTGTTTGGGACATGGTACATTACGATGTGCAGTTGTTTGGCGGCGTGGTTTTGCATAACTTCAGCCCCAAGAAATACGAAAAAGATACGGAAGACCCTAAACTCAGTAAAAGGGTGCGCGGATATATTGCGGAAATGGCTACCGGTGAAGGAAAAACGCTGGTCGCAACCTTGCCGGTATTTCTGAATGCGCTGACCCACAACGGCGTTCATCTCGTTACGGTCAATGATTATCTGTCGAAACGCGACTCAGAATGGATGGGGCCCCTGTATATGTTCCACGGTTTGTCGGTAGACTGTATCGACAAGCATCAGCCCAATTCCGACGCCCGCCGCAAGGCTTACGAAGCGGATATTACTTTCGGAACAAATAATGAATTTGGTTTCGATTATCTGCGCGATAATATGGCGGTTAGTCCCAAAGATTTGGTGCAGCGGAAACACAATTACGCGATTGTGGACGAAGTGGACTCGGTATTAATTGACGACGCGCGTACGCCGTTGATTATTTCCGGACCGGTTCCGAAAGGCGAAGACCAGCTGTATGAAGAATACCGCAGCCGGGTGGAACATGTGGTTTCCGTACAAAAAAGCCTGACAACCAAATTGCTGGCCGACGCCAGACAAAAATTAAACGCTTCGAATCAAAAGGAAATCGACGAAGGAAATATCCTGCTTTACCGTTCTTTCAAAGGAATGCCGAAAAACAAAGCCCTGATTAAATTCCTGAGCGAACCGGGCGTAAAAGCCGGTATGCTGAAAACCGAAGAGTTTTACATGCAACAGCAAAACCGGGAAATGCACATCATTACCGACCCGCTGTATTTTGTGATTGACGAAAAAAACAACACTATCGAACTGACGGACAAAGGCATCGACCTGCTAACCGGCAATTCCGATGACCCGCAGTTTTTCGTACTGCCCGACATTGGCGCCCAGATGGCGCAAATCGAACACGAAAGCGGTACGGATGAGGAAAAACAGGCGAAAAAAGACGAATTGTTGCAGAATTACGCCGTCAAATCGGAGCGCGTGCATACCGTCAATCAATTGCTGAAAGCTTATTGTTTATTTGATAGAGACGATGAATATGTAGTCATAGACAATAAGGTGAAAATCGTAGACGAACAAACCGGCCGTATCATGGAAGGCCGCCGTTATTCCGACGGGTTGCACCAGGCTATCGAAGCGAAGGAACGGGTGCAGGTGGAAGCCGCTACGCAGACTTTCGCGACGATTACCCTGCAAAATTATTTCCGTATGTATCACAAACTCGCGGGTATGACCGGTACGGCAGAAACGGAAGCCGGCGAATTTTGGGATATTTACAAACTGGATGTGGTGGTTATCCCGACCAATCGACTGGCGATTCGCAACGATATGAACGACCGGATTTACAAGACGGCGCGGGAAAAATATGCCGCCGTCATCGAAGAAATTGTGAAAATGCGGGACGAAGGCCGTCCGACACTGGTAGGCACTACTTCGGTGGAAATTTCGGAATTGTTGAGCCGCATGCTCAACATGCGGAAAATACCCCACAACGTACTGAATGCCAAACTGCACCAGAAAGAAGCGGAAATCGTTGCGCAAGCCGGTCAGTCGGGGACGGTTACGATTGCAACGAACATGGCTGGGCGCGGTACGGACATCAAACTTTCGCCTGCCGTGAAGGAAGCCGGCGGTTTGGCGATTATCGGCACCGCGCGTCACGATTCCCGCAGGGTTGACCGGCAGTTGCGGGGCCGTTCCGGCCGTCAGGGCGACCCCGGTTCATCGGTTTTCTTTATCTCGCTCGAAGACGACCTGATGCGTTTGTTTGCTACCGAACGCATTGCCGGAATGATGGACAGGATGGGCTTCAAGGAAGGAGAAGTTTTGGAACACAAATGGTTGAACAAAACGGTGGAACGCGCCCAAAAGAAAGTGGAAGAAAACAATTTCGGTATCCGCAAGCGTTTGCTGGAATATGACGATGTGATGAATTCGCAGCGCGAAGTCGTTTACACCCGCCGCCGCCACGCTTTGATGGGCGAACGCATCGGCCTCGACGTTTTGAACGTATTGTACGATACTTCTTCATCCATTTGCGAACAGTACAGCGAAGCCGGCGATTATGAAGGACTGAGGATGGAACTGTTCAAAGTCCTGGCGATTGAAGTCCCGTTTTCGGAAGATGAATTTAAACGGATGAAACCCGAAGCGGTAACGGATAAGGTTTTCGATATTGCGCTCGAAAGTTTCAAACGCAAAACCGACAGGATGGCGCAGGTGGCTCATCCGGTCATCAGGCGGGTTTACGAAGGACAGGGAAACATGTATGAAAATATCGTGGTTCCGGTGACGGACGGCAAACGGGTGTACAACATACAGTGCAATCTCAAAGAGGCTTACGAGTCCGAATCCAGGGATATTGTGAAATCGTTTGAAAAATCCATTTTGCTTCATTCGATTGACGAATCGTGGAAAGAACATTTGCGCGAAATGGACGATTTGCGTCAGTCGGTACAGAATGCCAGCTACGAAAACAAAGACCCGCTGTTGATATACAAACTGGAATCCTACGATTTGTTCCGGAGAATGGTTGACGACATGAACCGCAAATCGGTTTCCATCCTGATGCGCGGACAAATCCCCGTGCGCGAACCCGAACAGGTGCGCCAGGCGGCTCCCGAACGCAAAACGGATTATAGCAGATACCGCACCCAAAAGGATGATATTGAAGAAAACCGCCGCCGGCAACGCGAAGTGGCTTCCCGCGACACGCGCGAGCGACAGATTACGGCTCCCGTTCGCGCCGAAAAGACGGTGGGTAGGAATGACCCCTGTCCCTGCGGCAGCGGGAAGAAGTATAAGAACTGTTGCGGGCGGTGAGTTCTCTTTAACTCCTGTTATGTATTTTTGCGCCATATTATTTCAATAAAATATAAAGTCAAATAGATATTATGCCCGAATCTCGGAACATCAAATCAAATAATAATCCGCATCAAATCCGTAACAGCACTGCCGACTTCTTGATTTTCACCCGTCAAAATGGCGAAGACGGAATTGCTGTGCGTGTGGAAGATGAAAATGTATGGCTGCGAGCAGAGGCAATGGCAGAACTTTTTCAAAAAGGACGTTCCACTATTGTTGAGCATTTGAAAAATATATTTGAAACAGGCGAATTGGACGAAAATTCAGTTTGTCGGAAATTCCGACAAACTGCCGAAGACGGTAAAAACTACAATGTTAATTTCTATTCATTGGAGGCAATTATTTCTGTCGGTTATCGTGCCGATTCACAAAGGGCTATTGAGTTTCGCAAGTGGGCGACAAATGTGTTGGCAAACTTCGCAAAAAAAGGTTACGTCCTCGATAAAAACCGTCTTATCAATGACCAGGTATTTTCAAAACGATATTTTGACGAACTTATCGCTGAAATTCAGGAAATCCGTGCAAGTGAACGAAAATTTTATCAAAAAATTACCGATATTTACGCTACCGCAACAGATTACGATGTTCAAAGTCCTACTACCAAAGCGTTTTTTGCCACAGTGCAAAATAAACTGCATTATGCAATCCACCAACATACTGCCGCCGAACTGATTGTAGCGAGAGCAAATGCAACAAAAGAGAATATGGGTTTGACAAGTTGGAAAAACGCACCACACGGAAAAATTATCAAAACCGACGTCAGCATCGCCAAAAACTATCTTTCAAAGTTAGAGTTGGAAGACCTGAACGAAATCGTAACAATGTATCTTGATTACGCCCACCGGCAAGCCAAAAAATACGTTCCAATGACAATGAAAGACTGGAAAACCAAACTTGATGTCTTCCTTCAACTCAACGATGAAGTTTTGAGCGACGGTATTGGTCGGGTATCGCACGAAATAGCCAAAGCATTTGCCGAAAGTGAATTTGAAAAATATCGCGTTTTGCAGGACAAAGTATATCAGTCCGACTTCGACAAACTGCTTGAAAACACAAAAACAGTAACAGATGCAGCAGAGAAAACAAACTGATATAAAAGAATATGGCGGTAAAATACACTGTAAGCGAAAATTGGAGTTGCGTATATTTAAGAATCAGGGGCAAGCAAATGACGCAGCCCAATGAAATAACAACGATAGAAATTCAAATTTGGTGACAACAATATGCCTCTAAAAAAAGAGCTGATTTACATCAACGGGAAGAATAGAACTGATGATGTGGTTTCCTGCCGTTTTATCAGTATGGGTTATATAAAAGACAAGTGTGCTGTCAAGTATAAAAACAATGATACCGAATACTTCTACAGTGCGAATAAAGTAAAAATAGTAAAATCAGCCATTAACAGTGAAAAATCTAACAATCTCTTTCAATATCTGAACCTAATTGCCGATACTGTCGGGCTGACAACCGAAGAGGGGAACAATATACTTGCTGACAGTTACTCAAAAATTACATTTATTCCCGATTATTCCATACTTTCAAATTTCCTAAGCAGCGCACAGCCAACAGCAAAAAAAATCAGTGACCCGATTGAAATATTTCCGTTTGGGTTCAATGAAAGTCAAAAAGAAGCAGTAAATAAAGCGTTTATTTTTCCCTTGAGTGTTATTGAAGGCCCTCCGGGGACTGGTAAAACACAGACAATTCTGAATATTATCGCCAATGCCGTAATGAACGGACAAAGCGTTGCCGTTGTATCAAGTAATAATTCTGCAACAAAAAATGTCTATGAGAAATTGCAAAAGAATGGCATTGAATTCATTGCCGCTTTACTCGGAAATTCCACCAACAAAAAAGAATTTATTGATTCTCAAACAGATGTTCCCGATCTGGTGCAATTCAATTTATCCGACATAGAAGAGTCAAGCATAAAACATACCTGCGAAAGCCTCTTTAAACAACTTTCGGAATATCTTCGACAAAAGAACGAATTGGCATTGTTAAAGCAAGAGTTAGACTCTTTGACAACAGAATACAAGCATTTTCAGGCCGAAAATAAGATAGAGAATGATATTGATTTTTTGAAAAGCACAACATCCGACAATTTGCTTGCCCTTTGGGTTGCCATTGAAAAACAAGCATTAACCAACAAAAAACCAACTTGGTGGCAAAAATTACTATATTGGTTCCGATATGGAAGAAAAGAAAAAACCTTATTTGATATTCCTGTTGAAAAAGCGATACTTATTTGTCAATCAAATTATTATTCTGTAAAAACAGGAGAATTAAAAAGCAAACAAAATTCATTAGAAGATTCTCTCACTAATTTTTCTTTCGAAAACAAAATGAAAGAATACAGCCAATTTTCAATGCAACTTTTTAAAGCGGAACTTTACAAAAAATACAATCATAACAAACGAAAAAAATATGAAATCACGCAATTGCGTTCGGAATCGGAAAAATTTCTTAAGGATTATCCTGTGGTTATGAGCACAACTTATTCATTAAGAAGAAGTTTATCCGAAGAAACAACTTATGATTTTGTAATTATTGACGAATCTTCGCAGGTAGATTTGGCAACAGGCGCACTTGCACTTTCTTGCGCTAAACGAGCCGTGATTGTTGGTGACTTAAAACAACTTCCGAATGTGGTTAGTGACAGGATGAAGGAACAAACGGATAACGTTTTTAATAAATTCTCCATTCCTGAACCATATCGCTATTCCAATCATAGTTTGCTTGCCTCAATTATGGAAATTTTTCCACGTATTCCTAAAACACTTTTGAGAGAACATTATCGCTGCCACCCTAAAATTATAGAATTTTGCAATCAAAAATTCTATGATAATCAGCTTGTCATACTCACGGAATCTAAAAGCAAACGAGAACCATTGATAGTTTACAAAACTGCGGTGGGTAATCACGCTCGTGAAAAAACAAATCAACGACAAATTGATATGATTATCAACGAGATTATTCCAAACGAAAAACTTGATGATGTTGATTTGGGCATTGTTACTCCTTATCGAAATCAGACAAACGCTTTGCAACAAGCATTTAACGGAACACAGATTAAAGCCGACACAGTTGATAAATTTCAAGGAAGAGAGAATGATGTCATTATTCTTTCGACTGTTGATAATGAAATTTCAGAATTTACAGACAACCCTAATCGCTTAAATGTGGCTATTTCAAGAGCTATCAAACAACTTATTTTGGTTGTTAACGGTAATGACAGCGACAAAGACAGCAATATTGCGGACCTAATCCGTTACATTGACTACAACAACTTTTCCGTAATAGAAAGCAAATTGTGTTCTGTTTTCGATTATTTGTATAAAGGTTATGAACGGAAACGTGCCGAAATAATATCAAAAAGTGGTAATAAATCCGACTTTGACAGTGAAAATTTGATGTATGTATTAATTTCAAACACATTAAAACAGGACAAATTCTCAAAATATGATGTCATTTTGCATTTCCCGCTACGCAATGTCATTAAAGATATTACCAAACTGACAGAAGAAGAACAAAAATATGCACAACACCACAACACACATTTGGACTTTTTAATTTATAACAAACTTGGTAAAAATCCTATACTTGCAATTGAAGTGGATGGGTTTAAATATCACAAAGCAGGAACAGAACAAGCCGAGCGAGACAAAAAGAAGGACAGCATTTTGGCAAAATGCGAATTGCCCATACTTCGTTTCTCCACAACAGGTAGTGGCGAAAAGCAGAAATTGATAAACAAATTGACGGAAATAACCAAATATGGGGTGAAAGGTAAAAGGTAAAAGGTAAAAGGTAAACCGTGTACCCTTTACCCTTTACCTTTCACCCTTTACCTTTTACCCCGTTACCGAATCGCAAAGGTAGTAACAATCCGTCCGGTAAATTTGCCGATGCCGTCAATAAACAGCGTGGCCGTTCCCCGCTCAACATTGTTCTGATAACTGACCGTAAAATCTTTACTGAACACCAGTTTGACCATCGTCGTTTTCCCGTCCCGCGTTACCGGCACGCTAACCTTCGGGATAACATTCACCTCATCGCCCGTATAATCCTGCACCTCGATGGGTTCGATATCGCCGCCGGAGATGTCGATTTTGGCGTGCAGGCGGCCGTAGTGTTCTTTCACCAGGTTGTTGTAACGGTTGACCAGCGTGTTGTATTCCACCAGCAGCTCCTGCGACTCTTCCGGCCCGTCGATGGTGATGATGGCCGTGAGGCGGGCGGTGAGCCTGTGCAACGCCTCGTCGGTCTGCTTGCGGGCAACGGTGGAACTGATTTCGGGCTTTCCCCACTGTTCCTGATCGGCGCTGTCGACGTATGACTTGAAAAGCGTGTTGAGCCTTTCAAGTTCG
>JAIRNV010000184.1 GCA_031257875.1 Dysgonamonadaceae bacterium
CCGACCATCGAATATTGATTGGTTTTTCCAACAACGCCCTGCAAAAACTCGCTCATCACTTCAAAAGATGTTCGACCGTAAAAATCGTCGGCATTGATAACGCAAAACGGCTCTTTGATAACGTCTTTAGCCATCAGCACGGCGTGATTTGTTCCCCAGGGTTTTTCTCTTTCCGGAAGTGGTTTATATCCATCCGGCAAATCCGTTATCTCCTGATAAACAATCTCAACAGGGATTGTTTTTGCAAAACGGGCGTTGATAAACTCCCGAAATGCTTCATCAAAACTGTGACGGATTACGAATACAACTTTGCCGAAGCCAGCCTGTATGGCATCGTAAACAGAATATTCCATTATTGTTTCGCCGGAAGGACCAACTCCGTCCATTTGTTTTAGTCCGCCATATCTGCTGCCTAAACCCGCAGCAAGCACAAAAAGTGTCGGTTTCATCCTGAAATTTTTCTTAATAATACAATAAAATCATTTTATAATTCGCAAATTTACAAATCATTACCTTAATTTAATATACTGACATAAACCAGATAATTCGACAGCGAAGATAATAATTTTATTTATAATATGATTTACAACAATAATTTTTCGAACTTTTTTTTAGAAATATTGTTTTTCCTGCCGAAATAAAATATATAATATTGTTAATTAAATTTTTTAAATATATGTTGAAACATAATTCCAAGTTGCGTGCAGAGGCATGTGAATCACTTAATGGAAAATGGACTACAGGAGTTGTTATCTCTTTGATTTACATCTGTTGTTCCGCTGCATGTCCTGTATTGATAATGCCGGTTTTGAAATACGGACTGGCAATTGCCTGTCTCAAGTCTGTCAGAGGAAAAGCCTTGAAAATCGATGACCTGTTCGACGGTTTTGGAAATTTCTTTACCGTTCTTATACCAATGTTTTTGATGTATTTATATGTTTGTCTATGGTCGTTACTGTTTTTTGTTCCGGGTATAGTAAAATATTATTCGTATGCCATGACGCCATATCTTTTACATGAAAATCCTGCGCTTGGAGCCGATACACTGATATGCAAAAGTATGAAGATGATGAAAGGTCATAAAATGAAACTTTTCCTGCTTGACTTGAGTTTTATCGGATGGGGATTGCTGTGTGTCCTTTCGTTGGGAATTGGATTTTTATGGCTGATTCCATACGTGCAATCTGCCCGTTCTGCTTTTTACGAAGATTTGCGTACCGCAACAGTATAGCCGAAAATCCGGGTGCATTTCAAAAAAAGTTATTACCTTTGCCCCGAATTAATAGCAGTTTAAACAGTATAATATTATGGCTAAGATGAATGCGTTAGATACAGATAAACTCGAAAAACTTGTTGCCGCTTATAAGTTGGCGGAACAGGGACAGGTAGATTTAAAAAAATACACTTATTACGCAATAACCTATCATTCAACGGCTATTGAGGGCAGCACATTGACAGAAGGACAAGTTTATGACTTGCTCGATCAGGATATACCCGCCGGAAATAAGCCCTTTTCGGAGCAACAAATGGTAATCGACCATCAAAACGCCCTCATTTATACTCTCAACAAAGCAAGTGAAAAGCAACCGCTTACCGAAACGTTGATACACGAAATCGGCGGTATGGTTGTACGCAACACAGGCAGTATTTACAGCACTGCACTGGGGACGTTTGACAGCGCACGAGGCGATTATCGCCTTGTAAACGTTCATGCAGGAGCGCGAACTTTTCCGAATTACAGCAAAGTGCCGGATTTGATGAAAACGTTTATACAGGAAATAAACAAACAGGTATCAGAGGCAAAAACCCTTCAACAAAAATGCGAAACGGCTTTTTATGTACACTTTCAATTTGTGAGCATACATCCCTTTGCCGACGGCAACGGACGTACAAGCCGACTGCTCATGAATTACATCTTGACTTGCTTTGATTTGCCGATTTTCCATGTGTATAAAAGCAGCCGTATTTCATATATTCAAGCATTGGAAAAAGCGCGTGCAACGGACAAGGTAGCAGTATTCTATGACTTTATGTTTAAGCAATACAGGAAGTTTCTCGAAAAGGAAATAAAAACAGTATAACAGATTGTAACTACTCAGGTAGCATATTTCTTTGCAAATCACAAAGCAATAAAAATTCTCTTTGTGGTATTTTTTTTAACGTAAAGGTCACAAAGGGTGCCTGAGTAGTTACAATAATATACTCATGCGTTTATAGGGCAAATACTGATATGCCGACATATAGCTGACTATACTCTTTACATTTGAGCCATATTGAAATAGGGGCATTTACGCCTTCCGGATAATTGCCTGTATTTAATCTCCCACAGTCCGGACATACTTTTTGCTGCGAACGATGTTCTATATATTCCGGTTTTATTGCTGGAATATCTACTACTTGACGACGAGTTTGACCTGTTACCGGAACTTCTTCCAGTGAACATCCGCATGTACACCTTGTCGGAATATGTTTTATTATTTGGTCGGGTGTCTCACTCATCGACAGTGTGTGACCCTGATGACATAACTGTCCTCCCGTTTTTTTGCCACTTCTCTCCCGTAGACTGTGCGCATTATTACTCCGATTTATATCCTGCGATGGCGCCGTGGAACTCGTTTTACTATTGCGTCCGTTTTTTAACAACGCCATCTCTTCTCGCAATTGTTGAACTAATTCCTCTATTTTTATTAGTTTTGCCTCTTGAGAAAGTAACCGTTCATACTCCGAACGTCTTATGTGTATCATTTCTTCCACGGCACAAAAGTAATACTTTTTTTATTCTACCCTTTTTTCCTTCTTTTTATCTTTTTTATTGTTGACAGGGTACCTGAGTAGTTACAAAATCCTTTATGGAGAATGCTACGAAACACCGCATCTGTTTCTTCAGGCTATCCGGGATTTCTTTACTGCCGTCAGTATGAAATATGAAACTGAGTTGAATTCATTATTAACGCTAAATTTCCAATTTTTTGATCAAACCAATGCACAAAACCATGCCGCGTGAAGTATATATCCATTCGTCATGCCAAACGGAGTGAGACATCTGTTTTTAAATCTGTTAAAGTAGAAATATATTTCTTATCTAAAACTCAGGTTATAAGTTACGAGTTACAAATAGACGGATTATTTGTAACTCGTATTTTCTTTTCATCGTGCGTAACAGAAGTTAAATAATTTTAAATATATAGTATTCTTAGCCTTTTTTGTTTGTATTAGTCAGAAATTCATTACATTTGCACGCAAAAAAACATAATTTCATATACTTAAACAACAAAAATTAATTTATTTAAATTTAAACGAACACAAATTTATGGAAACAAAAAAACAAACAGTGGCAAAAACAGAAGGTAAAAAATCGCGCGGTATATCAGCGGGAATTGTTATCATCGTCAGTTTTATTTTAGCAGTATGCTTCTTTTTATTTATTTTGGGTGACGGTAAAAACTTTGAAGGCGGAAATAACGCCAATCATCCGCTCAATCTATTAGGTACCATGTTCAAAGGGGGTTTTGTCGTACCCATCATTTTGACTCTTTTATTGACCGTGATTATTTTGAGCGTAGAGCGCTTTTTTGCTCTTTCAAAAGCCAAAGGGAAAGGAAATTTAATTAATTTCGTTTTCAATGTAAAAACCGATTTGAAGAAAGGAAATATCGAATCGGCTGAAAGTCGTTGTGCAAAACAACAGGGTTCGGTAGCTGCTATCGTTGATGCGGGCTTGAAAAAATACAAAGAAATGGAAGGCCAGAATTTACCGAAAGAAACAAAAATTGATGAAATCAAAGCTGAAGTTGAAGAAGCTACCGCTTTGCAACTCCCATCGTTGCAGCAAAATCTTCCGATTATTGCAACCATTTCAACTTTAGGTACCTTATTAGGGTTGTTCGGAACGGTGTTGGGTATGATCCGGTCATTTCAGGCTTTGGGTACCGGCGGCGCCGTTGACTCTGCCGCTCTTTCGGTCGGTATCTCGGAAGCGCTTGTAAATACGGCTTCAGGTATCGCTACCGGTGCACTGGCTATCATTAGCTACTCTTATTTCAGCGGTAAAATTGATAACATGACGTATGCTATTGACGAAGTGGGTTTTGCCCTTACTCAAACGTATGCGGAAACTCATCATTCATAATTGAAATTATGGCGAAAGTTAAGGTAAAAAAACAAAGTACGTTCATCGACATGACGGCGATGAGTGACGTAACCGTTCTTTTACTTACCTTTTTCATGACTACCTCCACTTTCCTTGCGAAAGAGCCGATACAGGTGACAACACCGGCTTCGGTTTCCGAAATCAAAATTCCCGAAACCAATTTGTTGACCGTCCTTGTAGATAAGGACGGGAAGGTTTTTTTGAGCATGGATAATGCCGAACAAAAAGTGGCAACATTGAAAGCGGTAAGTGAACCGTACGGTATAACATATACAGCTAAACAGGTTGAGTCTTTCAGGAAATTGCAGTCATTCGGAGTTCCGATTCGCCACATGCAGGCATTTTTGGATTTACCGGTTGAAAAGCAAGACAAAGAATTGCAAAATCTGGAAAACAAGCGTGTAGGTGTTCCTGCCGAGGATGAAAAAATAGAAGACGGCAGAGGAGTGATTTCGTCTGAAAACGAATTTAAGCGTTGGGTTGCCGCTGCTTTAGAGGTTAATAAGGATTTGAAAATTGCAATCAAATCCGACAAAACGACCAGTTATCCGATCGTGAAAAAGATAATTGATATTCTGAGAGGAGACGAGCTGCGTCAAAACCGCTATCTTTTAATTACGACTTTAAGAGAAGGGGCGAATAATTGAAAAAGCTAAATTTAATTCTTTAAACTTAGAAAGAAAATAAAATGGCAGAAATACAACAAAACGAAAAAGGCGGAGGGGGAAAAAATAAACAGAAGAAACAACATCTACGTGTGGATTTCACCCCAATGGTGGATATGAACATGTTGTTGATTACTTTCTTTATGTTTTGTACGACTCTTCTAAAGCCTCAGACGATGAATATAAACATGCCTATGAAAGATGAAAATCTGACGCAGGAAGAAAAGACTAAAATCAAAGAGTCGGGAGCGGTTACACTTCTTTTAGGTGCAAATGATGAACTTTATTATTATTTGGGGATTCCCAAGGACGAATCCACTTACACCGATTCTACTTATTTGGTTACTTCATCTTACGGCGCCGATGGCATTAGGAAATTTTTACTGGAAAAGAATAAGGGTACGTATGAAAGAATTCAGGAATTGAAAGCCCAACTGAACGCGGGTGTGTTTGTTGATTCCGTCTTCAGAGCGAAATCCAGGGAAGTGCATGAAACTGCGAAAGACTATGCTCCGACTGTAATGATTAAGCCTACCGAACTTTCGACGTACAAAAACATGGTGGACGCGTTAGACGAAATGTTGATTTGCAACATCGGAGCGTATGCGATAATTGATTTAACTGATGGCGATCGTTTTTTCCTCTATCAAAGAACCGGTAATAAGGATTATTTGACAGAGGCAGGACAAACTGAATTAGCGAAGGAGTAGATTGTTTAACGTTAAAAAAGTAAAAGTTATGACAAAAGACATTGATTTAACTTCGCCGGAATGGACGTCGCTTATTTTTGAAGGTAAAAATAAAAGCTACGGCGCGTATGAATTGCGTAACGATTCTTCCAATCGTCACCTTAAAGCGTTAGCTGTGGTTACAATTGTGGGCTTGGCTGTGGTTTTTCTTCCCAGTCTGATTAAATCTTTCATTCCGAAAGAAGTAGAAGTGGCTCAGGTTACTGAAGTGGATTTGGCGAATTTGGATAATCTCAATGAGGTTAAAGAAGAAAACCGAATCGAAGAAATCAAGCCGGTTGCTCCTCCGCCTTTGTTGAAAGCTACGGTACAGTTTACTCCTCCGGTTGTCGTTAAAGACGAAGAAGTTACCGAACAGAAGATGTTGACGCAGGAAGAGTTATCGGAAACGGATAAACAAATTTCTGTGGCTACGGTGGAAGGTACCAAAGACGGGGTAGATATTCGCGATCTTGCCGAGCATAAGGTAATTACCGAAGCTCCTAAAGAAGAAATTTTCAATCATGTGGAACAGATGCCGAGATTTCCCGGAGGTGAAACAGAACTGATGAAATGGTTACGCGACAATATCAATTATCCGACCATTGCGGCTGAACAAGGTATTCAGGGGAAAGTAATTCTGCGCTTTGTAGTCCGTCCCGACGGTTCTGTCGATGACGTTCAAGTGGTGAAATCTCTGGAACCGAGTTGTGATAAAGAAGCCATTCGCACAGTGAGAAAAATGCCGAAATGGACTCCGGGTAGGCAAAACGGTAATGCGGTAAGTGTATATTACAGTTTACCGGTAACATTTAGATTGCAAAATTCTTAATCCGATGAATACGGAAGAATCCGACAAATACGGAGGTCAGAGATTGGGTTTGTTTATTTTTGACTGTTTTATGTCGGTAATGTATTTGGTTTTAAGTATCATTCTGTTATTTACCTCATTTTTGGAAAATTGGCAAATCCAGCGTGAAATAAAAATCGGTTTGGGCGTACTCTTTGGCCTGTATGGAATCTTTAGGGTTACGAGGGCAACGAAGATGATTTTACGGAAAAACCGATAACCAAAAATAAATCATGAAAAATACCGGTTATACGAAATTTTCGGAATAATCGGTATTTTTATTAAACGGAAAAAAGAATATATGAAAGTGATATTTCCATATCTATTGAGTTTAATGTTGTTTTGCGTTTCGTGCAAAAAACCGGTGAATGATGGATGGACAGATACAATGGACGGCGGTCTGATTCGCATTGCTTGTGACGAAAGTTTTAAAAACTTAATGGATACGGAAATAGCGGCATTTGAAATACGTTACGATTCGGCCTATATTATTCCCGTCTATACAAGTGAAACAAATGCAATTCGCTTGATGCTGGCCGATTCTGTCCGTTTTGCTTTGACAACCAGGGATATCAATCCGCAGGAAAAGCGGGCGTTTGAAGACAAAAAACGGATGGTGAAAAAATCTTTGGTTGCTTTTGACGGCGTGGCATTAATCGCCAATTTACAGAATAAAGATTCGATTATCGGGCTTCCGGATTTGAAAAAAATACTTACGGGAGTCATCACAGAATGGTCGCAAATCAATCCGGCCTCCAATCTGGGTACGATTCGTGTCCTTTTTGAAGGAAATGAATCGGGTATCTTACGCTATGCCCTTGATTCGATTATCAGAGGAGAAAATTTATCTCCCAATTTATATGCGTTAAATAACAGTGCGGAAGTTATTGAAAAAGTTATACAAATGCCCAATGCGATAGGCATGATTGGTTTTAGCCTTTTAAGCGACGAAACAAGTTCGTCTTATCTTGCCGTGCGGGATAAAATCAGGTTGATGCGGGTGAGCAAAGCGGAAAATGCAACGCTTGAAAACAGTTATCTTCCGTATGCCGGCGACATTATCCATGAAAATTATCCTTTATGGCGTCCCGTATATGTGCTTTTGTCCGATCCGAGATCGGGTTTGTCTTCTGCATTTAGCATTTTCGTGGTCAATGAAATAGGGCAAAAAGTAATTCAGAAATCAGGCTTATTGACAATTAACGGCTCCCACATTATGGATGTGGCTATTCGCAATGAATTTCCAAAAAATGACAGTATAAAAAAATAAATAAAACGAATAACGATGAAAACGAAAATCAAAAAAATGCTTTTATTAGCGACCGTCTTGCTTGTTTCTGCGGCAAACAGTTTTGCCGGCAGTAATGAAAAGGGTATTGAGTATTACAGAGCGGGATTGTATGGCGCTGCTAAAATATATTTTATGCAGCAGACAAATCTTTCGGCTACCGAACAGGCAGAAGCCTGGTATTATTTGGGTCAAACCCATTATAAACAGAATCAACCGGATTCAGCCCTGTATTTTTATAAAAAAGCAGTTGAAGTTGCTCCCGAATATCCTTTCGGATACGTAGGATTAGGTGAATTGGAGGTGAAAAGTAATCCGAAAAGTGCGGATGATTTGTTCAAAAAAGCTTTCGGTTTGGCAAAGAAAAACGCTTCCATACCGACTGAAGTTGCTGAAATCTATATTGCCGAAGGAAACAGGATAAAAGCGGCAGAAGCTTTGGAAAGAGCGCGTAAAGTGAATAAAAAATATTCGGGTATTCTTGTTGTTGAAGGCGATGCGCTGAAAAAAGAAGGGAAAATCGGCGAGGCTTGTTCTTCGTACGAAAATGCTATCCTTTTCGATAAAAATGACAAAGCGGCTTATTTGAGACTGGCTCAAGCCTATAAAAGTATCAATCCCGATCAGGCATTACAATATCTGAACCAGTTGCTGGAAATTGATCCGAATTATATCCCCGCTTATGCCGAAATCGGTGATATTAACTATGACAGAGGTCGTTATAAAGCAGCTCTCGAAGCTTATGAAAAATTTATTGCTGTTCCGGGCATGCCTTTGACTCGGCATGAAAGGTATGCTTTTGCTTTGTATTTCGATGAACAGTATGATAAATCGCAGGAAGAAGTTAAATACGTTTTGTCTCACGACCCCGATAATTCGGTTATGTATCGTATCGAAGCCTACAATTATTATAAAAATAAAAATTTTGAACTGGGACTTCAACAGATGAATAAATTCATCCAAAATACGCCGAAAGAAAAGCATATTTATTACGATTACATGACCTTGGGAGACCTTCAGGTAGAAATGAAACAACCCGAACCGGCTATCGAAAGTTATAAAAAAGCCTTAGAGTTAGACTCGACAAAGACAATAGTTTATGATAAATTGACTACTGCGGCTGAAAATGCCAAAAATTTCCCCTTGGCAGTTGAGTATTACGAAAAATCTTTCGCGATAAATCCCGATTTTTCTCTGATGAATCTGTTTTCTTACGGACAAGCTAATTTCTCGGCTGCAAGTCATTATATAGATCCTCAAGTCATTGCAACAGAAATAACTCCTGAGTTGACGGCAACAAATGAAACGACTTTTAGTGATTATATTCAAAAAGGGACTAAAGCTTTTTCGGATGTTATCGCGCGCAAACCGGATACCCATTTGGGTTATTTGTGGCGGGCGAATATCGGCGCTTTGGTAGATTCTTACAACCAATTGAGGGAAAAACCAATGACCGGCGTTGCCAAGCCTTATTATGAAGAAGCGCTTGCTTTTATGATGGAAAATAATACGAACGGCGTAAGGAATAATGATATAATCAGCTGTTACCGTTACCTGGCTTCCTATTATTATACTTTGGAAGATTTGACTCTGGTTGGAGATTATTATAAAAAAATATTGGAAGTAGATCCGAACGATGAGCAGGCGAAAAAAATATTGGATATGTTGAAAATAAAATATTGACGGGCAGGAAAAATTTATTGACATGGCGGGCGTGTCCGCCATTTTTTTTATCTTAAAAAATATTAAAAGCGTGGAAAATCACTCCCCCACGCTTTTTTCATAACCTTTAAAATAATAAAAAAGTTCTGGTCAAACAGGCTATGATGTAAATACAACACAAAGGAAATGATTATTTTCCAATTATTGTATTAACGAAATATTATTTTAATATTAAGATTGCGTTGACATAAATTTCTACCTGAATTGCATCTTCTGACTTTCCTGACTTTGTCAATGCGTCACCCCAAATATTTTGCCAAAAATTTTTATTGAACAGTTGGGCTATTGACTGGTGCTTTTTGGTCAGGAGCATAGTTTTTGTCAGTATTTCATTGCTGAGCGGCAAACGTATTTTCAGTGCCGTTATCGTTTTGGCAATATCCAACACCTTATTTACACTCATATTTATCCCTTTTACCTGCAAAATCCGCTCCGGCTCCTTATACACCCTGTACGCTACGAAACAAATGCAGACGTGCGCTTCAATGCGTTTGGGTGTGAAGTGGAACATCGGGCGTAACTCCAATGTGCCTTTGGTTATTTAGTAATCTGTCCGCTTTTATATGCCTTTTGCAAACGTTTTACACTCTTTTCCCGATTGTACCCCGGTTTTCTTTGCCCTGTTTTCTGAATAGCCGACTGTTAGCCGTGAATCATGTATTTGTATCCTTCCGATTACAGCAGTGCAATATTCGTCTTGTTTATTAAGCCGGAACCGGCTACTACCACAAAATCTTCCAGCGAAAAGCGTTTGACAAAATCTTCGACAACGGGGAGCATTGTCCGACCTTCGTACTGCGAGCCGTTAAACAGGGAATACGACAGCGGATAACCGCCATTGCTTACTAAAAGCTCTAATACAACCTGTGGTTGAGCTTGTTTCCTGTCCTTTGAAAAACTTCATCACTCGAATCGGTCTCAAAATAAAGCGTAGTTACACCGTAAAATACCTGACCTGTATTACCTCCTAAAATCTTCCGGGTGTGTGCGACACTGACTGGTTGTATTTTTTTCCTGTTGCGTGTTATACTATTTGTCTAAATATCAATAGATTTTATTCAGTTCTACGCCTTCATCATAATAAGACTTCAAATAATCAACTGTGGCAACTTTGCTGCGCGGCCGGCAGATACGGGAAACTGCTAAATGTTTCAAAATTTTGTCATTGTTATCGGCGTTTACTCAGTTTGCGGAATTATCGGCACTGTTTTATCCGGTTTTTTATCGGACAAGCTCCTCAAAGGGAGCAGAAATGTACCGGTACTAATATTTGGGATATGCAATACTATCGCTATTATGCTGTTTGTCTTTGTTCCGAAAGGATATTTTGCCATGGATATTTTCAGCATGATACTTTTCGGACTGTCTATCGGTGCACTCATTTGTTATTTGGGAGGAATGATGACGGTCGATATAGCTCCGAAAAAGGCCTCCTGTGCGGCATTGGGCGTGGTTGGGATAGCGAGTTACATCGGCGTCGGAATACAGGATATTCTCAGTGGCAAACGGTCGTGGACGGCATTACAGCCTATGATTTTTCATCCATTTGTTATTTTTGGATATTTGTGGCGGCATTATCTTTCATCCTTTGCGCTTGTTTGTGGAAAAGAACAGGTAAAACCAAAGAGGAAAATTAACAGCATTATCAATATTACAATAAATAATCTTATAACAAAGAGGAGGCTGTCCGAAAAATCATGAACTGCCTCCTTTTATTTTTTCAAACCATTTCAAACCATTCAAAATGAAACAATTCACTTCAACGAAGCTGTTCCTTGAATTGCAGGAGGCTTCACAAAAGAACATTGACATCAGCTCGAAGCCGAACCTGCGGCAAACGAAGTATTATTTGCCGGACTGCATTTTTCCAAGCACGACACTTAAAAAAATATCCTTTGGATCGAAAACCGTCCCGACAATCAATTTGATATAATTGCATCAAATATACCCTTTGGCGATACTGCCGTTTCCGATATTTCGTTTTCGAAAAGCAACGACCAAATCAAATGGCAAGCGGCGTAAAAAGTGCATAATTATTTCTTCCTTAACCCAACTTGCTATTTGTAGACCCTGAATCGTACTTTCAGGTTTGGGCGTGTCGTTTTTTTTAACATGGAGTAAACCGTATAATAACGGAATATCATACCGTGAAGCCCTGCAATATTGCGGGATTGATTTCCCTGACTACACCCGCCGAAAACGCCCATTTTACTTTTAGTGAAAAGCCCAAATCCAAACGGCCCCTGTTTTCATTCAGATTGAAAACACCATATCTTAAATCATTCTGCTTTTCGTCAAAAACAATTATTTTTTGTCAGAAACAATTGTTTTTCGCAGAAAACAATTGTTTTTAGCCGAAAACAATTGTTTTTTCATTAGATACAATTGTTTTTCGCCGGATACAATTGTCTTTCGTCAGAAACAATTGTTTTTCGCCGGATACAATTGTTTTTCGTCAGATACAATTGTTTTTCGTCGGATACAATTGTTTTTCGCCGAAAACAATTGTTTTTCGTCAGGAATGTCCTGTTTCGCTTTTATCAATTCAAACTGACCATTGGCGATATGGATAGTACTGATGGCGTCTGTACCAATACTTACTACAGGGATGGCAGTTGAGTGGGTTGCGGTAACAGCGCCGGAGTTTGTAACTTGCGTTACCCCGCTCGAAGTCGGCATCAACAAAGAGGTTGTTTGTATCCTCTTTTCTTTATCTTTGGGCTTTGGCAGTCGGGGCAATGAAGTGTGATTTTTATTTGCATTCAACTAAAATACATACTTATTCCCTGATTACCAAATTTTTATAATAGCATACTTTTTACATCATCCCCTATAATTTTTCACCGGGAAATCCGTTATTAACAGCATGAATAAAAAAATAGTTTTTGCAACCAACAACAGGCACAAACTGGATGAAATCCGGTCGATACTGGGTGCGTCGTACACCATAGTGCCTATGGATGAAATCGGCTGTTCCGAAGATATTCCGGAAACGGCCGATACACTGGAAGGCAATGCCCTGCTGAAAGCGCAGTATATCAAAACGCATTACGGATACGACTGTTTTGCAGATGATACCGGATTGGAAGTAAAGGCTTTGAATAATGCTCCGGGCGTTTATTCGGCGCGCTATGCAGGCGAATCGAAAGACCCGAAAGCCAATATGCGGAAAGTAATCAAAGAACTGGAAAACCAAACTGACCGTTCGGCGCGTTTCCGTACGGTTATTGCTTTGCTTCTCGGAGAAAAAGAATATCTTTTTGAAGGTATCGTCGAGGGGAAACTCATCGAAGAAGCGCGTGGAAACGCCGGATTCGGATACGACCCGGTGTTTGTTCCCGAAGGATTTATGGAAACATTTGCAGAAATGGGAGTTGACGTGAAAAACAAAATCAGTCACCGCGCCAAAGCGGTGGAACAGTTAAAGAAATTTTTGGATGAAAAACGGCTTGATTAAAACAGTAATCTCTATCTGTTTGTTGATAAATTTGTTTCCTGTGAGCGGCCGGGCTGAAATCGGCAAGTGGACGTATTACAGGGCTTACCACAATGCGCGTATTGTCGTGGAAACGCCCCGTTTGATTTTTGCGGTTTTCGACAGCGATACATTAAAATCCGACGGTTCGTATCCCTACGACGGTTCATTGCTTTCATACAATCCTGAAGATCAGGAGGTAAAATTATATTCTACCCAAACGGGACTGAGCGACGTCAATATTCAATACATGGCCTACAGCCCCGAGTCCAATGCTTTGGTTCTGGTCTATGAAAATGCCAATATTGATATTTTTGCGGGGGAAAACGAGATTTACAATCTTCCTTTTATCAAAGACCATCTTCATCTTCCCAATAAAAACGTCAATAATTTGGAAATAATCGGGAAATATGCTTATATATCCACCGGGTTCGGGATTGTCACTGTCGATATTGACCGGAAAGTGGTTAAAGACGACTGTCGTTTGGGAAGCACGCGATCGGTATGCCTTTGGGGCGATTACCTGCTGGCGGCTACGGATGAAGGAATTAAGAAAGCGCCCGTTTCTTCAAACCTGCTGGATAAGGGGAACTGGCAACTTTTTGAGGATTTTCCGCTTAATAACGAACACGCGCCATCGGTAAAAAAAATCCTTGTTTTTAACGACACACTTGTGATTCACATTTGGGGGAACGTTTATCGCCTGGTTCAATCCAAAAGCATTCAGGAATTGGCCAGGGATGTTCGACAGATAGCGGTTCTGAACAGCCAATTGACGATTGTATCTCCCGGAGAAGTTTCCATTTATTCCGATTTCGACCAGGTGCAGCGATTGTCTTTGGATATTTTGTCCATAGATTGCCGCAATTCGGCCGGGCGGTACTGGGTGGGGATACCCGGCGGAGGGGGATTGGCGGCGATTAACAGAAAGGACGCGGAATATGAACGGGCAGGTAAAGGCATTAAAGGTGAAGACATTAATAGCCCCAAACGAAATCTAAACTTTTTCATGACGTTTACAGCCGGCAAATTGTTGATAGCCGGAGGCGGACGGGGCGCCAACCGTGACAATACCGAAGGTACGCTGATGGTCTATGAAAACGGGCGCTGGACAAATTTCGACGAAAAGAAAATCGCCCTGCAAACCGGAGTCCATTGTCAAGACTTGATGTCGGTAGCCGTTGATCCAAGAAATGCAAACCGGTATTTTGTAGGAAGCTGGGGTGAAGGCGTGTATGAATTTGAGAACAACGAGTTTAAGAAACGTTATACCGACCAAAATACCAGCGGGAAAATTCAAGCTGCCAACCCGGGTACTTTCAGAATTGACGGATTGATTTATGACCGGAATAACAACCTTTATATGGTTAACGGCAGTCTCGCGGAGGGCAATCTGCTGGTAGAACTGTCGGCAAACGGCCAATGGGAAAATTATTTTATAGAATCTTTGTCGTCCCGCGCTGACCCAAACCGGATTTTAATTGATAAAAATAATTATAAATGGGTGAATATCTGGAGGGGAGAGTCCAAAATCGTTGTCCTGGATGCGGATAATCGGTTTGTCGGGGCTTCCGGCAAATTTTTCGATCAAAACGGAACCGACATCGGGGCAACCGCTTATTTATGCATGGCGGAAGCATCGGACGGAAACATTTGGGTGGGAACCGATAACGGACCGATTCACTTTTCATCTCCACAGCAAGTTACAAACGGAGACTGTTACCGGATTGTTTCCCAGGATCAGTATGGAGAAAATTTCTACCTGCTTGAAAATGAAAAAATAAACGCTATTGCAATTGACGGCGGAGACCGGAAATGGCTGGGGTCGGAAAATTCCGGTATTTTTCTCGTTGAACAGTCCGGCGGCGAAACGCACGTCGAAAATTTTAATACGTCAAACAGCCATATCCTGTCGAACCGGATTAATTCCATCGCTGTAAACGACGAAACAGGCGAAATTTTTATCGGGACGGATAAAGGTTTATGTTCTTATATGAGCCATGTTACGCCGGGGAAGCCGGATTTTTCGTCGGGCGTACACGCTTTCCCCAATCCCGTGAGGCCGGCCACCGACACGCAGGTATCCATAACAGGGCTGATGCAAAATTCTACGGTGAAGATTACCGATATGGCCGGAAACCTGATTCATCAGGGACAGTCTGTCGGCAGTTTATATACATGGAACTGCGCCAACCGTTCCGGCGAAATCGTCAAGGCCGGAATCTATCTTGTTTTTGCGGCTTCTTCCGACGGTAGCCAGGGGGTAGTTACGAAAATTATGTTGATTAAGTAACGTGAAATAAACAAGATATAACAGTTTTATTTCGCATTACTAAATAAATTTTTATTCATTGTCTAAAGCCAATGTTTATGAATAGAGATGGGCTAAAGCTTGACCTGCTTTAGCCCATCTCTTTATTGTATGAGGATGTCCAAAAAGCAAAAGAACGCAAATTACGCAAATACCCGCAAATTTACATCAATTACAAATGATATATACAGTGGCTCTTGCAAAAATGATTTTTGCGTAATTTGCGTAATTTGCGTTCAAAAAAACACTTATTAGACAACTTCAAATGGCAAGATTGTTTAATGAACAACAAATTTGAAT
>JAIRNV010000196.1 GCA_031257875.1 Dysgonamonadaceae bacterium
ATTCATATTGGAATAACACCACTATTTTTTTCTTTTAATGCTGCAATTGTATTATTTAAACTTGATAAATTATCTAAATCGCCTTTTTTTACTTTTGGAAAATTATAGTAAATTCACAAAACTTCGTATCAAACAGGAATTCAAATTAATTGTTCTCTTGATCCACTATCATCTGCTGAATATGTTTCAATTAAATCATCACTAAAAAACGATTTATACCTCTTTCTAAAATCATTTGGATTTATTAGACTAGGTAAAATTCACATGACTTGATTTGAAAAAACTCCTGATTTCTCATTATTATTCAAAACAAAGATATCTGGTCAAACTCCTGAAGAAAAAGCTGATGTAAGAGTATAATTATAATCTTCAAAATTTGGAAAAATATCAATAACTACATTTTTATTTTTGTATTTTGGATTCAATTCCTTGAAAGAATTAATAAAATCATAAGAGCTAAAATTTTCTCAAACCATCCGTATTTTTATTGTATTTTCAGTTGATGTATTAGTTTCAGGAGTATCTTGTGAATTCATCATTGAAATTAGAAAAAGTATTGATAGTAAAATACCTATTCAAATTGCTGAAAATATGACTTTATTTTTATTTATTTCCATAAAAAATATAATTACATATATAAATTAAAAACTCCCCCTGCCTTTCAGGCATCCCCCTCATCTGAGGGAGACAAGCCTTTTCAGCTTATATTTCAGATGTTAAGTGTAAGTGAATATGCTCTATAACTTGACCTCATTTTTCTCATACATTGAAATGTAATTGATATCACTCATAAATTCATAAATCTTTTACGATTTTCTTTGCAACAAAAAACATATCTGCAAGCAAATCTCTATCTTCTTCTTCTAAATGATTTATAGTTTTTATTTCTTTCTTTGGAATTATAAGTAAATGAGTTTTCGCTTGTGGGTTTATGTCTTTAATTACAATCAAATTGTCTTGTTCGTAAACAATTTCACTTGGGATTTCTCTATTTATTATTTTTGTAAAAATTGACGTCATTTTTTTAGAACATTAAATATAAAATTTTTAATTTGTACTCTATTAATCATTAATCATTAATCATTAAACATTAATCATTACTCATGAGCAGATTGATTTTGCGGATTATTGCCCTGTCGATTCTCCCGCATATTGCATTCACACAGAACAATACAAATTCCCCCTACACGCTTTACGGTTACGGAAGTCTGGCCGATAAAGCCTTTGCCTCCCAACGGGCAATGGGTGGAATCGGCTACGGCCTGAGGAGTCCCCACCTGATTAATCCGATGAATCCGGCTTCCTATTCGAATATCGATTCCCTGACATTCATGTTTGACATGGGCGCTATGGCGCAGGTTGCATGGTTTGAAGATGAATCCGGTACAAAACGGAAAATCAACGGCAATCTGGAATATATTGCCCTGCAGTTTCCTTTAATAAAAAGGATGGGATTCGGAGCGGGTCTTGAACCGGTTTCTTATGTGGGCTACCGCTTCGGAGGCATTGAGGCATGGGAAGACGGAAATGGATATGACGTAATGGAATACAGCGGAAGCGGCGGTTTGAGTAAAGTATACGGCGCTTTGTCATACGATTTGTTCGACAGGCTTTCGCTGGGCGTGAAAGTTGCTTATTTATACGGCGACATCATCCACAGCAAGGCCGGATATACTTCCGAACCGGACAGTTATACTACCGCCTGGACGGATACGCTCCGGGCTTCGGGATGGCTGTACGATTTCGGTTTGCAGTACCACCGGTCTGTCGGAAAGAACAAAACTTTGGTTGTCGGCCTGATCTGTTCGCCCAAACTGCAATTCCACGGAAGAGTGAACAAAAGCGATAACGGCGAAATTTATTCAACAGCCGATTCCGTATTTGAAATGCCGGAATCTTATGGTATAGGTTTTACTTTTAATAAATTATACCATTATACTTTCGGGGCGGATGTTTTGTACCAGCGCTGGGCTGACGCTAAATTTTACGACCAAAAGGATGCCTTGAACAATCGTTTGAAAATCAATCTCGGAGGTGAATATATCCCCAATTTGATGACAAACAGATATTACAACCGGATTCGCTACCGGGCAGGTCTCAATTACACCAGTTCCTATCTGAAAATCAACGGTTCGGGATATAAGGAATACGGCGCAAGCGTCGGTTTCGGATTGCCGACGATAGACCGGCGGTCGTATGTGAATCTTGCTTTTGAATACTCCCTGATTGTTCCCGAAGTGAAGACTTATATTAAGGAACAGTATTTTAAATTGACACTAAGTTATACGTTTAACGAGGCGTGGTTTTTCAAACAAAAATTGCAGTAGGATGTTTCTTTTTTTGTTGCCTGTGCATGATTTCGTGCAACAAAAAAAACAGTAATTTCCAAACAGTGCCGGTGGATGCCCAAACGATACCCGTCAGCCGCACGGAAGACGTCCTGTCTTTGATTTCCGATTCGGGAATCACCCGTTACCGCCTGAAAGCCCGCGTGTGGGAAGTATATACCCATCCGGAGGACTATTGGTATTTCCCTGAAAAAATATATGTGGAACAGTTTGATTCCCTGCTTCAGGTGAAAGGGAGTATCGAAGCGGATACGGCTTATTATTTTTCAAAAAAAGAACTTTGGCAGTTGATTGGCAACGTGTTTGTTAAAAATTTGGACGGGACTGCTTTCGAGACTTCCGAGTTGTTTTGGGATCAAAAAGTTCCGTCCGGTTCGCGGGAGGCTATTTATACGCACAAACCGGCAAAAGTTACCAGACCCAATGGCGATTACCAGTATGGCCGCGAAGGATTTAAATCCGATGCGTATTTGAACGATCCCCAATTGTATTCCGTGGGAGGGGAAATGAGTGTGAATGAACTGCAATCCGATAGCGCGCAATGGGTTGAAAATTGAAAAACATTTGTTTATGGGTAATGTTGTGGAGCGGTTTGTTTCCCGGTTTGTCAAAATGGGGCGTCGAGAGACGGGACATGCCGGAGTAGATACGGAAGCCCGGTTTTTTCAGAATGCGGTGGAATTTCCGCAGGTGAAAATCAGGGATTGTATGATTCCCCGCACTGAAATCATTGCTGTCGATAAATCGGCATCCTTTCAGGAACTTATCGCCAAATTCGTCGAAACAGGCCTGTCCAAAATTGTGGTTTACGAAGGCGATATTGATAACATTACCGGCTATATCCATTCTTCCGAACTGTTTGGCCGTCCGGCTGACTGGACGCAATCCACCGTCACCCTGTCTTTTGTTCCGGAAAATATGGCGGCGAATAAACTGATGAAAACGATGCTCGCCGAAAAGAAAAGCATGGTGATTGTCGTGGACGAATTTGGCGGAACAGCCGGTCTGGTTACCCTCGAAGACTTGGTGGAAGAAATTTTCGGCGAAATAGAAGACGAGCACGACACAAAACTATATATAGCCAAACGGTTGAAAGACAATGAATATATACTGTCAGGCAGAATGGAGATCGACAGAGTAAATGAAATGTTTGGCCTGAACATTCCCGAGTCGGATGAATACTTAACCATAGCCGGTTTTATATTGGATAATTACCGGAATTTTCCCAAATTAAATGAAACCGTCCGGATTGGACGTTTTGAGTTTAAGATTGTCAAAGTTACCCTTACGAAAATTGAACTGGTTCGCTTAACGGTTTCCGGCGCATGCTAAAACCCGCCGTCATGCCCGCGCAGGCGGGAATCCCCTGTAAAAACGTACGGTTTATCATAAGAATAAATTAATCATGACCCATTTTGAAGAATACATACGACAGGGCGAACCCTCGCAGGTTGAGAAAACGCAAATCTGGCAAACCGCTATCGGCTTGCAGCTGGTCGACGGCTTAACGCCTTCCGCCTACCTCATCGAAACTGCCAAAGAAAACATTGAAGGCAAAATTACTATCGACGAGGTGAAATACCGCATCGACAGTTATTACAAACAACAGAAAAGCAAAAAAACAGTTGATAACGACCGTACCGAAGAGGCAGACAGGGTTTCGGCAAATATTACCGGAATTTTGTCGGAGCAAACCTTTACTTTTAGTCCTGCCGAACTTCTTTTAATTCACAAACGTCTTTTTACAGGTGTTGAAATTATGCGTGTGAAAGCCGGTAAAGTTCGTGATTACAATATTACCAAATCAGAATGGGTATTGAATGGGAAAACAGTGTTTTACGCTTCTGCCGACACGATTAATGCAACGCTTGATTATGATTTTCTACAAGAAAAGAATTTCAACTGCAAAGGACTTTCAGAGCGGGAAATAGTAGAACATATTGCGAAATTCATTTCGGGCTTGTGGCAGATTCACGCTTGCGGTGAAGGAAATACACGGACAGTCGCCGTCTTTACCGTTAAATATCTGCGAACTTTCGGTTTTGAAGTGAAAAATGATATGTTTGCCAAACATTCATGGTATTTTCGCAATGCTCTTGTCAGGGCGAATTACAACGACTATCGGAATAAAGTTTACGCAACCTCGGAATATCTGATGCGTTTCTTTGGCAATTTATTGTTGGGCGAAAACAATGAGTTGAAAAACAGACATCTGCGAATAATTATCGGTAAGAATACGCCTGTAAATATTGAAAACAAATCATAACACATCATTTCGGAATATATTAATGAACAATCCCCGCAAACCGGGCAAATGACAAATTTTATAATAGTTAAATGAAAATGAAAATGAATAAAATTTCAATCCGTTTTTTCGACGACCGTGAAGTTCGTGCTATTTGGGACGAAGAAAACAACAAATGGTGGTTTTCCGTCGTTGATATTGTGTCTGCCATAACCGATAGCCCGCGTCCAAGGGTTTATTGGGGAACGCTTAAAAGCCGTCTTAAAACACAGGGCAGTGAGTTGTATTCAAAATGTATACAACTGAAACTTTTGTCTGCTGACGGTAAAAAGTATGCTACCGATTGTTTTTCGCAAGACAATGTTATTGAACTTGTAAAAGTTATTCCGGGCAAAAAAGCCATGAAATTTCTTGACTGGTTTACTTACAGCGACAACAGCATTGACGGCCAAAGCAAAAAGAAAGCATATACTTTCCTGGAGAGCAATCTTGTTGCCGGTAAAGATGTCGGCACCACAAAAGCATTGCAGCAAATTCACGCATATATTTTTGGCGGACTTTACGATTTTGCCGGACAGATAAGACAGAAAAACATTGCAAAAGGCGGCTTTCAGTTTGCCGTAGCACACTTTCTGGGCAGCACATTAAAGCAAATTGAACAGATGCCCGAAAATACATTTGAAGAAATTGTTGATAAATATGTGGAAATGAACATTGCCCACCCGTTTATGGAAGGCAACGGGCGAAGCACACGCATTTGGCTGGATTTGATGCTGAAAAAACGACTGAAAAAATGTGTGGATTGGAGTAAAATAGGCAAAAATGACTATCTAAACGCAATGATAAAAAGCAGCGTAAACAGCGCCACACTAAAAAATTTGCTGAAAAATGCTTTAACCGATGAAATTGACAGCCGCGAAATGTTTATGAAAGGAATAGATTATTCGTATTATTACGAAGAACAGTAACTTGTTTTATTGCCCGAAACTAACTACCTTTGCGCCTTATAGAAACAAACAATTAAATATCCGTATCATTATGGACTTAATGCAAACCATTATTACAAGGGCAAAAGCCAGCCGCAGGCGGATTGTACTGCCCGAAGGTGATGAAGAACGTACAATAAAAGCAGCCGACCGTTTGCTGGCCGATGGCGTCGCCGATATTACCTTGATAGGTAATCCGCAAATACTAAAAGATTTGGCGAAACAATACGGACTGAATCACGTGGATAAAGCGCGGTTTGTCGACCCCGTCAGTCATGAGAAAAAAGAGGAATATGCCCATTTGCTTTACGGGTTGAGAAAAAACAAAGGCATGACGCTTGAAGAAGCCGGAAAATTGGTGGAAAATCCGCTGTACCTGGGGTGTTTGATGATAAAGAACGGCGACGCCGACGGAGAAATTGCCGGCGCCCGCAACACAACCGGCGATGTGCTGAGGCCGTCTTTGCAAATCATCAAAACTTTGCCGGGTATTAGCGTTGTTTCGGGCGCTTTCCTGATGTTTGTACAGGATGCTTCTTATGGCGAAGATGGAGTACTGATATTCGCCGACTGCGCTGTGATGCCGAATCCGACTGCCGGGGAACTGGCCGAGATTGCTGTTGTTACGGCACGCACCGCACGCACTGTCGCAGGTGTGGAACCGCGTATCGCCATGCTGAGTTTTTCCACGAAAGGCAGCGCCAGACACGAATCGGTCGATAAAGTCATTGAAGCCGTCCGCCTGGTGAAAGCAATGGAACCCGGTTTACAAATCGACGGCGAAATGCAGGCCGATGCGGCATTAGTTCCTTCTGTCGGGAAGAGCAAAGCGTCCGGCAGCCCGGTTGCCGGCAAAGCGAATGTATTGATATTTCCCGATTTACAAAGTGGAAATATCGGCTATAAATTAGTGCAGAGGCTGGGTAAAGCCGAAGCGGTTGGTCCGGTTTTGCAGGGAATGGCGGCGCCGGTAAACGATCTTTCACGCGGTTGCACCGTTGACGATATTTATAAAATGGTTGCTATTTGTGCTAATCAAGTAAACGAGTAAACAAGTAAACGAGTTGACAAGTAAACAAGTGAAGCGAGCAAACCCAATCTTGTTTACTTGTCAACTCGTTTACTAAAAAATACATCTTATGTCAGAAACAACAAAAGAACCTATTGAGCCTTTCGGACTTTTTTCGAAAGACAAAAAGAAATCGCTGTTCTCCAGAATCGGAGTAGTCGGCGCCGGAAAAGACGGGCGCAACATTATCCGCCTGACGTCTTCCGCGGGACTGGAAGTCATTTTTATTGAGGTCAGCCGGGAAAGAATTGATTTTGCTTTTGAAAGACTGAGCGCCGGGTTGGACAGCAGGATCGAAAACTGGGGTTTAACACCCAATGAAAAACGCGCTATACTCGGACGTATCAAAGGTTCGACGGATTATGCCGATTTGAAAGATTGCGATTTTGTAATCGAATGTATCCGCTACGACGATGAAACCGGCGAACGGAATACTTATTTGCGCCAGCAGGCTTTCAAGGAAATCGAAAGTGTCGTTTCGCCCGAAGCAATTATCGCAACCAATTCTACTACGGTAATTATCAGCGAACTGGCCTCGGTCCTGAAATACAAGGAACGGTGCGTGAGCATGCACTTCCCGGTTGCCCATCCCGACGCCAGGATTCTGGAACTGGTAAAGGGCGCTTACACTACCGGGGAAGTATATGATAAAGTCCTGCTGTTCGCCAAGCTGATTAATTACGAAATCATTGACGTCAACGAAAGCAACGGTTTGGTAAGCATGCGCCTGATTGTTGTGCTGCTGAATGAAGCCTGCCGGATGCTGATGGAAAAAACCGCCAAAATGGAAAGCATCGACCGGCTGACGGTGGTGAGCTACGGAATGCGAATCGGCATTTTCCGGATAGCAGACATTATCGGTATCGAAAAATTAGTCACGCTCATGGAAGACATGTTCAACGAATATGGAGATAAAAAATACAAACCCAGTCCTGTCTTGTGGCGACTTTACCGTACCCGGCAATTCGGCATGCCGACCGGACGGGGCTTCTTTATTTATAACGAAGACGGGATTTTAGCCGGCCCCAATCCGTTTTTTAATTAATCAGTTATCAAAATGAAAGTTTTAGTATTAAATTGCGGCAGTTCTTCCATCAAATACAAATTGATGGATATGGACGCCAAAGCCATTATGGCTCAGGGAGGTGTTGAAAAAATAGGATTGAACGGCTCTTTCCTTAAAATTACTTTGCCCGGTGGAAAAAAAGTCATTTTGGAAGGGGAAATTCTTGAACATCAAACGGGTATCGAATACATACTTGGCGTCATTACAAGTGAAAAATACGGCTGTATCAAGTCGCTGGACGAAATTGACGCCGTTGGACACCGGATAGTGCACGGCGGGGAAAAATTCAACTCCAGCGTGCTGATTACCGACGAAGTAATTCAAAAAATTATCGAATGTATTGACTTGGCGCCTTTGCATAACCCGCCCAATTTGAGCGGGATATACGCAGTAAGGAAATTGCTGCCGGAAGTTCCGCAGGTTGGGGTTTTCGATACGGCTTTCCACCAGACGATGCCTGATTACGCCTATCTGTACGGCTTACCCTACTCGCTGTATGAAAAATATGCAATCCGGCGCTACGGTTTTCACGGTACCAGCCACCGGTATGTTTCCGAAAGGGTTTGTCAATTCCTGAACGTGCCTCGCGAACAGCAGAAAATCATCACCTGCCACATCGGAAACGGCGCTTCCATAGCTGCTGTCCGCAACGGAAAATCGGTCGATACTTCCATGGGAATGACGCCCGTAGAGGGACTGCTGATGGGAACCCGTTGCGGCGACGTCGATGCGGGCGTTCTTACCTGCATTATGGAAAAGGAAAATGTCGGTTCGCAAGCCATTTCTACGATTGTCAACAAGTATGGCGGCGTTTTGGGCGTGTCGGGCGTATCTTCCGACATGCGCGAAATAGGAACGGCTGTCGACAGCGGGAATGAACGCGCCGCTTTGTCCCTGAAGATGTACAATTACCGCATCAAAAAATATGTTGGCAGTTATGCGGCGGCCTTAGGCGGGTTTAATATCCTGGTCTTTACGGGCGGAGTCGGCGAAAACCAGTGGCAAACACGCGAAGCGGTGTGTGAAAATATGGAATTTATGGGGATTTATCTGGACAAAGAAAAAAATAAAAGCGTTAGAGGAATTGAAGCAGTCATCACGACAGCCGAATCGCCGGTAAAAGTGGTTGTCATACCGACCGACGAAGAACTGATGATTGCCCGGGACACTTTGAATTTGCTAAACTAAAATTAAAAATCACGTAAAAATGTTCGCTTTTAACGATAATTGGTTTACAAATGCGTTTAATTAACATTATTTACGTAAAAAAACTTGCACGGGAAGAATTACAGGCGTACCTTTGCATTGTGGTTTTTTCATAATAGTATTAGATTTAAGGTTAACAAAGATTGGATTAGGGAGTTCGTGAGAATTCCCTTTTCTTTTACCTAATATTTTCCCGCGAAAGCGGGAATTTCACGATAATCCGTTTTTACCGGAAAGATATTATCTCTCACTGTCATCAGACGGTTTTCCATATTGTTTTTGATACCGGTAACCGAATGCAGTCCGTCCCCGAAAAGCAGTTCGCACAGGGAAGCGGAAATATAACCTTTGTCACCGTGGAGTTTCCCGAATAATTTTTTGCAAAGCGGATGAATTACAGATAGATCCCTATTGTCCGCACTGGCGGAGGTAATGCAAAAATTGAGCAGTTCACTTTTGCCAGTGCCGCCAAACGGGGTTTGAAGCCGTAGAACCGCCCGCCGTGCTTTTACCCGCTCCTGCCATATCCCTGAACACACGGTTTCGCCCGATACGTTTGTTTTTGCAAACAGCCATTTGGGTGGAATCAATAAATGTGATACCCGTGCATTTGCCAAAACATATCAGTTTCAAAAACAGTGCAAATGGAACCATGACTTTTGGCTTACAGGTCAAATTTCAGGTTGAGCCCATATATCAATAATTGATTTGTATAACTTTGCACAAACTCAAAGTATATGAAAAAGGGGAACTGTTTCGGCATTTGGCAGTTGCTCGACCGGCCTTTCCGTTGAGCAAACTTAAAACAGTTGAGTATCTGTATCGTTATCAGGGCGTATTGCTTGCTATTGACAGGGCTTTTGGCGGGACCTGGCGGCTATTTGCCGGGCTATGATATTTACGAAGGTAATACTTATGAAGGAGATACCCTCATTCCTTGTTTAATGAACTACTGTTTGATATTGCCCACCTGAAAGGTGAGACGAAAATTCGCGAGGTCAAAACCCGTGTCAATCAAAATGTTTTCAAGCAAATTGTATTAGCCAATTATAACAAGCAATGCGCAATAACAGGCATTGATATTCCCGATTTGCTTTTTGCAGGCCACATAATCCCGTGGGCAGCCAACGAGCAGGAACGGCTAAATCCTGAAAACGGAATTTGCCTCTCGGCATTATACGACAAGAAATTTGACAAAGGATTTATTGGAATAAACGCTAATTATGAAGTGATTTTGTCGGTTGCGTTGAAAAAAAAACAAAAGCAAAGATTATTTCGTAAGATATTGGTTTGTTAATAATTCTATTACTCACGATTTTGAAAGCGAAGGAATAGATACGTTGATAAATTCATTCCCGACACAACGTCTTTGTGATTCCCGACACGGAGGCTATCACATGCCCACTGCGTTACGGTTGAGGCGTTACCGCCGTCAAGGGCAACTCGTACAGAATGGTACGTGGAGTTTTAAGCGTTGTTATTCCGCTGGTGTACCGTGTAACGATTTTCAGCGTGTATATGCCGTCTGTAACATCCGGGGGCAGGCGGCAGATAATCTTTTTCGGATTGTTTTCCGTCATGGGGTGGTCGAGGGGTATCTCCGTGCCGTCTTCGGTGACGAAAAATACGCCTAATCCTTCTTCTCCTGCGGGGGCAATTTTGATTTTCTTGCCCGTGATGATGACGTCGCCGCCAACGGAGATTGTGCCGTCGGTTTTACCTGTTAGCACGTCGGTTACGAGTCCGACGATGGCGCCGCCGTCGGCCTTTTTGCCGAGTATTTCCACGCCGACTTCTTCGAGCGCCTTGCGCATTGCAACGGTCAGGGTAGCGTCGAGGGTGATTTTGTGTTCCTTCGGGTCGTACACGGGGTCGGCGCCAACCCAGTTGCCGAGAACGCGGGGAGCAAGGTGCGTGTTGCTGCTCTGCACCGACAAACCGCTCACCAGAGCGTCGCGCTCTACGGCGTCGCGTTCGTTGAGGATGCTGAGGATGGTTTCGTAGCGGAGTTCGCTGCGTTTTTTCACGATAATCTGCGCAATGTCTTTGTTGTGTAGCGTGTTACCTGTGGTGGATACTTCGGCGATGTAGTCTTTATCCACGTTCTTTGTCAGGGTGTTGAGCCTGAGCCAAATCTTCCAGAAAAATCTTTTAACCATAATATTATATCATTTAAGTTGTTATTAATTCGGGGAAAAGGTAATAATTATTTTGGGATGCAAATCTCATCTCGGTAGCTCTTGGTTCTTAACTCCCCTAAACGCCCACCACCGCAACCGTTTTCCCGTCCACCGTTTCCTTCTTAAAATAGAGTTTATCCTCCCATTTGACGGTCGTGCGGCGGTCGAAAACCACCATCCATCCCTCATTGCAGCAGTGCAAATCCATGTAGCGGGCAGTTTGCACAAGACCTTCTTCCAGATATTTGTCGCCGTAGCGTATCTTCAATTCTATCGGGTACTTCCGGTTTTCGTATATCAGGCAGAGGTCGAGGCGGCCTTTGCCCGACGCCATATCACGGATAATCTGTCCGCCGCCGTTCACCACCCGTTGCAGGAAGGCCATCATCACGAGATGGGGCGCCGCTTCCGGATATTCGCCGAACTTGTCCAGCCATATATCGCTGTTCGCATGCCAAAACTGCTGGAAATCGCGCATCAGGAAATTCATGTCAATGCGTCCGTCGTTCAGGTAGCGGGGCAGTTGGTAGGGATATTTCGGGTTTTGCAACTCTCCCTGCATATTGGAAGACAGTTTGCGAACAATCACTTCGGCGTAAATCGGATTGGCGGGTTCTATCCGTCCATTAACCACACGGATTAAACCCAAATCCCCCGTATAAAGAAAATCGTCCGAATCCCTGTCGATAAACCCTTCACCAAGAATCACCGGCTCTATAATTTTACGCACCCTGTCTTCTTTTAGTCGTTCAAGCAGGCTGTCGATATGTGTCGGGCGGTTGAGGATAATGTTTTGAATGGCTTCGCCGGCTAACTCTGCCGTAACAGGCTTTGTGCAGTCCGATTGCAGTATTTCTACAATCACCTCGCGGGCAATGGCATTTACTAACCAGGGCTGCCCCTGCGTCTGTTCCCAGACCAGTTCAATGGCGTCTTCCTCAAACACCTGTCCGGTTTCACCGGTATGCTGCATATACAGTTGAACTGTCTCATCCTTAGTAAAATTCTGCAAAGTTAAAGACTTGGTAACGATATTGAACGGACTTGCACTGCCCAGCGATTTGCGGTCGGGACGAATTTGGACTTTGTAATCGCGGATATCGCGCATACCGACCAGCGCTACGGAATGGACAAAAGCCTGTTCGGGACGGCTGTTGTAGCCGTCGCGCAGTTGCCGGAGAAAAGCAATCAGTGTACCTTCGCTCAAGCAGTCCGCCTCATCGAATAAAATCACCAGCGGTTTGTCCAGCAATTTACAGAACTGTTTGAGCGACGATTTCAAGACACCGGTGAAATTTTCATAATCCGCGTCTTTGGCAAAATCCGTGCGGTGTGGAATATCCGTATCGTCAAGTTTGTCTTTGATATTCCGCACGATCTCCGGTATGCCGGTTTCCGGTTCTGCAACGTTTTGCGCGCTTTCAAGCGAGCACCACAGCGCATAATACTGTCCGTCCGCATTAAGTCTGTTTACCAGGTCTTTCAGATAGGTAGTCTTCCCACTCTGCCGCGCCGCATGAATCACAAAATACTGTTTATGGTCTATCAACTGTTCCACGCCCTGCAAACGGGTGGCGGCGTCTATCATGTAATGGTCAGTGCTGTTACACGGTCCTGCTATATTGAAGTATCTCATCACTAAAAAATATTAATTGTTTTTATTTACTATTTGAATTTCAGCACAAAGTTATAATAAATATCCAAATTTACCATGACAGGATAGCCCTGAGGGCAGGCCCTGAGGGTGAAATCTATGCCGACAAACCTGTAAAAATCGTCCTGGACAATGCAGGATACCATGCGCCGGAACAGCGCGAAAAAATCATCCCGCTGCTGCAGGAAGCCGCCGCACTGCGCAGGGAACTTTCCGTAGATATTATCCGGGGCCGGAATAATGTTTTATTTTTATACGCCTTCAACTAAGAATCGGGCAGAGTTCAATTTCCGTATTATTTTGAAAAAGCCAAATACGAATCTGTCTTTGAGGATACTTCTTCCTCAACGGGTTTTTACATTGTCAAAGAATGATGCTTTTCTTCATAATAATGCTATTGTCCTGTTTGATAAAGAAGAAGAAAGAAGAATGTACTGCGACGGCATCATATACCATTTTGAAATTTTCCAATCCATTAGAAGCAAACGCACAAAAACAAGACAACAGAGGATATTATAAATCCCTTTCAACAGAAAATTTGAAATATAATATCAAAAATGAATTTCTTGAAATACAACTTCAAAGAATGATAAACGGTGTTCTTGATTCTGATAATGCAAAAACAATCACTAAACAAGATATTCCTGATAAAATCAACAGGAGACAGGGAGAATTGCTTAATTTCGATTCCCCGTTAAGCAAGGTGTATTTTTACATCAATAATAATGTTGCATTTATAACTTAAATCTGCATTTTACCGAATTTAAATTTCTGACGAGATATTATTAATAAAAAAAACACTACATTTGTGGAAAAATTTCAACACAAAAAACAAGGATTGAAAAGTTTTGAATTAAATCGGATAAAGTTCATGCCATTGTTTCCGGGCGACAGTCTAATTCATCCTGAAAATATCCACCGATTGCAAAACACGTATGACTCATTTAATTTTAATAAATATTTACAACTATGAACGAAAAAACAAAACCCGCAGAAAACGGCAATACGGAAAAATTGAAAGCGTTACATGCGGCAATGGACAAAATTGAGAAGAATCACGGCAAAGGTTCCATCATGAAAATGGGCGACAGCATCGTTGAGGGAGTAGCCGTAATCCCTACCGGTTCGGTAGCATTGAATGCCGCTTTAGGCGTAGGCGGCTATCCGAGGGGACGGGTCATTGAAATATACGGCCCCGAATCTTCGGGAAAAACAACTTTAGCCATTCATGCCATTGCACAAGCCCAAAAAGCGGGCGGCATCGCCGCTTTCATTGATGCGGAGCACGCTTTCGACCGCTTCTATGCCGAAAAATTAGGTGTGGACATAGAAAATCTTTTGATTTCCCAACCCGATTCGGGCGAACAGGCCCTGGAAATTGCCGAACAATTGATACGTTCTTCGGCTATTGATATTGTCGTGATTGACTCCGTAGCCGCCCTGACGCCCAAAGCCGAACTGGAAGGCGAAATGGGCGAGTCCAAAATGGGTTTGCAAGCCCGTCTGATGTCGCAAGCGCTGCGTAAACTCACAGCTGCGATCAACAAAACCAATACGACTTGCGTTTTCATCAACCAATTACGTGAAAAAATCGGTATCATGTTCGGAAATCCTGAAACGACAACCGGCGGTAACGCCCTGAAATTCTATGCTTCCGTCCGCCTGGATATTCGCAGGATTTCGCAAATCAAAGACGGAGAGGAAGTAATCGGCAACCAGACCCGTGTAAAAGTGATAAAAAACAAAGTTGCTCCTCCTTTCCGCAAGGCCGAATTTGACATCATGTTCGGCGAAGGCATATCCAAAAACGGGGAACTGGTTGATTTGGGAGCCGACTTGAGCATCATCAAGAAAAGCGGAAGCTGGTACAGCTACAACGACGCCAAATTAGGACAAGGCCGCGAAGCTGCCAAAGACTGCCTGCGCGACAATCCCGAGTTGGCGGACGAAATCGAATCTAAAATCATGGCAGCGTTAAAAGAGGAGAAGTGAACAATTTCAACGAAAACAATGCATTTGATTCCGGTTGCTCCGGCTTCATCGGGTGTACTTCAAATTGTCGCACCCTGTCGTTCCCGTGCAGGCGGAATGACAAACTGCGACAATTTGAAATGCGCACGAATAGCATGGTTTCATTTTTTACCGTATTTATAATTGTAACTTACGTCCTAAAAAAAACATGTTTTGTACAATAATTTCCCTATTTGGTACTACAGATTAAAAACACAATGTATGAATATGGGTTTGCTTCTAAGATTTGTTTATATTTGCACACCCAAAATACAATTCGGAGAAAACGGTGTATTTCAAATTATCGCGGAAATGACAGCGGATTTTAGACCGCAATAATTTGAAATGCCAAAGTAAACAGTATATAAAAAAGCCTATTCCCTTGTTTTTTTTGGAAATTTGTTGTTAATCTACGCCGTGTTTTATCTGTTTACAGTTCCTTGAATTCCGTAAAAAGGTATGTAAGTGTAGTGAGATTGAAAAAAAATTAGTGATTATAACAACTTTTGTTATTATTTTAAACATGTTTTTATGAAAAAAGAATTGTTTGCTTTGCTTTTAGCAATTGTAACGTTGGCAACTTTTCAGGCAAATGCTCAACAGGTGAGGTGGATTCTTGCCGATACGAGTGGTTTGGCCAAAAATGCCTCTCACAGCGACTCTTTTCCCAACAATAAATCGGGATTGTACAACTGGTTAACTGTGGATGGCGATAGTATTAAGGTGCATTCGCAAGATACTAACAACCGGAATGCGATTTACAAGGACGGGAATAGCAAGTTTAATTTTACTGTGAACGACTCGGATTCTTCATTCAAAATCAACCGCACAGATGGCGGTTTTTTTAGTATAGAGGATACGACCGAATTTGAGATTGTTCAGTTCTCCGACAACGGGAGGAGTGTTCAGCGATTAGACGGAGACACGATTGAAGGTTATTTAGCACCCGTTCAGCGTGGAACGCTAGGTTCCGACAGTGCAAATCTTGTTTTGGCAGGTACTGATAAAAACGGTAAACTTTCGTTCAAGAAATTTTCCGACTTTGCTGCTCATCTTGACAGTGTGCCGGCCGCTCCTTATTTGTCATACCAATTCGGTGGCGATACTGTAGCGGGCAGGTTATACCAGTCTCAGAAGGCGCCTTATTTTCAGGTTTATTCTCGTAGCGATACAGCATTGATTGGTGATGACAATGAGGTTGTCAGTTGGAGTAATCCTGATAAAGCGGATAGCGTATATGCCTATTTCGATTTTACTTTGGATAGTACAGGACGTGTTAGTTTTAAAGGAGATACAGCTAAAGATGTTACTTTAGCTTCTATATTGAGATGTAATAACGATTCCGGCTACCATGTCATTGATACAATAAGTAAGGATAGGTTTAATGCACTTCCCTTATCAGAACAACAACGAAAGTTGTTTATTTATGTTGAAGAAGGTAACAAATTAGCCGTTAATGCCAAATTAAGTGACAGTACTTGGTTGGATGAACGAGAATTCTTCTCATTTCCCGACGGAGGTCAACAACAGGTAGGGTACTATTTAAATGCATCTGATACGAATAGTAATAATTTTATGCCAAATTTAGCAGCGATTATAAAAGTACAATTCGGGTATGAACCCGACTTAAATCCTGCAACAAATCATATAGAAAGATATATCTATAAAGAGGGTGATGATTGGCGTCCGCTATACATCAAAGCAGTTCCTTCCTGCGATTCGCTACCATACGAATATGTAACATCGCAATGGTTGAGTGAAAATTATTATGATATTGCTGCCGTATCTCAGGAGATTGTTGTCGCTATCGGTTATTCTGTTTCAACCGACGCTACCGTTGCTAATTCTAATGCGGCTAAATTCCTGTTTGAATATGCAGCCACAATTAGCGCAAGCGACAGTACTATCAATGGAATCGGTAAATTCTTAAATTATAAGGATATTGAACTGTTCTATATTAAAAATGGCAGTGAATATCTGACAGTTTTGGATACGACCATATTCGCCATTCCTGTTACCGGCTCTACAATTACGAATACGCAGTTAGGTTGGGAAGAAAAACTAACTGCCGACTCACTTCGTCAGGCATTTGCAATCGTTTACAATAGCAAAGACAGTAGTATCACGTTCTTGCCTGTGGCGTCATATCAGTGGACATCGACTGGAACAACACCTCAATACGATAAAACCGCTCTGCATTACAATTTGAACATAGGTAAAAAAAGCCCGAATACTCGCGGCGATTTGTTCATTAACTTATCTGAAGCGTGGTATATTACCTATAACTCGAAAGCAGGCGATCCTACACAAAGATTGATTATTGCCGATCCTGCAAAAAATTTTAACAACGAAATCATTTGGTTCAAAATGACCAAGGAGTATGATCTTGCCGAGATCGGCGGTGATTGTGAAGATGATCAGGCTCTTGCTATTTACGATAAAACAGGGAAATCCTATTCGTTGACCGGCAAGGAGGATACAGTCGTAACCGATGCTATGATCAAGTATCATTGGACTGTAAGCAAGACAAATGATGGAGATGAAGTTCCGAGATGGATATTTGCTCCGGAACTTGACTCAATTTATGGAGACGAGAGAACGAGCTTAACAGATACTTTTATTGCTCTTAATGCGGGCGATGGTCTGATTGAACTTATTTCAGGTACGAGATCTCCTTACAGGAGAGATACCATTACGGTTCGGTGTGTAGGTCATTCTTCACCGTTCCTGAATTTGGATCCTTATGTAGGTGTTTCCAAGAGAGTTGCTATTTTGGACTCGGAAACTGGAAAGAAAAATATTTCACTACATGAAAATACGGATAATGACAGTGTGTATGAGTCCGTTATCAAACGAGTTGGAAACGATAATCCAGAGGCTTATACTAAGTTAACCGTTTACAGTAGTAATGTACAATATTTAGGGAAGAACAACAGACATCAGGTTCCTTATTATGTATTCTCTTATAAAGACGAAAAGAGCGGCGATGAATATTTTTTGACTGCACAACAAGGCATCGACAAAGATTCCGTACGCTGGGTGAAACTGGGTGAACCTGAGAGAGTAGAATTATTACAGGATTGGAAAAATCATAAGGACAAGTATCCATCGTTCAAGTTCTGTTTGCCCTATACGGACGGGGAAGATCATAACGCAGACACTCTCCGATTCAAGCAACCGGTTTATTTACAGACTTTAAACAGTTCTCAGGTATCCGATTATTCTTTGATTACATGCATTGGAAATTCGTTGGAGTCTGTTAAATTTAGCGAAGCTCTTTCGGAAACGGATCAATATGTAGCTACACGCGGTATTTATAGCGCTATTGAACAGTATAAAAACAATATTGATGGCAGCATCACTTCCTGGAAGTTTTTTAAGGAAGATGTAATAGGGTCAGGCTGGGTGCGTATAGATTCCGTTGTTGATGCGGCTGATCCTCAGAGAGGCAAGGATGTCGCATTCACCAATACAAACAATTCTTTGCCGGGTACTGTGTTTATTGTTCCGAGCAGTGAAGAACCGGTTAATTATGGCATTTTAACGGGTAGCGATCAAGGTAATGTTAATGTTGATCTCACACTTGTATCCGCAGGTGGAGCGCAGATCGGTTATGAGAAGGATTCGATTTGGTACTATCATATCAAACACGGAGATCTTTATTTGACAGATGCAATAGATTCTGTTGATACTGAAGCGGGCGAAGGTCATGATAATGAATATGAGTATAAATATTTCACTGTGGAACTTCCTTATGCTTTCTTTACGACTAACAAACTTACTGAATATGGTTCTTATATAGCAAAAGATGCAATTTATGCAGATAGCGCTTTCCGGCAAACATTTGCTTTGCAATATGTTGAACCTGTTAATGAGCGTCAAGACTTCTATTTTTTCGTTGTATCAAGTGCGAATTATAACGACTTGTCCCCTACCTACCGTTACTTAAGTCGTTTAGACACACGTTTGGTCTTTGTAGAAGATAAAGATAAAGATAAAGCGCTTCAATTTCAGTGGGGTAAGGTTGACGACAGCGGAAACTATACCGATATTAAAGTAATCGGCGTTCCGGCAACGATCTACGGAGTAGCTGGCGGCATAAAAATAGCAAATGCTACGGGTGCCGTAGCTATCTACACGATTGACGGTCGTTTGGTAACCGTCAAGGCAGCTGTATCACCGGATCAAACGATAGCAGTTCCTGCAGGAATCTATATTGTGAGGAACGGCGCAAATGTAGCCAAAGTAGTTGTCAGATAAACACAACATTCATAATCAATACGGAAAAAGGCGTCCTTTGGGGCGCCTTTTTTGTTTGGGGTGCATTTGCGTATATAAGAAGACTTTTACGTATATTTGCAAACAGGAAAAAACAAATCTCGAACATTTACATAATTTTTTAAATTTATATAATCATGAGAAAAACAACATTTCTATTAATCGCCTGCCTGTTTTTTACAGGTAATTCTTGTACCAAACAACCGAAAGAACCGGAGTGTGTGATAAAAACACAGGTTCCCGCCCGTCCGGAAGGACAAACCGACGTATTACAGCTGACAGCCGCCCCGATGCCTGTTGTCCGTGTGGCTTTCATCGGTCTGGGTATGCGCGGTCCCGGCGCGGTGGAACGTATGACGCATATTGACGGCGTGGAAATTGTCGCACTGTGCGATGTGGAACAAAAAAATACGGAGAAAGTCAACAAAATGCTCGAAGAACGCGGCTTTCCCAAAGCCCCGGAATTTTACGGGGATACTTCCGTTTGGCGCAAGGTAACGGCTTTGCCCAATGTGGATTTGATTTATGTCGCCACCAACTGGCAATCCCATGTTACGATAGGCGTGCAGGCGATGAAAGACGGCAAACACGTTGCCATTGAAGTGCCTGCGGCCATGACCCTGGACGAAATATGGGCTTTAATCAATACTTCGGAACAAACCCGCAAGCATTGCATGCAGTTGGAAAACTGCGTCTATGACTTCTTTGAACTGACAACCCTGAATATGGTGCAACAGGGACTGCTCGGTGAAATTATTCATGGGGAAGGCGCTTACATCCACGGCCTTCAGCCTTTCTGGGACTCCTATTGGGACGACTGGCGCATGAAATTCAACAAAGAGCATCGGGGCGACGTATATCCCACTCACGGTCTTGGCCCTGTGTGTCAGGCAATGAATATCCATCGCGGCGATAAGCTGAATTTCCTGGTTTCCGTTGATACCAGGCCTGTGGGGAATCCCGCTTTCCTGAAAGAAAAGAGAGGGGAAGAAGCGAAGGAATTCCGCAACGGCGACCATACGACCACCCTGATTCGAACCGAAAAGGGAAAATCAATCCTGATAGAGCATAATGTAACTTCCCCCCGTCCTTACAGCCGGATGTACCAACTGACCGGAACAAAGGGTTTCGCAAACAAATATCCGGCGCCGGGTTACGCCTTGGACAAAGGGGAAATCGACCCTGCCGTTGCGGCTAATCATGAAAATCTCAACGCCCACAGTTTTCTTCCCGAAGATGTAAGAAAAGCGCTTATGCAACAATACAAACACCCGGTAGCCAAAGATATAGAAGAACAAGCCAAACAGGTTGGCGGACACGGCGGCATGGATTTTATCATGGATTACCGCCTGATTTATTGCCTGCAAAAGGGTCTGCCGCTGGATATGGACGTTTACGATTTGGCGGAGTGGTGCAGCCTTGTCCCGCTCACCGAAATTTCGCTGGATAATCATTCTGCGCCGGTAGAAATACCCGATTTCACCCGTGGAGGATGGGATAAACTGAAAGGATTAACGTTTGCGGAATAAACCGGTATGCACATGAAAAACATCTGTTTATTATTTGCTTTCATCCTGCTGATGTGTCTGCTGCTTAATGGTTGCCTGGGAAATGCCCCGGCGCCGCCGGCACCTTATGGCGCAATTCCCGACGAAAAACAAATCGCTTGGCAGAAGTTGGAATACTGCATGTTTATCCATTTCGGGCCTAATACATTTACCGACGTCGAATAGGGCGACGGGCAGGAAGAACCGAAAGTCTTCAATCCTACCGCTCTTGATTGCCGTCAATGGGTGGAAACAGCGGATGCGGCAGGGATGAAAGGGATCATCATTACCGCCAAGCACCACGACGGCTTTTGTCTGTTTCCGAGCAAATATAGCACGCACACAGTCAGGGAAAGTTTATGGAAAGACGGCAAAGGCGACGTTCTGGAGGAACTGTCCGATGCGTGCAGGGAATACGGATTAAAGTTCGGCGTCTATTTGTCTCCCTGGGATCGGAATCATCCGGCCTGCGGGACTCCCGAATATAATCAAATATTTGCAAATACGCTGAGCGAAGTTTTATCCGGTTATGGAGAAGTCTTTGAGCAATGGCTTGACGGAGCCAACGGAGAAGGCGAAGGAGGAAAAAAGCAGGTTTACGACTGGTATTTGTTTCACAAAACCATTTACCGGAACCAACCGGGAATTGTTATTTTCAGCGACGTTGGTCCCGATGCCAGATGGACAGGCAATGAAAACGGCATTGCCGGAGAAACAAACTGGTCGACGCTGAATGTCGAAGGTTTTGAACCGGGCAGGGGCGCTCCGGCGCAGGAAACGCTAAACGCGGGCGAACAGGGCGCAAAAGCGTGGATTCCCGCTGAAGTTGACGTGTCTATACGCCCGGGCTGGTTTTACAGTCCTTCTACCGACAATAAGATAAAATCGGTAGCCGAACTGATGGACATTTATTACACGTCAATCGGACGTAATTCAAACCTGTTGCTGAATGTGCCTCCGGACAGGAGAGGCCGTATCCCAGTCGTGTTCGGAAGAAAAAAAAAGAGCCCAATATTCCCATGTCCGATTATAGGGATTAAGGAGCGGGCAGGTTTAATTTTCTCAAATCACCACCGGTTTCTATGACTACAATTG
>JAIRNV010000198.1 GCA_031257875.1 Dysgonamonadaceae bacterium
AGGTGCCCGCCAATTACGCCCGCATATAAAAATACCGATTTAATCACTATCTTTGTCGCAAATTATTCAAATAAATCCTTAATTTTTTATCACATGAATTTTGTCGCTCCCTTTTCCCGGCCTGTTTACGTGATGCTTAAACCCGTAGGCGCCGCCTGTAATTTAAGATGTAAATACTGTTATTATTTAGATAAAAAAAATCTGTATCCTGAAACCGGCAACTATCTTATGACCGAAGAGCTCCTGGAACGTTTTACCAAACAGTATATCGAAAGCCAAACCATGCCGGAAATCCTTTTTACCTGGCATGGAGGCGAAACGCTGATGCGCAATATCAAGTTCTACAGGAAAGCGGTTGAATTGCAAAAAATATACGGAAGAGGAAGACATGTTGAAAATGTGCTGCAAACCAACGGCACTATGCTTACCGACGAATGGTGCCGCTTTTTCAAGGAAAACAATTTCCTTATCGGCATTTCCATAGATGGCCCGCAACATTGCCACGACGTTTACCGGCGCGACCGGGAAGGCCGTCCATCTTTCCTTGCGGCGATGAGAGGCATTTCCCTTCTGAAAAAACACGGGGTCGAGTTCAATGTTATGGGAGTAGTCAATGATTACAATGTGGATTATCCCATGGAATTTTATCATTTCTTTAAGCGTATTGATTGCCGTTACATTCAGTTCGCTCCCATTGTAGAAGTTATTGACGGAAAGCCGGCTTCGTGGAATGTGCCTTCCTCCAAATGGGGTGATTTCCTGATTGCGATTTTCGACGAATGGGTGAAAAAAGACGTGGGAACCTTTTATATACAATACTTTGATTCGACCCTGGCAAACTGGACGGGAAAGCAACCGGGCGTCTGTACCCTTGCCCAAACCTGCGGACATGCCGGCGTACTGGAATTTAACGGAGATCTGTACAGTTGCGACCATTTTGTTTTCCCCGAATATAAACTGGGAAATATCAAAAGCCAAACGTTAACCGAAATGATGTATTCGGAACGGCAATTGAAGTTCGGAACGGATAAATACGACCGGCTTCCCACACAGTGCAGGGAGTGCGAATTTCTGTTCGCCTGCTACGGCGAATGTCCCAAGAACAGGATTTTACGGACAGGCAGCGGGGAAACCGGATTGAATTATTTGTGCGAAGGCTATCATAAATTCTTCAAACACGTTGCTCCATACATGGATTTTATGAAAAACGAACTGCTACAGCAGCGCCCGCCGGCAAATGTGATGCATCACTTCCGGTAGCAGGAACTGCTGTCGCCGACTTCTTCCTGCAAACGTAACAGTTCTTTTTTCATTTGAGCGATTACATTCCGGTATTGTGGATACTGATACCGGTTGCGGATACCGAGATGCGCAGGGCGAACGGCATGATGCGGCCAATAACGGTAGTACATGGATTGCCGCATTGCATACAAAAATATTTTCATCTTAAACTTTTCATTAAACCTCGCTTATTTTATTTTCTGTACTCATTTTCCATTTCCGTTTTCAGTGTTTTGCAAGGCAGGTGCATTGCTTTTAGCCCGATGTAGCGGGGACGCTACGCCAGGCCTTAAAGGGGTTATGCACAGGCGACGCCCAATGTCGTCAACTTAAGGTTGTCCCTGCTTTTAACACCATTAATTGCCCTTTCCAATAAAAAAAATTACCTTTGCAATCTAAATTTCAAAAGATGGAAACGAAAACATACAAGCGCCTGCCTTACGGCAATTCCGATTTAAAGAGCATTATTACCGAAAATTATGCCTACGTGGATAAAACCCGATACATTGAGATGCTGGAAAAAGAAAGCAACAAAAATCAGTTTTTCATCCGTCCGCGCAAGTTCGGCAAAAGCCTCTTCTTTACAACTTTGATGTATTATTACGACATCAATGAGGTGGAAAATTTCGACCGGCTGTTCGGTAATCTCTATATCGGCAGGCATCCTACACCCGAACGGAATTCGTACGCGATACTGAAACTCGACTTTTCCGGCATGGATACTTCCAGCGAAAAAGGATTCAAATCGGACTTTTCGAGCAATATACAGAATGCTGTCTGTAACTTCTTTGCTATTTATTCACACGTTTTTCCCAAAGCAGACAAGTACGTAGATCAAATAGAACAGGAGAACCCGGGTATCCGGGCTTTGGAAAAAGTTTTTAATGCCGCAGAACAGAATAAAATAAAACTTTTCTTTATCATTGACGAATACGACCACTTTGCCAACGACCTCATCGCTATGGGCAACCGTCAGGGCAGGGACTTCTACAAAACGACGGTTGCCGCCAACGGTCTGGTGCGCGATTTCTACGAAAGAATAAAAATGGCGGCAAAAACCTCCATCGTGAACCGTACCTTTATCACCGGCATTTCTCCGGTAATGCTTGACGATCTCACCAGCGGGTACAATATCGCCGGTATCCTTACGCTCAACCCCAAGTATAACGAAATGATGGGCTTCACACAGGAAGAAGTCGAGTGGCTGATGCGGGAAACAGGCGTTGACAAAAACTGTATCAATGTGGATATGGAAGCCTACTACAACGGCTACCTGTTCCATAAAAACGGTAAACACAGGGTATATAATCCCGCCATGATGCTCTATTTTTTCAGTCAAATAATTGAATTTGGGACCCCGCCCGAAAACATTGTTGACCTGAACCTGAAAACAGACTACGGACGTTTGCGCCGTCTTGTTCAGAATGACAGTAACCGCGAAACGCTTATCCGGATTATGAAAGAAGGCGAAATCATTGCGGAAATACTGGAAAAATTCTCCATTGACATGCTCAACGACGACGATTATTTCGTGTCCCTGCTTTTCTACATGGGTTTACTTACCATTAAGGAACCTTATTTCTATCAGTCGAAACTTACTGTTCCCAACTATTCCATCAAAACGCTGTACTGGGAATATATTATGAAGATGACACGGGAAACCTCTCCCGATTTAAATATAGAAGCTCGCCCGTTGAACGAGGCGATTTACGCGCTGGCACTGGAAGGCAACCTGGAACGGTTCATCGCCTATATTTCCGAAAACGCATTCAGCAAACTGTCCGATCATGATTTGCGGCAATTCGACGAAAAATACATCCAAATCCTCCTGCTTGCCTATCTTTTTATGAGTAAGGTATATGTCCCGATGAGCGAATACGAAACCGTTCCCGGCCGCGCGGATATTTATTTGCAACGCAGTCCGCTGTTGCCCCAGATTAAATACGAATGGGTACTGGAACTGAAATACTGCAAAACGGATGCAAGCGAAGCGGACATCGTTGCCCAACAGGAACAGGGGCGGGCGCAGGTGGAACAGTACATCGCTTCCCATCGTTTGGGTGGCCGTCCCGATTTGAAAGCGGCGGTAATCGTGTTTACCGGTAAAAACAAATACCGAATTTTGCATATCGAACATTGATTCGGAAAAATCGTGAAGGAAACAGTAATCAAAGAAAAACAGCGGGCGCCAAGGAACCAAACCTTGCAGGTATCTGATGATGAGATGTGTAAGTTGCGAAAAAAACTGCTAACCGTTGCCACGCCGGTTAGCATCACCGACCTTACCAACACGACGGTTCAGGGGAATTTATTTGAGATTGTCGATTATCTTCCTTCGGAATTTGTTGATTTAATGATAATTGATCCGCCGTATAACCTCAGCCGGAATTTTGCAGGCATGAAGTTTAAGCAAATGAAAGACGGCGACTATTCGGATTATCTGGAATCCTGGTTCCCGAAACTTATCAGGCTGTTGAAACCCGATGCTTCGCTTTATCTTTGCGGGGACTGGAAAAGTACTTCTTCCCTTTATACGATTATGAATAAATACCTTGCCGTCATGAATCGAATTACCTGGCAGCGGGAAAAAGGTCGCGGAGCGGCCGGTAACTGGAAAAACAGTATGGAAGACATCTGGTTTGCTGTTCGCAATCCGAAAAATTATTATTTCAATGTGGAAGCGGTTAAAATTCGCAGGAAGGTATTAGCCCCCTACAGGCAGGACGGACAGCCGAAAGATTGGCAGGACACGGAAGAAGGCAAATACCGTATGACTCACCCTTCCAATTTTTGGGACGATATAACGGTGCCTTACTGGTCGATGCCCGAAAATACGGATCACCCCACGCAAAAGCCCGAAAAACTTATTGCCAAACTGATTCTTGCGTCCTGTCCCGAAAACGGAATGGTATTCGACCCCTTTCTCGGTTCGGGAACGACTTCGGTGGTTGCAAAAAAACTGGGATGGAATTATTGCGGCGTCGAAATCAATCCTGAATATGCCTGCTGGGCGGAAAAACGTCTGGAAAAAGCCGAAACGGATAAAACCGTGCAAGGTTTTTACGATGGCGTTTTTTGGGAAAGAAACAGTAAGCCGGTTTGATTGGAGTGATAAAAATTTACACTGTAAAATGATAAACCTTATGAAAGATAAAATACAGTTATTTCAGGATCAGAAAGTTAGAGCAGCATGGGATGAAAGTACGGGAGAATAGTATTTTTCTGTCGTGGATGTTATTGAAGTTTTAACCGATAGCGTAAATCCCACCGATTATTTGAAAAAATTGCGCAAACGCGACGATTTACTTGGCGAGTACATAGGGACAAATTGTCCCCACGTAGAAATGCAAACCGACGATGGAGTGGAATGACGCCCCGCGAATAACTGAAAGCCAAAAATTAGGAAAAAAATACTTCTGCTAATTAAAAAATAAAAATATGATTTTAAACGAAAGAGAAACGCGCCACGCGCAAGTAATGACGGCAGTCCAACAAATGATGACTGCCGCACGGACGGCTCCCAAAGGAAAAGGGGCTGATATTCTTGAAATTATCGCCGTCGAAGGAAAAGAAATAGAAACATTATCATCTAAAACCAGGGAGTTAGGCGAAAAAAACGGCATGAACTTCTTTTTACGCGATGCAGGGAATATCCTTTCCGCAGAAGCCGTTGTACTGATAGGAACCCGTCAGTCGGTACAGAATTTGAACTGCGCTTATTGCGGATTCCCGACCTGCGCCGGCAAACCCAAAGCAGTCCCGTGTGCAATCAATTCCGTAGATGTCGGGATTGCTATCGGTTCGGCCTGCGCCACAGCCGCCGATTTCCGCTTAGATACCAGAGTGATGTTTTCGGCAGGTTATTCCGCTCAGGCGTTGAATTGGCCGGAAGGCTGCCATACGGTTTTCGCCATTCCGGTTTCGGCTTCGTCCAAGAATCCTTTTTTCGACAGGGTAGTGAAATAGTGCTTTCAGATACCGGTTGTCAAACAGGTACAAATCGCCGAGCAGACAGCGTTTGTTGATAAACATCGGCACGAGCGAATACACGTCGTCTATACTCCCACCTGCAAATAAGTCCGGATAATCGCTGTATAAAGCCATCTCTTTTTTCATCCCGCCATGTTATGCGTTTTTTGACTGTGCGTAACATGAGTTAATAATTAGTTTGCAGCTATATTAATCATTAACCGGCACAATATATATTAGTATCATTTAACAAAATAAAACAGTAAAAACTTTTATTGTTCCAAAAGTTTTTATTTACTTTGCGCCCGAATTTGATTTAGGGATTTAAAGATTCAAAAATTTAAAGATTTAAATCTAAACCCACAATCTTTAGATTTCAAAAATATTTTTCAAACTCATTTGTCATATATGATTAGGAGAAAACATAGATGGAACTAAAGGAAAGAATCATCGAAAACGCATCGGAACTCTTTTTCCGAAACGGAATCAGAAGCATGACAATGTCCGACATTGCCAACGGGCTGGGCATATCCAAAAGGACGCTTTACGAGGTTTTCAGGGACAAAGAAGAACTTTTGGAAGAGTGTCTCAACTACTATCATGCAAAAGCCGACAGGGAAATCGAACAGCTGACGCGCAATTCGGACAATGTAATCGATACGATGATACGCCTTTATGCCCGCAATTTTTTCCAGATGCTGGAGGCCGGCAAGTTGCTTGTCAATGACTTGAAAAAATATTATTCCCATCTCTACCGGAAAATCGAGAAGAAACGCAATGACGATGTCTGCATATTTATTCCCCTGTTTGAAAAAGGCGTGGAACAGGGCCTTATCCGCGACGACGTCAATTTTGAAGTGATGCTGTGGCTGCTGAAAATCCAATTTGACGCGGTTCTGAATGAACATACGATTCCTACGGGAAAATATTCCGCCCATCAGTTCCTGCAGGCAATCATACGGAATTTTTTGCGCGGAATCGCCACGCCTTTGGGAAATGAAAGAATTGACCGGTTGATGGAAAATTATAAAGAAGATTATGAAATAAAAATTTAGGTAAAAAGAATTTATGAATGTAGTTTTAGGTAAAAAAATGTGTATCGCATGGATGGCGGTTCTTTTCTCTCTTACGGCCAAAGCTCAGGGCGCACAGCCGCCCGTTGAACTGACGCTCGAAAAGGCAATCGAAATCGCATTGAGCGAAAATCCGTCGGTAAAAGTTGCCGACAGGGAAATTGAAAAAGTAAATTATGCAGGAAAAAGCGCGTGGTATGCGCTGATTCCTTCGCTGGAGGCTACGGGGCAATACTCGAAATATCTTGCGCCCTCAACAATGAGTCTGGCAGGAATGGTTGTGGAACTGCCGACCGACTTCAATGCCACCGCAACTTTGCAGTTGTCGTTGCCGCTGTTTGCACCTGCACTGTGGAAAAGTATCCAAATGACCGGAATCGACATGCAGCTCGCCGTGGAAAAGGCGTATGCATCCAGAACCACCCTGCGCAACGATGTAACCAAGGCGTACTACGGCATCCTTTTGGCGCAGGATTCCTACAAAGCCCTGCAGGACGGCTATTCGCTTGCCGGAGAAGTATACAGTCAGGCAAAAAAAAGGTTTGAATTGGGATTAAGCGCCGAATATGACGCTATTTCCGCCGAAGTTCAGATGAAAAATCTGCAACCCAATCTGTTGGAAGTCGAAAACGGCATCGAGCGCGCCAAACTGTACCTGAAAGTGCTGATGGGAATTGATGCATCCGTCCCGCTAATCATCAAAGGAAATTTGAGCGATTATGAAAAGGACATTTATGCCGCCGGGGGGGGACTGGGCGGGCAGACCCCGCCCCTACCGGGGGCAATCAGGAATACCGACCTGAAGCAACTGGACATTCAAAAGCAACTGTTGCAAAAATCGCTGCAACTGCAGCAAACGCAACGGATGCCGACGCTTGCCGCCTTTGGACAGTACGGTTATGCAGGAACGGGAAACAAAGCGGCAACCAGTTTTTTTACAGGCCAATTTTCGCCTGCAAGCCGATCCTGGTTCAGTCAGGGATTGCTGGTCGGGCTGCAACTGAATATCCCTTTGACGGGTATTTTTACAAATACGTTCAAAGAAAAGCAGACTGCCGTACAGATACATCAGTTGAGTATTCAACGCGATTATCTGGAAAAAAACATTGACCTGCAAATCCGCACGGCTGTTGATAACATGAATAAAGCGGCAAAACAGGTGGAAGCGGCAAAGAAAAACGAGCAGCTGGCGCACAAGGGATATGAAATTGCTTCCAAACGCTACGAAAACGGCGCCGGAACTGTTCTCGAACTGCAAAATGCGTCCCTGGCGCTTACGCAATCCCAGCTGACTTATAATCAGTCGATTGAATCTTACCTCTCGTCGAAAGCCGATTTGGATAAATTACTCGGAGTTAATAACCTCACCCCCGACCCCTCTCCCTTTGGAAGAGGAGCCGGGGAGAGGTAACTAAAAATCAATAAAATAACAATAATAAACCTACCCCAACCCCTCCTTCGGAGGGGCTTCTCCCCTCTCCTTTGGAGAGGGGCCGGGGGTGAGGTAAAAACAAACATGACAATGAAAACAAAAAATCCGTACAAATTATTACCACTCATTGGTTTGATCATCCTGTTTTCCTGCGGCGAAAAAAAGCAGAAAACAAATGAGGAAACGCCGTCCGCCGGCGCTGAAGTAGAAAATACGCCCGTCGAAAAAGAAAGGGTAAAAGTAAAGACTGCAATCGCCGTACTTCGGGACGTGGAACAGACGGCAAACTATACCGCCAATATACAGGCCGATGTAATTAACAAAATCACACCGGCCACCGGAGGACGCATTGAGAAAATCTTTGTGGAAATCGGCGACAGGGTGAAAGCAGGACAGGTACTGGTTCAAATGGAATCGTCGAATCTGCAACAGCAAAAGACGCAATTGGCCAATCTGCAACTGGATTACAGCCGTTACAGCGAACTGTTGAAAGTGGGAGGCATCGCGCAGCAGCAGGTAGACCAGATAAAAACACAAATCGACGTCCTGAAAGCCGCCATCAAAAATATCGAAGACAATACGCAGTTGAGAAGTCCCATCGGCGGAATCATTACCGCGCGAAATTATGATAATGGCGACGTTTTCGCCCAGTTGCCGGTTCTGACCGTTCAGCAGTTGAATCCTTTGAAAGCCGTTATCAACGTTTCGGAATCTTATTTTACGAAAGTAAAAGTGGGTATGACCGTGAAAATCAATCTTGACGTGTATGAAAATGAAGATTTTACCGGCAGGGTCAGTCTGATTTACCCGACCATCGACGCGGCTACGCACACGTTTGGCGTGGAAGTGGCTATCAACAACGGAAACTTGAAAGTCCGCCCGGGAATGTTTGGCCGCGTAACTTTGAATTTAGGCGCCAAAGCAAGCATTGTTGTGCCTGATGCGGCCGTTCAAAAGCAGGCGGGCGCCAATGATAAGTATGTATTTACGGTGGAAAACGGAGTTGCCAAATACCGCAAAGTAGAACTGGGACAACGTTTGGAAAATGATTACGAAATACTTTCCGGCCTGCGAACCGGCGAAGTAGTTGTAACTGCCGGACAGGCCCGCCTGATTGACGGAACGCGCGTGGTAATGATTAATGATTAGTGATTAATGATTAATCACCGGACATTAAGCATTATTCCGACTGATGTTCGCAACATTTTTGGGAATCAGGAGTCGATTCCGACTTATGCGCGGAGCATTTTAAAGAATCAAGAGTCAATTCCGACTTATGCGCGGAGCATTTTAAAGAATCAAGAGTCAATTCCGACTTATGCGCGGAGCATTTTAAAGAATCGGGAGTCGATTCCGACTTATGCGCGGAACATTTTAAAGAATCAAGAGTCAATTCCGACTTATGCGCGGAGCATTTTAAAGAATCGGGAGTCAATTCCGACTTATGCGCGCAACATTTTAAAGAATCAGGAGTCAATTCCGACTTATGCGCGCAACATCGGCCGGAATAACCATTAATCATTAATCATTACAAAATATGTCATTATATGAATCTGCGGTTAAGAAACCGATTACTACCGCATTAATTTTTGCAGCGCTTGTCATCATCGGGTTATTTGCTTTTACCCGGTTGCCGGTTGATTTGTTTCCCGACAT
>JAIRNV010000226.1 GCA_031257875.1 Dysgonamonadaceae bacterium
TTATTGGCTCGTGTGTTTGCCGTCATGAACCGCGAAACTCCATACGTTAATACAAGAAAATTTGCTGCATAAGTTTTAATTATTTTTAACTAAATATATTTGGAATTTAGCATAGAATACAAAATATATAACAGCTTATAAAAAACGAATTATACTCCGCGCGGGACGGTTTTGTTGCGAATCCCTCCAAGTCATCCGGAGAGGTCTCCGAGCGACCCGGAGAAGTCTCTGAGCGGCTACAAACGCACCAAACCGTCCCGCGTGGAGTATAAATAATGCAGCTATTTTATTTGAAAAATCTACTAACCGATATAGCCGGGGTATATTTCCTACATTTTTGTAGAAAGCATACATTTTCCCTACATTTTAGTAGCCTTAACGTTTATCCGTTATAAAATCGTTTCTTATAATGGATGTTTGTTTTTATTTGATTTACATATAGTATTTTACAAACGGGGTATGTTTTCGTTTCTTTGTTTTGGCATACGTTTGGCTAATACTTTTGACGAATATAAAATTAAACAATTGAAGTTTATGAGAAAAATTGCAATTTACGGAAAAGGTGGAATCGGAAAGTCCACCACAACACAGAACACGGTGGCCGGTCTCGCCGAAATGGGACGGAAAGTGATGGTTGTCGGCTGCGACCCCAAGGCGGATTCTACCCGTCTGCTGCTGCACGGCCTGGCACAGAAAACGGTACTGGATACCCTTCGCGACGAGGGTGAAGACGTCGAACTGGACGATGTAATGAAAGCCGGTTTCCAAAACACCAGCTGCGTGGAATCGGGCGGCCCCGAACCCGGCGTCGGCTGTGCGGGACGCGGGATTATCACTTCCATCAACCTGCTGGAGCAGTTGGGCGCCTATGACGACGACAAAGAGTTGGATTATGTGTTCTACGATGTGCTTGGCGACGTGGTGTGCGGAGGTTTTGCCATGCCTATCCGCGACGGGAAAGCGCAGGAAGTCTATATCGTCTGTTCGGGCGAAATGATGGCGATGTATGCCGCCAACAACATCTGCAAGTCTATCTCCAAATTCGGTAAAGTCGGCGACGTGCGGCTGGGCGGCTTGATTTGCAATTCCCGCAAGGTGGATAACGAAGCAAATATGATTGAAGAGTTTGCCAAAAAACTGGGAACCCAGATGATACATTTCGTCCCCCGCGACAATATGGTGCAACATGCCGAAATCAACCGCAAGACGGTTATCGACCATGCGCCCGACCACGTGCAGGCTAACGAATACCGTACGCTGGCGAAAAAAATTGATGAAAACAAAATGCATGTCATCCCTACGCCTCTCCAGATGCAGGAACTGGAAGACCTGCTGGTCGGCTTCGGAATATTGAATTGAATAATCATTAAAACAGGAAATAAAATATGTTGTTAATAAGAGCCATAGTACGTCCGGAAAAATCGCCGGCAGTGATGAAGGATTTGTTTAACGCCGGTTTTCCCGCCGTAACCAAGCTGTCGGTCTTCGGCAGGGGAAAACAGCGCGGGCTGAAAGTAGGAAATGTTACCTACGACGAATTGCCCAAGGATTTGCTGATTATTGTTATTCAGGACAGGGACAAGGATTTTGTAGTGGAAACGATTATCCATTCAGCCCGTTCGGGCGAAAAGGGGCAGGCGGGCGACGGCAAGATTTTCATAACCCCGCTCATAGAAGCATACACCATTTCAAACGGCAAAAAGGAGCAATAGCATGAAACTGATTTTATCTGTCATAAGGATTGCCCGGATGGGCGCAACCAAAGCGGCGCTGGCGGAAGCCGGACTGCCGTCTTTTACGGCGATGCCCGTCCTGGGACGCGGACGCGGTCATGGAGACTGGGAAAAAATAGACCATGCGAAGGAAAGCGAAGACTGTCCCGCAATACTGGAAGACGTCATGTCTTTCGTTCCCGAAGAACCCCGTTTGAAATCGAAGCGGATGATTACGCTGGTGGTTACGGACGATAAAAAGGATTTGGCGGTAGAAACGCTGATTCGAACAAATCAGACGGGCAAGTCGGGCGACGGGAAAATCTTTGTCGTCGAAGCGCTGGATTCATACAGCGTTCATTCCGGCATATCCGGCAATGAAACATTGGATTAATAACTTAATGATTAATGATTAACCATTAATCATTAAAAAAATACATTTATGGTAAACGAAAAAGATAAACCTCAAAATGCGGAAGCGCTTATCGCCGGACTTCAGGAATTTCGGGACGAGGTGGTAGCCAAATACCCGAAAAAAATCGCCAAAAAAAGGGCAAAGTCCATCATTTTGAGCGATGCGGAAAACCCGCCGCAAATCCAGGCGAATGTACGTACCGTTCCGGGAATTATCACCCAGCGCGGGTGTACTTATGCCGGATGCAAAGGCGTGGTGCTGGGTCCTACCCGCGACATCGTAAACATTACGCACGGACCTATCGGCTGCGGTTTTTATTCGTGGCTGACGCGGCGCAACCAGACGAAACCGGTGGACGAAAACGATTCCAATTTCATTACCTACTGTTTTTCTACCGACATGCAGGATTCCAATATCGTTTTCGGCGGGGAAGAAAAACTGAAACAGGCCATTCGCGAGGCATACGAGCTGTTTCACCCGAAAGCGATTGCCATTTTCTCCACCTGTCCCGTGGGACTGATTGGCGACGATGTGCACCGCGTGGCGCGGCACATGACGGAGGAAATCGGCAACGGCATAAACATCTTCGGCTTCTCGTGCGAAGGCTACCGGGGCGTGTCGCAGTCGGCAGGACACCACATTGCCAACAACGGCCTGTTTAAAAACCTTATCGGACGCGACGACGAGGTGCGCGGAAGCCTGAAATACCGCGTAAACCTGCTGGGCGAATACAACATTGGCGGCGACGCTTTCGAGCTGGAACGGGTGATGGAAAAATGCGGTATCAACCTCGTGGCGACATTCAGCGGCAATTCGTCGATTCAGAAATTTGAAAACGCCCATACCGCCGATTTGAATATGGTGATGTGCCACCGTTCGATAAACTATGTGGCGGAGATGATGGAAACGGCTTTCGGGATTCCCTGGATTAAGGTGCAGCCCATCGGTGCGCACTCCACCGCCAAGATGCTTCGTAAAATAGCGCAGTATTTCGGCGACCGGGAACTGAGCGACCGCGTGGAGGAAGTTATTGCGGAAGAAATGGAAGCGGTGGAAGCGGTAAGGGAAAAGATTCACTCCCGGACGAAAGGAAAACTGGCGATGCTGTTTGTAGGCGGTTCGCGTGCACACCATTATCAGGATTTGTTTGAAGAATTGGGCATGACAACCATTGCCGCCGGTTACGAGTTCGGACACCGCGACGACTACGAGGGGCGCAGCGTAATTCCCACCATACAGATAGACGCCGACAGCCGCAACATCGAAGAAATAACCGTCTCGAAAGACGAAACCCGTTACAATCCGCGCAAGACGGAAGAAGAAATGAAAGCCCTCGAAGCCGAAGGTATGGAGTTTAACGAATACCACGGCCTGATGGCGCAAATGGAAAAAGGGACGCTTGTCATCGACGACCTCAGCCATTATGAAATGGACAGGTTAATCGAAAAATATCATCCCGACGTGTTTTGCGCCGGCATCAAGGAAAAGTTCTGCGTGCAGAAAATGGGTATTCCGCTAAAACAGCTTCATAACTACGACGTGGGAGGTCCCTACGCCGGTTTCAAGGGAGCCATTAATTTCTACAAAGATATTGAACAGATGGTTTGCGCTTCCATCTGGAAAGAAATAAAGGCGCCCTGGGAGAGCGAGGATTATGTGGAAGCTCAGTTCGTACTATGATTTTTTGTGATTCTTTTGATTGTTATGATTAAAAAATCACAGCAATTAAAAAAATCATAGCAATCAAAAGAATCATAAAAAAATCATAGTCTGTGTTCTTTGACTTATTGGTTTACACGTTTTTTATTTTGAGAATAGATTATAAAATTAGTTTTTGAGATTTTTTCTCATATAAATCTCAAAAATTAATCTTTAATCTATAAACGTTCGTATATTTGCAAAAAAATCAAATATATAATGTTATGATTATTGAATTTACTGTTGGGAACTTTCTTTCTTTTAATGAGAAAAGGACTGTTAACTTTGAAGCAAAAGGCAGTGTTTCGGAATTAAAAGATAATTTTTTTACTTTCGGGAAACAAAATCTTTTGCGTTCCATTGTACTTTATGGTGCAAACTCAAGTGGTAAAAGCAATTTGATTAAGGCTTTTGCTATAATGAAAGATTGTGTAATATCTTCTATAAAATTGAACAACAATGACCCTCTACTTTTTCAACCGTTTAAGTTAGCAAAGAATAGTGTATACGAACCTACTTTTTTTGAAGTTGTTTTTGTTTTAGAGAAGCAGATATTTAGATATGGTTTTGAATATAATTCTAAAACGATTATAAATGAGTGGCTTTTTGAAATGAAAAATAAAAAGGAAAATCCTCTTTTCATTAGGACAAAAGAAGGAATAGGAGTATCCGATATTTTTGAAGAAGGAAAGGGAAAAGAAAATGCTACAAATGACAACCGTCTTTTTATTTCTCTTGTTGCACAATTAAGCGGTAAAATTTCAAACCGGATTTTACAGTGGTTTTCTGATTATAATGTACTGTCAGGACTTGAAAATGATCTATTACCATCGGGTATTTACAATAACGAATATAAAAAGCTGTCTTTGGAAATGCTTAGTGGAAAATTAGATGGCTATGAGTTGGCATTAAAATTGTTTAAAGATTTAAAGTTGGGTTTTGCAGACATAGAAATAATTGAAACAGATGGTGAAAGATTCCATAAATATCGGTTGTCAACAGGACAAAGTGTTTTGGATACTGCAAAAAGCAATAAAACATTAAATACAGTTCACAATAAATATGACAATAGAGGAAATATCATTGATACAATATCCTGTAATAACGAAATACACGAATCGGAAGGAACAAAAAAAATCATTGATTTTTCCGGACCTATTTTTGATACATTGAATCTTGGCAAGATTTTGATTGTTGACGAGTTGGATTCCTCGTTGCACCCGTTAATCACAATGCAGATTATTAAACTTTTCAATCATCCCGAAACAAATCCGAATGGTGCGCAATTACTCTTTGCAACACACGATACAAATTTGTTGAGTACCGATATTTTCCGCAGGGATCAGGTTTGGTTTACTGAGAAAGATGAAGTTGAACAAACGGATTTGTATTCACTTGATGATTTTGTTTTTCCTGATGGTACAAAAGTTCGCAAAGATGCCAATTTAGAGAAAAATTACATTGCAGGTCGTTATGGTGCAATTCCATATATTACCAATTTTTAATGGCTTATACTTATGGCAAGAGTACGGAAAATTGACAATGCCGACCTGAAGCGTTTTGCTAAAAGCAGCAAAAAGAATCAGCCGAAAGAAGTAAAAATATTCTTCCTGATTGTTTGCGAAGGCGAAAAAACAGAGCCGAATTATTTTAGAAAGTTCAAGGGGAAATTCGGGAATATTATTTTTGAAGTTGATTGTGAAGGAAAAGGGTATAACACTTTACAGGTTGTAGAAGAAGCAATAAAAATTCGCAATAAAAATCCGAATAAATACAACAGAGTTTGGGCGGTATTTGATAAAGACAGTTTTTCCGATAAAGATTTTAATGCTGCAATTACAAAAGCAAAAAACGGGAATATCGGTTGCGCCTGGAGTAACGAAGCATTTGAATTGTGGTATTTATTGCATTTTCAATATCGAAATACCTCAATGAGCCGCAACGATTATAAAAGAGAAATAGAAAAAGAGGTAAATAAGAAAATTGCGAACTTCAGATATACCAAAAATTCCACGGAAATGTATGATATTTTACAGGAATATCAAGAACAGGCAATCGCAAATGCAGAAAAGCTATCCAATTCTTACGATAACCGGAAATTCGCCGCACATAACCCAAGAACGCAGGTTTATGAGTTAGTTAAACAACTGACCGGCAAAGACAGTATATTGATTGAAGAAATAAAGAAAAAGTTTGAATGAAATAATTCGATACAAAAAAAATCTTATGAAAGATAAATCTACAATGCCGGAATCATTCGATAAAATCCATTTTGAACGGCAGGAAATCCGTTCGCGGGAGTGCGACGGCCAGTTTGTTGACGGCGCATGGGTAACGGATTTGGATTTAACGCTTTTGCAAAGTATTGCCGGTACCTATATAAAAGGCTTGAGCGTTGAATTATATTTGCAGCAGACAGGATTGGCCATATATGGAACCAAAGGCGTCCACGAATCAAGAAATCCGTTGATAGCAAGAGTGCTGAAGGAAAACAAACTGATGAGGGAACTGGGCGAAGGTATGAAGCGAATTTTCAGTTTGATGAATGAAAACAACATGGAACGCCCCGTTCTCTATTCAAACGCTTCATGGTTCAAAGTAACATTAAGCAAAAAGTAATTTGTCCTGCAAAAAAACAACAACAATCGCATTTCGGTAAAAAACGTGTAAACCAGATTAATTCAAAGTTTACACGTTTTTTTTTATAATTTATAATTTATAATTTTTTAATTGATACGGATATGTTATTAAGACACACCACAGCAAAAGAGATAGAGCGGCAGGCGTTGACCATCAACCCGGCAAAAACCTGTCAACCGGTGGGCGCCATGTACGCCGCACTGGGACTGCACGGCTGTTTGCCGCACAGCCACGGTTCGCAGGGCTGCTGTTCCTATCACCGCAGCGCCCTGACGCGCCATTTCAAAGAGCCGGTCATGGCGGCCACAAGTTCCTTTTCCGAAGGCTCGTCCGTTTTTGGCGGCTCGTCCAACCTTGTGGCGGCCATCGAGACTATATTTACGGTTTACGAACCCGATGTAATCGCCGTTCACACCACCTGCCTGTCCGAAACGATTGGCGACGATATGACCCAAATCATTTCCAAAGCCGCCGAAGAAGGTAAAATCCCCGACGGGAAAAGGGTTATCTACTGCAATACGCCGAGTTATGTGGGGACGCATATCACGGGTTATTCCAACCAGGTGGCTTCGTTTATCAAGTTTTTTTCGACGGCTACGCCAAAAAAAAGAAACGTGGTCAACCTCGTTGCCGGATGGATGGAACCGTCGGATATGCGCGAAATAAAACGGATTGCATCCGTAATGGAAGCGCGGACAATCCTTTTCCCCGACATGTCGGGCGTGCTGGACGCACCGCTGACGGGAAAATTCAAGATGTATCCCGACGGCGGCACAACCGTTCGCGATATGATTGCCACAGGCGACAGCAGGTTTACGGTCGGGCTGGGGGCATACTCCACCGAAGACGCATGCGTGAAACTGGAAAACAAATGCAAGATAAAGTTTGAAGTCGTCGAAATCCCGATAGGCCTGAAAGCCACCGACCGGTTTATCACTTCCCTGAGCCGCCACGCCAACGTGCCCGTACCGGATGCATTGACGGAGGAACGCGGCCGCCTCGTCGATTTGATTGCCGACAACTCCAAATATTTCTGGGGCAAGCGCGTGGCTTTGTTTGGCGACCCCGATACGCTGATTCCGCTGACGGAGTTTCTCCTCACCCTCGATATGAAACCGGTATATCTCGTTACCGGAACGCATGGAAAACATTTCGACGAAGAAATGAAGCGCATGTTGTCGGACACCGTGCCGGAAGCCCGGTTCAAAAGCGGCGAACGGGCGGATGTTTTCCAGCTGCACCAGTGGATAAAGCAGGAACCGGTAGATTTGCTTATAGGAAACACGTATGGTAAATACATCGCCCGCGACGAGAATATTCCGTTTATACGGATGGGCTTCCCGATAGTAGACCGCCCGGGGCATAACTATTTTCCGAATACGGGATATGTGGGAGCGACCAATTTGGCTATTAAGATTTTGGACAAAATGATGGAGCATACGGACCTGACGTGTCCCGAAGAAAAACTGGAATTTCAGATGTAGTCCGTTATGTTTGCTCCGGCTTGATTCTGTCAATTATTCCGTAGGCGTCTTCGAACCCGGCCTTTACAATATGTGCATTCAGTGTACCGTCGTAATAACCGTTTAAGTGAAGCAGTTCGTAGGCGCTGTTCACTTGCCGCAGCATCTTTTTGTCAATGTTGCCCACCTGTTCGCAGTAATATTCGATAGATTTGCGGCCTTTCGTTTTCTTTATCCCCTTCAAGAGAAGGTAAGCGTCGAGGGCGATAAGCATGCCGTTGTAAGCGGTGCCGCAAGCGGTTCTTACATATTTGTGGTCTTTGTAATACTGGTCTTCTTTGCCCGCTTTTTTCAGGGCCTCTCTGGCATTTTCCATATAACGGATGGCTTCGGAATAGGATTTTTGTTTGATTAACTGTTGTTCGTCGATTGACATAATATTTTCATTTTATAAGTTTGCATCGCAAATTTACATGAAATTTTTCAATTCCACACGGCAAAATTCATAAAAAAACAAGTCTGACGGTTTCCCCGGTTGGGGAAAGCGCTTCGCAGGCCTGAAAAACGGTTTCCCCAATCAGGGAAAGCGCTTCGCAGATCTGAAAAACGGTTTCCCCAATCAGGGAAAGCGTTTCGCAGGCCTGAAAAACGGTTTCCCCAATTAGGGAAAGAGTACTCTGCACCCCTTGCAAATTAGTTACGAGTAACTCATAACTAATAACCCGCTCCCAGTATAACCATTAATCATTAACCATTAACCATTGCCATTATTGATTCTTATTATTAAAAACACTACCTTTACGGCCTGAATTAATAATTGAAAAGATATGAGCAAACGCCGTTTTTTTAATACCACAGGACCCTGTAATCCGGAAGACCATTACATGCTTCCTCCCGAAGACCGCCTTGTCGGGTCTCAACTGCACCGTTATATAAAGGATAAACTGTATTGGGTGCTTCATGCGCCGCGGCAAACGGGTAAAACCACTTTCCTGCAAAGCTGGGCGCGGGAAATCAATGCAGGCGGGGAAGCCGTCGCCTGTTATGTAACAGTCGAAAGATGCGACCGTGTTTCGCAGGCGGAAAAGGCAATGCCCGCAATCTGTAACGCCATTCGCGACGCTGCCGGTATCTACGGATTACCGGTTCCCGTTTGTGAAGACAATGACCACTTTTCCATGTTAAACCGTATCCTTACTAACTGGTCGCAATTAGTCGCTCCCAAACCGTTGATAGTTTTATTCGACGAAGTGGATGTGCTTGTTGACGAAACGATGGTCAGTTTTTTACGGCAGTTGCGTGGTGGTTTTGCCGGTCGTGGAGCAGGGACATTTCCGGTATCCATCGCACTGGTCGGTATGCGCGACTTGAAAGATTACATTATCAGAGCCAAAGACGGAAAATCGGTCAATCCCGGTTCGCCGTTCAATATCAAAGCCGATTCGGCAATGCTGTCGAACTTTACCAAAGACGATGTTGTCAAACTGTTTGCTCAGCGAACGGAAGAGACCGGACAGCAAATCGCGCGGGAAGCGCTTGATTATGTCTATGAACAGTCAGGCGGACAGCCATGGATTGTCAATTCGCTGTTTGCGCGTGCAACGCTTCGCATTCTGGATGGCGAAAGTACGGAAACCGTCACTTTGGAACTCGTCCGGCAGGCGCGCGAACAGATGATTATGGCGCGCGAAACACATCTGGACGCTTTGGCTTATCGTTTGGAAGACCC
>JAIRNV010000232.1 GCA_031257875.1 Dysgonamonadaceae bacterium
GCTTCACTGCTTCGCAGTTCGCAATGACGTGTGCGGTATTTCAACCCCGCTGCGTCATTGCGAACTGCGAAGCAGTGAAGCAATCCAGACATGAATTATTAATTGATGCGTAACATGAGGTTTTAAGTTTCCCTCCGCGTCCTCCGTTTATTTATTTTTTATTCCTGATTATTTTGAAATATGACTTTCCCCGTACCTGACAATATTGTAAAAAAAGCAGCCGAAGAACTGTATATCAAAGATTTGGAAAAAGCGACCATTCGCGAAGTTGTCGCTATTGCCGGAAGCATGGAAAAAGCGACCGGCCTGGAATTTATTCGCATGGAAATGGGCGTTCCCGGACTTCCTCCTTCCTCAGTCGGGATTGAAGCCGAAATCACCGCCTTGAAAAACGGAGTCGCTTCGATTTACCCGCCGATTGACGGGGTTTCCGAACTGAAGACCCAGTCGTCGCGTTTCATCAAAGCCTTTGTCGATTTGGATATTTCGCCCGAAGGCTGTGTGCCGGTCGTCGGTTCGATGGAAGGCGTTTTTATTTCCTTTATTGTCGCCAATCAATGCCATCCGGCAAAAGATACGATTTTGTTTATTGATCCCGGATTCCCGGTACAGAAGCAGCAGGCGCAAGTGTTGGGCTATAAATACGAATCGTTTGACGTATATGATTATCGCGGAGATAAACTCAAAGACAAATTAGAATCCTATCTTTCACGGGGAAATATTTCCTGCATCATTTATTCCAATCCCAATAATCCGGGATGGTTTTGCCTGCAGGAAAAAGAGTTGCAAATCATCGGCGAAGCGGCGACCCGCTACGATACCCTTGTCTTTGAAGATTTTGCCTATTTTGCCATGGATTTCCGCAAGGATTTGGGGACGCCGTTTCAGGCGCCGTATCAGGTTTCCGCCGGAAAATATACCGACAACTGCGTGCTGTTCATTTCCGGCTCCAAAGCCTTCAGTTATGCCGGACAAAGAATCGCTGTCGTAGCAGTTTCGGATAAACTGTACCACCGGACTTATCCGGGTTTGACGCAGAAATACGGAAGCGGCTCTTTTGGGAGCGTACTGATACAAAGGGTATTATACGCCGTTTCGACAGGCGCTGCCCATTCGGCGCAATACGCTTTAGCCGCCATGTTCAAAGCTGCCGCCGACGGGCAATACCGTTTTCTGGAAGAAGTAAAGGAATATGGCCGGCGGGCTGGAAAGCTGAAGGAAATCTTTTTGAAAAATGGTTTTAAATTAGTATATGACAATGATTTGGGTGAAGAAATCGCCGACGGGTTTTATTTTACCGTCGCTTATCCGGGGATGACGGGCGGCGAATTGTTAAAAAGCCTCATCCCTTACGGAATCAGCGCTATCTCATTATCCACCACAGGCAGCAAACAGGAGGGTTTGCGCATTTGCACTTCTTTTATCAAAGACCACCAGTACGAATTGCTGGAACAGCGGTTGAAATCTTGGAAGGGTGAAAGGGTGAACGGTGAACAGTGAACAGTGATCTCCCTCACCCTTCACCCTTCACTGTTCACCGTTCACCCTTTCACCTTTCACCTCAAAAACAGTTAAACAAATGAAAAATATCGCTTTATTTGCTTCGGGTTCGGGAACCAATGTAGAAAATATCATTCGCTATTTTCAGGATGATACACGTATTCATTTCCCGTTCATTATTTCAAACAAACCGGACGCATACGTTCACGAGCGAGCGAAAAACCTCGACATTCCTTCTTTCTCCTACAAAAAAGAAAGTTTTGAAAACGGGGAAGTTTTAGCTTTTTTATTGGAAAATAAAATTGACTTTATCGTTTTAGCCGGGTTTTTGCTACAAATTCCCTTCAAAATCATTCAGGCTTATCCCGATAAAATCATCAATATTCATCCGGCGCTTTTGCCCAAATTCGGGGGAAAAGGCATGTACGGTTCGCATGTCCACGAAGCGGTAGTCGCCGGCAGGGAAACCAAAACCGGCATTACAATTCATTATGTAAATGAGAATTACGATGAAGGCCGGATTATTTTTCAGGCAAAATGCAAAGTCCTTCCGACGGATACGCCGGAGGATGTAGCTGCCAGGGTGCATGAACTGGAGTACAGGTATTTTCCGGAAATTATCGGGACGGTTGTGTAAGCGTCCGTTCGGCGGAGCCAATGACAGGACTTGCAGCAGAGAGACACGGAGGGACAGCAGGAATCATTTTTTTCTCCCAACCAGTAATTCAAATTCGTTGCCCAACAATGTACAACGCATGATGCGCCGTGTAAATAACCACCCCATAGTTTCCTGTTTTCGCCTGTATGTACGTACAAATCCATAGTTTGTACCCCTCTTCGCATCTGCGATGGGTTGATCAAAGATATTTTTGAAAAATAAAAGCAATTTCAATTCCCACTGATGATAAGTGTCGCCAACCGACCAGGGTTGAGACAGTTTTTGCATATATGCATCATCGTCCCTGTCCAGTCTGATAATCTCTTCTATAGCGGAATCGATTGTTTCCCATCCCTTTACATGTACAAAAGAATCAACATTAAAGTCCAGATGAATATCAGGATTTCCCCAATATACGGGCATTGAATTTACGGTCATCGGTTCAACTATTTTTTCAGTCGTATATCCCGACAGGGAACTGTTTTCAAAAGCAATTGTAAATTTATAGTCTTTTATAAATTCTATTTTGTTTTGAACCTGTCGGCCTATATTATTTAAATAGAGACCTCCGGAATCTACTTTTTTATATTTTGAGAGCTGTAAGAAAAAATGTTTCCTTATCGGATCAGCCCATTTTGAGTTACTGTATACGAAATTGCAAAACTTTCGCTTCAGAATCGCTTCTCTTTCCATCACTTTGGAATCCAATCCGTCAAAACCGGCAATCAGATATAATGGAAACCTTAAGTACCTGTCATGACTGTTTAGATGCTGAAAAGCAATTGCATAATCACAAAGATTGAAATCCGGTTCAATATTTTCCGCCGAATAAAATATTTTTACACAATTTCTGTACTTCAAATGAGAATAACCGAATACCGAGAAAAACAAATAATCGGGATTATGGTCAACGATTACTTCATATTCTTTTTGGAGGATTTTTGTGACGAAATTATCATTTTTATCAAAACTGTCCCAAAAATCCTCAAAGTAAATTTTTATTTTTTTCATATTCTAATCCACTTTTGCTGTAAACATTTGGGCAACCTCCTCCAAATCTTCCAGTATACCTTATATAATCCAACTATTACCGTAAATAAAAAAAGTCGTTTACTTTCCCGTTTTACATAAAAATTATCCAACTCGCTCTTAATACATTTATATCCCATGGCATGCAAATGTTGTGAAACATCCTCATTATCTCCTTCGATTGAAAAAGATGTTATACGGTATTTTTCAAAATCCATGCTCGTGACAATTTCATACTCTCCTCCTTCGGTATCTATGCTGCAATAGTCAATCATACTTATGCCGTACTTTTGCAACAAATCATTAATATTTCGCGTATATAGCTTAATATCAACGTATTTACCCCCCCCCTCATAATATTATCTATTCGCCTTTTAGATTCATCACTCATAAATTCGACAATACCGCTTAGCATATCCGCACCTGTAATTTTGCGAAAAACAACAGTCGTTTCCCTGCCGGCTATACAACAGTTCTCCAAATGGCAACTCCTGACACTTTTCAGTTTTTCAAAGACATCGGGATGAGGTTCAATACATAAGCCCGTCCAATTTCGAAATTTTTCAAAATGATATGTATTGGAAAATGTAATACCGTCATTGGCGCCAATATCCAAAAAAACGCCTCCACGTTTTTTCTTAAATAAGAAATCAATAAAAAAATCCTGATAATACTGAGAATAACTTTTCATAATAATTTATTTATATTTATCGCATTAAACATCGCGTGTGTTGAATTTCACTGTCCGGAATATTTTTGCCCTGTTCCCCCGGTTGGTGCGAGGCTGTGCCTAATGTCGTCAACTTAAGGAATCCCATGCCCTGAAAGGGCAGAATCAATAGCGTAGGGCAACGCCCTACGGGATGATGCGATTGTCGATCACTAAGCCCTGAAAGGGCAGAATCAACCGGGATATCGCCCTTTCAGGGCTTGCGTTTGACCGGCATTTCCTGTCCGTAGGGCGTTGCCCTACGCTAATGGATACAAGGCTTTCAGCCTTAAGTTGACGACATCGGGCTGAGCCTCGCGCCGGCTATTCTGACAGGTTGAACCTGTCGGGACAGTTGCAACAAGGTTCTACCTTGTTGCAACAAAGGCACAAAAAAAACGCAAAGCGGAGAAAAGGAATATTCACTTTTCCGCTTTGCGTTATAAAAAATGAGAGTCATCGCAGCCCGTGGAAGGCATACGAATATGAGGATGAAACTTAAATGGCTGTTAAACGGTGATTTATAGGGGGGGGGGGGGGTAGGAACGTCACTTTTCTACTGCCGTAGAAAGCGACCGGAAATTCTGCTGTTTGTTTTGTCAAAAACGTGTGCATATATAGAATAAATCTGTTTCTGCCGGCAAAGGTAAATATTTTTTGCAGATTTCCGGCAGGAATGAGGTTATTAATTGTGAATTGCCTGTAATTCATATATTATACTTTGCATTCTATGCTAATTACCAAATATATTTAGTTAAAAATAATTAAAACTTATGCAGCGGTATGGTTTTGTGCAGGTGAACGGTGAACCGGCATCTCGTAGAGATGCAAAGCTCGGTAGAAAATAGCGTTCCCCACCCCCACCCTCACCGGCATCTCGCAGAGATGCGGCATTTGTCCGCATAACTGACGTCATGCGGGGCGCTGTGCGATCAACCGTTTCTACCGAGCTTCAATCCCTGACGGGATTATTGCCTGCAGGGTAACCTGTAATGCACAAAACCATATCGCGTGAAGTATAATGATTAATCATTGATACCGCAGCCGTCACCGGCGAAGGCGAAGCCTGAAGCAATCCGGGAAAAAAACAATGCACAAAATAAAACCGCGTGAAGTATAACTCATGTTACGCAAACTTAAACAAATGAACTGGACTCTGTTTTGAACGCGAATTACACAAATTTGTTTGATAAAATTCAAATATAATATGAACACAGATAAAACGGATGATACGGATAGACACAGGTTTTTATATTTTTGACCGGCCGATAATTACGTGTTTCTACAAAACGAAATATTCAGTGAAAATCCGTTTTATCCGCCTCACCTGTGTTCTATACTTTGCGCGGAATGATTTTGTGCATTGTTTATTCCGGATTGCTTCACTGCGTCATTGCGAACTGCGAAGC
>JAIRNV010000225.1 GCA_031257875.1 Dysgonamonadaceae bacterium
TTCCGTGTTACTCCGTGAAAACAACTCCGTGTTAAAGTAATTAAGGAATGCGAAATAAACAGGATATTGCAGTTTTAATCCTTTTCTCCGTGTCCCTCCGTGAAATCCACTCCGTGAAACTCCGTGTTATAAATAAAAAAACACAGAGTTACACGGAGGAAATTTCACGGAGGGACACGGAGTTGATGGTTACATGTTATTTATTTTTTATTCCTGAACACGGAGTTTCACAGAGGGAGTTTCACAGAGTAACACGAAGTATTGAACTCTGTGTTACTCCGTGAAAACAGCTCCGTGCTCCTCCGTGTTAAAAAAACGGAATAGAATTCACCCGGTATCGTTTACTTGTCAACTAAAAAAAAAGCAAACAATGGTAAAAAAAATATTCACCGTCATATGTGCGGTTCTGATGCTCGCATACCTGGTATTTTCCGTGATTTACCTGAAGTTTTTCCACACTTCCGAAGACGCGGTTTGTCAAAGGGTAGAGGTGGAAATTGAAAACACGCCGGGGCAAAGCCATATTTTAGAAAAAGACATTATTTCCCGGATGAAAGCGGCAAAAGTATTTCCGGCAGGGAAAAACATGAAAGAAATCAATGCTTCCGAAATCGAAGAAGCGCTGGCAAACAACAAGCTGATTAAAAAGGCGGAATGTTTCAAAACCGCAGGCGGATATATGAAAGTTAGGGTATATCCGCGCATTCCGGTTTTGCGGGTATTTGCGCAGGATGGAAGTTATTACGTCGACAGCGATGGAAATATCATGCCCGTTTCGAGTAACTTTGCGGCTTACGTACCGGTTGCCTGTGGAAACATCAACAGCGAATATGCAAAAAACCAGCTCTACGGGTTCGCAAGCTGGCTGCAAAAGAATAAATTCTGGGATTCCCAGATTGCGCAAATCTATGTAACCGGCAACCGGGATGTTATATTAACGCCGGTTGTCGGAGACCACCGGATTATTCTGGGAAAGATAGAGGATTATAAAGAAAATCTGGATAAGTTGCAGACGTTTTACAAAAAAGGACTGAGCAAAATCGGATGGAACAAGTATTCAACGATTAACCTGAAATATAAGAATCAGGTTGTTTGTACGTTAATGAGTGAACGGTGAACGGTGAATGATACCCCTGTTTACCCGTAACTCGTAACTCGTAACTAATTTTACACATACTTAAATATGGAACAGCACAAGTACATTGTTGCAATCGACCCCGGCACATCAACGATGATTGCCATGATTGCCCGGAAAGAAGCCGGCGGCAAAATATCTGTTTTACACACCGAAAAAGCCGATTCGGAACACTGCATCCGGAGGGGGTGTATCTATAATGTGGACGCCGCCGCCGAAAAAACAGACAGTTTGATTGGCCGGCTGAATGAAGCGTATGCCAAGCCCAAGCTGAACGCGCCGATAGAACGGGTATATGTCGGCATCGGCGGCCAGTCTTTGCATATAGAGCAGTATAGCATCAAAAAGCAGGTCGCGACCGAAATGATTGAACAGCGGTTACTGACCGAAATCGAAGATGAAATAAGGCAGTACAAACCGGAACTGTATGAGGTACTCGAAATCCTTCCCGCCGAATATTATGTAGACGGGCAGCTGACCGACAGTCCGAGAGGCACGACCGCTACCGCTATCGAAGCGCGCTACCGGCTGATTGTTGTAAGCAGTCCCAATTTGAAAACGCTGACACGAAAAGCGGTTCCCGAAAAGGTAGAAATTGCGGATTACACGGTTATCCCTCTGGCAACGGCGGCGGCCGTGCTGGATAAAAAGGAGAAGGATTTGGGTTGCGCCCTCGTCGAATTTGGCGCCGGAGTTACTTATGTTTCCATCTATAAAGGCGGCAAACTGAGGCATTTGGTCACAATACCCCTGGGCGGTCTGGCCATTACGAAAGACATCCGTTGCCTGAATGTTTCGGAAGAAGAAGCCGAAAGCCTGAAAAGGAATCACGGCAGCGCCGTCCTCGATATGGACGATGTGAGGAAAATAACCATTGATGAAGGATTGAACACGGAACGCGAAATCGAAGTCCGGAATCTGAATACCATTGTCGAGGCCAGAATGGACGAAATCCTGGCAAACGTCATTCATCAAATCAACGAATCGGGCTATGCGGATTCTCTGACTTCCGGCATCATCATCACCGGCGGAGGCGCAATGCTCCGCCATCTGGAAGAATCTTTCAAAAACAGGACAAATAAAAACATCCGGCTCGCATATCCCGCGGCTAACGGAACAGACTGGCCGGCCGAATACGCCGCGATTATCGGTCTGCTAACCGAAGCGAAAGACGAATGTGTGGAGCCGGTGAAACCTGCTGTTCCGGCGCCGGCTGATCCCGAACCTCTTCCGCCTGCACCCAACCGCAAAAAGAAAAAAGGTCTGCTTACGAGGTTCAATCATGTGATGAACGATTTGTTTGAATTGGATGATAATAATGAGTAAACGAGTAGACGAGTTGACAAGTTAACTAAAAAAAAAAATAATCATGGAACAGGAAGAATTACTGCATTTCGATTTCCCGAAAGAAATACCGTCCATCATTAAAGTGCTGGGCGTAGGCGGCGGCGGCGGGAATGCCGTCACACACATGTACCGTGAAGGCGGCATCCGAGACGTGTCCTTTGTTTTGTGCAACACCGACAACCAGGCCATGCTGAAAAGCGAAGTACCCGTCAAAATGCAGCTGGGAAAACTGGTAACCGAAGGGTTGGGCGCCGGCGGAAAACCCGAAACCGGACGCAAGGCAGCCGAAGAAAGCATTGCCGACCTGGAAAAATTACTGAGCGACGGCACCAAGATGGTCTTTGTTACTGCCGGCATGGGCGGCGGTACAGGCACAGGCGCGGCGCCCATTGTGGCCGGCGTTGCAAAACGGATGAACATACTGACGGTAGGAATTGTTACGATACCGTTCCTGTTTGAAGGCGTGAAAAAAATCATACAGGCGCTGAAAGGCGTTGAAGAAATCAAACAGAACGTCGACGCCCTGCTGGTCATCAACAACGAACGCCTGCGCGAAATCTATTTTGACCTCGACATCCCGAATGCCTTCAATAAGGCCGACGATACGCTGACTGTCGCGGCGAAGAGTATTTCGGAAATCATCACCGTAGCCGGTTACATCAACCTCGACTTCGCCGACGTCAATACGGTGCTTCGCGACGGCGGCGTTGCCATCATGAGCAACGGGCTGGGACGGGGCGAAAACCGCGTTTCGACGGCCATCAACAACGCCCTGCATTCGCCGCTGCTGAACAACAACGATGTTTTCAAGGCTAAAAAAATACTGCTCAACATCACGTTCGGCCCCCTCCAGCCCCTGATGATGGAGGAAATGAGCGAAGTCCACGATTTCATGGGAAAATTCGGTTCGGATATAGAGGTAATCTGGGGCACCGCTTCCGACCCCGACCTGGAAGACGGCATCAAAATAACGGTTCTGGCCACCGGCTTCGGCATCGAAGACGTTGCCCCCCTGACCGAAATCGAAAACGGCCGAAACAGGGCGCTCGATAACGCCGAAATCATCCGGAAAGCGGAAAAGGAACTGCAACATACCGAAGATGAAGAAAAATGGATTCGCTACCTGCTGAAGAAATATTACGGGGAAGAGGTTTCGATAGACAGGATTAAGACGCAACGCCCCAAACCGTTTATCTTCAATCCGAATAACCTGGATGATAACGAAATTATCGACGCCCTGATTAATTATCCCGCCTACAACCGCAACCCGCAACTGATGCTCAATATTGCCCGGAAAGCGGAAGCGCGCAGGATGGACAGTTGAGAATGGAGAATTCTCCATTCTTTACACTCCCCTTTAAACAAACGTTACGCGAATTACATCACGTAATCCGCGTAACTTCTCTTAATTTATAAACAACTTAAATTTTCTTAGTCAATTATGTATTTATTCTTAGTCAGTTATGTATTTATCTCGTCTGCTACCTTATATCCATCTCGTCTGCTACCTTATATTCATCTCGTCTGCTACCTTATATCCGTCTCGTCTGCTACCTTATTCATTTCCCCCGTCGATAACGGTGAGTTCCTTGTCAAGTGTATAGGAACGGATAGATTTCAGAGGCGTACCGGTGCCTGAATACTGCGTAGTAACCTTAACCAACACCTTTTCACCGACAACCATGCGCGGTGCAATAACCAGCAGTTCCGACGGGTTGTTGATGAGAATGTTTTTGGGTGTTACCTTATAGATAGCCTCCGGGTCTTCCTGGCTAAGGAATTCGACACCGACAGCAGGATTTTCGCCGGCGATTTTCAGTTTGTAACCGGTAATTTTCACCGTACCGCCGCGCGTGATTGTGTCGTTGGTTGTGTTGCTCTGTATGTCGTGGACAAATTCGATGCGTATCTGGCTCATGGGTTCCGTGTGTTGCAGGCGAATCTTTTTGGCTGCTTCGGCGAGCAATTTGCCGGGCGTTACCTTTATGGCGGCTTCCTTCGGGTGTTCGCCTTCCTTGACGGTGCCGGGAATGGTGGGGTGAATATGCACTGTCTTCGTGAGGATGCTGTCGCCTTCTGTCACCCAGTCGGTGATAACTTCGGCTTCCGTTGCTTTCATTGCAAGATAAAAGGATTTATTGATGCTCGGATTGCGTTTGGAAACGGCATCGGCGAGGTCTTCTTCGGTATGGGTGCGTACATCTACCGGACGCGCATAACGGTCGTTGGGGTCTTTGGTGAGAAGGTTGCTCTCTAAAACATACTTTAATGGCATAGGAATTAAAAATTAAAAATGAGTACCTGTAAATGATAAATGAAAGGAATTTGCACTGCTTTAACATTCCTTGTGCAACTTTCGGCTGCAAAGATAGAAAAAAAATTCTTACCGGCAAATATTAATTAAAAAAAAGTGCATGGTAAGTTCAAATAGTAAATGCAACTAAAGTAAGAAAAAACTCCGTTCGGGGCATGCCCCGAACGGAGTTTAAGAAAAAAGTCTTATCTTTGGTTGTGATATGAAAAATAAGAAACATTTAACCCGGGAACAAAGGTACACAATTTCCCGGATGCTACAGGCTGGATTTACAAAAAAAGCGGTCTGTATAGCCATAGGCAAAGACAAATCCGTCATTAGCAGGGAATTGAAGCGAAACGACTCCAAACGGGGTTATTCGCCGGGACTGGCACAGCTGTACAGCGATGAACGGAAGGAACGTTTCAGACGTAAACGGAAGTTTACCCCTGAAATAGAGCGCAGGGTAACCGAATGGTTGAGCAAAGAACAGTGGTCGCCGGAACAGATTACCGGATGGTGTCGCAAAAACGGCATTCCGACGGTCAGCCATGAGCGTATTTATCAGTATATCAGGATGGATAAACAGAAGGGCGGTACCTTGTGGAAACATTGCCGCCACCGTCTCAAGCACCGTAAACGGCCCGTCGGAGGTAAAAAAGTCATCA
>JAIRNV010000049.1 GCA_031257875.1 Dysgonamonadaceae bacterium
GACAAGGAATTGTACAGATTGTATGCAATAGAACTTGCCAACATGGACTGGCTGCGCAAAAGCGCGCTTACAGAGGCTATTGTCGCCGCCAACAGCCGCCTCGACAAGGCTGTGACAGGGCTTTCGGAGCAGGTCAATTCCGCACGGCACAACTTTCAGCCCGCCGTGGCCAAAGCCGCCAAAAGAATCCTCGACATGCTTCACCGCTACGGATACGTAGTCAAAAAGGCATACGACAGGGAAATTGAGGACGTGGAAGCCATTCTCCGCCACCTCAACGGTGATTTTGCCGCCGATGTGCAAACGACAGGCGTGGCGGCATGGATTCCGGAAATCACGGCCGCCTGCACCGATCTGGCCGCCCTCATAGCGCAACGCGACGCGGAATCGCTCGAAAAACCGGAGATGACTTTCCGCGCAACGCGCAACGCTATCGACAAGGTGTGGCGGCAAATTGTGAAAATCGTCAACGGCGGTGTGGCGCTGCACTTTTCCGGCGATTTCGAGGCGTTTATCAATTCCCTCAACCCCGAAATCGAGCGCCTCAACAATGAATATCACCGCATAAAGACAGACATTGCCGCCTGCGAACCGGAGCAGATCGAAAAGCAGTCATACACCGGCTTTCCCTGTACGCCCGTGCCGAAAAAAGTACTTCTCGTTACCAAAGAAGGCACGATTAGGCTGCAACTCGGCAAAGATTTTACCGTTTCCTACAAAAACAATGTCAATGTCGGGAACGCTACCTGTATCATTCGCGGAATCGGCGCCTATAAAGGAAAAAAAATCATCACCTTCATCATCGCAAGATAAGAAAAATAATGATTAATGATTAATGATTAATGATTAATTATTAACCACTAACCACTAACCACTAATCACTAATCACTAATCACTAATCATTAATCATTAATCATTAATCATTAAACATTAATCATTAATCATTAATCATTAAAAAAGTTTTTTTTATGGCAAAAGTAACAGTAATCGGCGCCGGAAATGTAGGCGCCACATGTGCAAATGCACTTGCATTCAACAAAGTAGCGGGAACGGTAGTCATGCTTGACGTCAAAGCCGGCGTATCCGAAGGAAAAGCAGTCGACATCCTGCAAAGCGCGCAGACATTGGGTTTTGAAACAAACGTAGTTGGCATTACCGGCGATTATTCCGCAACGGCCGCGTCCGATGTGATAGTTGTTACTTCGGGCATTCCCCGCAAACCGGGAATGACGCGCGAAGAACTGATCGGTACGAATGCGAATATCGTAAAAAGCGTGATAGAAAACTGCCTCCAATACTCCCCGGATGCAGTTTTTATCATTATTTCCAACCCGATGGATACGATGACTTACCTGACATTGAAGGCTTCGGGACTGCCCAAAAACCGCGTTATCGGCATGGGCGGCGCACTCGACAGTTCGCGTTTCAAATATTATTTAAGCCAGGCATTGCATGTCAATCCGGCGCAGGTGGAAGGAATTGTAATCGGCGGACATGGCGATACGACCATGATTCCGTTGAAACGTTTCGCCACATACAACGGGATTCCCGTATCCGAATTGCTGGACGCGGCTACGCTGGACAAAGTCGTTGCCGATACGATGGTCGGAGGAGCCACCCTGACCGGTTTGTTGGGGACTTCGGCTTGGTATGCGCCGGGCGCGTGTGGAGCATACGTGGCGGCGGCCGTAGTACACGACTATAAACGGCTGATTCCGAGTTGCGTTTACCTCGACGGCGAATACGGACAAAAGGACATTTGCATCGGCGTTCCGGCTATCATTGGCCGCAACGGCGTTGAAAAAATCGTTGATTTCAAACTGAACAGCGAAGAAAAAGCCTTGTTTGAAAAGAGCGCAAACGCCGTCCGCACAACAAACAACATTCTGTAAAGGTGAAGGGTAAAGGGTGAAGGGTAAAAGGTAAAGGGTAAAAGGTATGTACCCTTCACCTTTTACCTTTTACCTTTTACCTTTTACCCTTTTACCCTTCACCCTTCACCCCGTGTTAAGTATAATTGACATTATTTACAAAGGCATTCTGATAGGCATTCTGGTTTCGGCGCCAATGGGACCAATCGGGTTGCTGTGCGTACAAAGAACGCTGAATAAGGGGCCGTGGCACGGTTTTTTCTCAGGCGTTGGCGCCGCTTTTTCCGACCTGTTCTATGCCTGCCTTGTCTGTCTCGGCATGGGATTCGTGGTAGATTTCATCGAAGGATACCAAACCGTTTTGCAAATTGTGGGCAGCATTTTTTTACTGTTTTTCGGCGTCTACATTTTCCGTTCCAATCCTTTTAAACAAATGCACCGGCCTAAAGAAAACGTCAATTCCTTTTCCCAGGACATCATTTCCGCATTTTTTCTCACCCTGTCCAATCCATTCATTCTTCTGGTTTACATTGTCCTGTTTTCGCGGTTTAATTTCATTTCGGCCGAAGAGAAAACGGTATCCATGCTGTTGGGACTACTGTGCATTTTAGCAGGCGCCCTGTCCTGGTGGTTTTTGATTACGTTTCTTGTCGGAAAATTGAGGAAAGTCATTAATTTGCGGGGGCTGTGGATGGTGAACAAAATTGTGGGGGCGGTGATTATCTTTCTATCTGTTTTGGGGCTGGTTTATCCGATGATATAAAAATATATTTACTGAATTTTACGATGGCAAAAGGAAAAAATCATTTATTAAACCTGACATTGGCTCTGTTGTGCGCATTTGTTTTTGCGTCATGCAAAGACACAAATTCCTACACTGTTCATGGCAATCTAAAAGGCATTGAAACTCCCGAATTATATATAGTTACACGTCAAGATTCCGCATTTCAAATAGATACGGTACTGTCGAAAGCAGGCAAATTCAAGTATAAAAGCAAGTCTGAGATTCTTCAGCCGGTGGTTATTTACATGGAAAAAGGGAATATTTGGGTGACGGTTTGGGCTAAAAACGGGGAAAATATTATTCTCACGGGCGATATAACTTATCCCGAACTGGTTTTAGCTAAAGGCGGTGAAGTTAACGATTTACTGTCCGGTTTTAAGACGGCAAACAGCGCTTTAATCAAGAAAAAAAGCGACCCGACCTTGAAAATCCATGTGATGGATTTTGTACAGTCTCATCCGGCTTCGGTTGCAAGTCTGGTATTGATTCAAGATTTTTTGTCGGATATGGAAAATGCGGCCGATACCCAGTCTGCGCTTTCTTTGATTACCGGCGAGGCTAAGGAAAATGAACTGTATGCAAAATTGCAGGCATGGGTTGTGAAAGTCCGGCAGACTGAGGTTGGAAGTCCGGCGCCGGATTTCAATATGATAAGCACAAAAAACGATACCGTTCGGTTGGAATCTTTCAAAAATAAGTATGTTTTATTGACATTTGCCGCTTCCTGGTTGCCACTTTGTGAAACGGATTATGACAAATGGCTGTCTATCAGAAAAAATTTCCCTGAAAAAGAACTGGGTATGTTAACGGTTTCATTGGACGAGAACAGAGCCGACTGGGAAAAATTGGCCAAAGAAAAAGGATTTACCTGGACGCAGGTGATTGACAGCGCCGGCTGGTCTTCATCAATGGTTTCACTGTACAATGTTTCGGAACTCCCATGTAATTATTTGATTGATAAAGATAAAAAAATCATCGGCTCGAAGATACCGATTGATAGCGTTCCAACTGCATTGATGAAATTGAAGGCGGAGATTTAAATGCGATAGCAATTACGCAAATAATTTTGCTTCCTGCATGATTTCCAGCCAATTTTCTTTACCTTTGCCTCACAACAAAAACAAATATACTATGACACGTTATCTTGATCCTAAAAATGATTTGACTTTTAAGAGGATATTCGGCGAACATCCTCACCTGCTCATCAGTTTTCTCAATGCCTTGATGCCCCTCGCCCCCGGCCGTTTAATCGAGAGCATTGAATACCTCTCCCCCGAACAGGTTCCGGACAGTCCGGCAAAAAAAAATTCCATAGTTGATGTAAAATGTACCGATAATCAGAAGCGTCATTTTATTGTTGAAATGCAAATGTACTGGAGCGACATTTTCAAAAGCCGCCTGGTATTCAACGCTTCAAAAGCATACGTCCGCCAGATAGGTAAAAGAGCAAGTTATCACCTGTTGCAGCCCGTTTACGGACTGGGTCTCGTTAACGATATTTTTGATCATAAAACCGACGAGTTTTACCATCATTATCAAACCATCAACCGTGATAATACGAACGAAGTCATCGAAGGACTGGAATTTGTTCTGGTAGAATTGCCCAAATTTAAACCATCAAAATGGTCGAATCGAAAAATGGCTACGCTATGGCTTCGGTTTCTCAGTGAAGTGGAAGATGCAACTCAAACAGTCTCTGCCGAATTATTAAATAATCCGGAAATACAGGAAGCGCTGTCACTCTGTGAAGAAGGGGCTTTTACAGATGAAGAGATGGAACGTTATGACAAATACTGGGATTATATCCGCACGGAAAACGGCATAAAAGACCTTGCGCGGATGGAAGGTGAAGCAGAAGGCAAAGCAAAAGGCAGGGCAGAAGGCAGGGCAGAAGGTAAAGCAGAAGGTAAAGCAGAAGGCAAGGCCGAAGGTAAAGCAGAAGGCAGGGCCGAAGAATTGGAAAGAATTGTTTTAAATGCTTATCAAAATAAATTCACTGTCGAACAAATCCGGGCATTCTCAAGCCTGAGCGAAGAGGATATCCGTGAAATTCTGGAACGGAATAAAAACAGGGGTGGAGATTAAAATTGCCGCCATCCGAATTGAGAATTAAAAATATTACTTTTAAACTAAAACCATACTATGTTAGTAAAAGTCTATGCAGCAGCCCTTCAGGGTATTCATGCAAATATCATCACGATTGAAGTCAATTGCAGTAAAGGGATTAAATTCTTTTTGGTAGGTCTTCCCGACGTCAGTATTAAGGAATCGCACGAACGGATTACGTCCGCCCTGGGCGAAATCGGGCTGAAATTTCCCCGCAAACAAATTGTTATCAACATGGCGCCGGCCGACGTCCGAAAAGAAGGAGCGGCCTACGATTTGCCGCTGGCCATCGGAATTTTGACGGGCGCGGAGAAAATCAAAGCCGATAAAACCGAAGATTACCTGATGATGGGCGAATTGTCGTTAGACGGCAGTCTGAAATCGGTGAAGGGTGTTTTACCGATTGCCATTAAAGCGAAGGAAAGCGGCTTCAAAGGCGCTATCCTTCCGGCCTGCAATGCACGGGAAGCCGCAGTGGTGCAAGGCCTGGAAGTTTACGGAGCGGAAAATATTTCGGAGGTAATCGAATTTTTCAACGGAACAAAAGACTTAAACCGGGTTGTTGTCGATCCGCGCAAGGAATTTTATGACAATCAAGTTAAAATTGACTGGGATTTTTCGGAAGTCAAAGGGCAGGAGGGCGCCAAAAGAGCCATTGAAGTGGCTTGCGCCGGAGGACACAACATTCTTCTTGTGGGCAGTCCGGGAGCAGGGAAAAGTATGTTAGCCAAACGAATACCTTCCATTCTGCCGCCCCTGACTTTAAGTGAAAGTCTGGAAACGACCAAGATTCATTCGGTAGCAGGGAAAATCAATCACAACGGGTCGCTGATTGCGGTGCGTCCGTTTAGAAGTCCGCATCACTCCATATCCATGGTGGCGATGGTTGGCGGCGGTTCTTATCCGCAACCGGGTGAAATCAGCCTCGCGCATAACGGCGTTTTGTTTTTGGACGAGATGGCGGAATTTACCCGTGGCGTTCTGGAAGTCCTGCGGCAACCGCTGGAAGATAGAAAAATCACCATTTCACGGGCGAAATTCAGCATCGACTATCCGGCGGGATTTATGCTGGTTGCATCCATGAATCCCTGTCCGTGCGGGAATTTCAACAATCCCAACAAGGCCTGTGTCTGTAGCCCCGAACAGGTTCGGAAATACCTGAACCGCATATCGGGACCGTTAATGGACAGGATTGATATACAGATAGAAATCGTGCCTATTCCGTTTGAGGATATTTCGGATATTCGTCCGGCCGAGTCAAGTGACAACATCCGTGAGCGGGTAATCCGGGCGCGAAAGATTCAAGGGCAACGTTTTTCCGAAGAGGCCGGCGTCTATTGCAATGCCCAGATGCACACCCGCCTGCTTCATCAGCACGCACAACCGGATGCCGCCGGTTTAACCCGTTTGAAAGATGCAATGGAGCGGCTCAATCTTTCTGCGCGGGCTTATGACCGTATTTTGCGGGTGGCGCGTACCATTGCGGATTTGGAAAATTCCGAAAGAGTACAGGTTGTGCATATTGCGGAGGCGATCGGTTACCGGAATCTGGATCGGGAAAATTGGGCGGGAAGCGGGTTTTGACAGTGTTTAGTAATGTGCCGATAAGATACGCCTTCTTTTGATTGTGCCTGCGTAACAATGATTAACCGTTAATTTTTTAAGAGAAAAATTATCTTTACCTTTGCATCCGTCATAAAATTTTGATTATACGTAACATGAATTATGAAAATTAAAAATTATTTGTTTTTTCTGATGATACTCTCAGCATGTACTCCCCGCTCCGGCGAGCCGAGGCAAGACGGAATCTGGCGCGGCGAATTAGCCGTAGCGGACAATAAACAGGCGCCATTCCTGTTTGAGGTGAAAAATGCAGATACCGATTCAACCACAGTAACTTTGATTAATGGGGAAGAACGTGTTCTGCTCAAAAATGTCGGTTATTTCGCCGATACGGCAGTCATTTTCATCGAATCTTTTGATGCACTGATAGCAACAAAAATCTTAAAGGACTCTATGGATGGCCATTTCTTCAAAAATTACCTTGAAAACGATGCAGGGATTCCTTTCAAAGCCGAAAGAGGAAAAACTTCCCGTTTCGAACCTGTTGCCCGACCGACTTCCGTTCCGATTGACGGCAAATGGGATGTATTCTTTATCGGCGGCCAATCGGATACAAGCCGTAATGTCGGCATTTTTACCACCGAAAACCAAATAGTTACCGGTTCCATTTTGACCAATTCGGGCGACCTGCGTTTCCTCGAAGGAATTGTTACCGAAGATGGAGTGAAACTGTCGGCATTCAGCGGATTAAGTCCGTATTTGATTGAAATCCGTTTCCTTGATAAAAACACCTTTGAAGGTGAATTTTATACGGCAAAAAGCAAAACAAAACTGACCGGCATTCGCAATGACCGAGCAGCTTTGAACGACGCATACAGTCTGGCTAAAATGAAACCCGGCGTCGACCGTCTTCATTTTCAATTGCCGAATATGGAAAGAGAATCGGTTTCCCTTAATGACGGGCGATATAAAGGGAAAGTCCTGATCGTTTCTATACTGGGAAGCTGGTGCCCGAATTGCATAGATGAAGCAAAATTTTTAGCTCCCTGGTACAAAGAAAATAAAGACCGTGGCGTAGAAATTCTCGGTTTGTCGTTTGAACGTAAAGATGATTTCGATTATGCAAAAGAAACAGTCAACCGTTTGAAAAAAGCGGAGGATATCCGGTATGATATTTTATTTGCCGGAAAAGCCGCTCCTGCTACGATTGCCGAAGTTTTGCCGGAAATTGAGAATTTCTCAAGTTACCCCACAACAATTTTTATTGACAAACAGGGCAAAGTAAGGAAAATCCATACAGGCTTCAGCGGTCCGGCAACCGGATTGTTTTACAGAGAATTTCAGGCGGAATTTAATGCTTTGGTCGATTCTTTGCTCGCTGAATAATTGAACTGTTTATCTTTTTCTTTGGGTAGCAAAGGGCAATAGTAACAACAGATTGCATTTCAAAAAAAAAACAGTATCTTCAAAAAAAAACGAATATGGAAAAGCGACTAAAAAAATTACCTGCCGGAACGCAAACATTTGAAATAATGCGTGAAACGGATTGTATTTATGTAGATAAAACAAAATATCTTGTAAATCTCATTGAAAACGGACGAATTTATTTCTTTGCCCGCCCGCGCAGATTCGGAAAATCATTGACGCTCACAACACTTGAGGCCATGTTTCTGGGGAAAAAAGAACTTTTCAAAGGCCTGTATGCCGAAGCGTGGATGAATCGCCCCGATTTTGTGAAGCATCCGGTCGTCCGGTTAAGCATGAATAATGTGACGACCGATTCGGGTATGGAAATTTTGCGAAGTTCCATTGTGCTGCTGTTGAAAGAAGAAGCGCGAAAATT
>JAIRNV010000111.1 GCA_031257875.1 Dysgonamonadaceae bacterium
GCATATTCGGAAAACAGCGTAATTTCTTTTTCCCGAGCCATAATTTTCAACCAGACGGATAAACTGTTTTCTATTTCCTCCGGCGTATTGTGTTTGATAGCCGACCAGTCTATCCGGATAACGGGATGGCTTTTCGTCCAGTTCCATTTGTCATCAATGTAAAGGCCTTCAAACAGTTCTTTGCGTCCGCTGAACAGCGCATCCAGCGTGCTGATGAGCAATGACTTCCCGAAGCGGCGTGGACGCGAAAGGAAATAAATTCTCCCTGTTGTAACCAGTTGGTGGATTAGCCCTGTCTTGTCCACGTATAATAAATCCCGACTGCGCAGGATTTCAAACGACTGTGTTCCTATCGGCAAATTTTTCATTATAAATATAATTGAGAATTAAAAATTACTTTTGATACCGCAAAGGTAAACAATCATTTTCAATTCCCAATGCGAACCGAACGCCGCAGACATTCAATCCGGGTTAGATATTACTGAAATGAATTTATCGCCGCCAGGACTTCTTCCGCCGTTGCATCATCATTATACAGCGCTTCTCTTGCGGCGTCCACAATACTTTGCGCTGCCTGAGCCGTTTCGACAAGCTGTGCCAGCTCGAATTTCCGGTCTGCCGGCGAACGGTAGGGATAATGGTACACCACCCATGACAGTTCTTCGCCTTCCACCGGAGCAATGGCTGTGAGTTTGATAAAGGGATTGTTTTCGTCGTCGCCTTCCTGCATTTCGAGCGTATAGCCTGCCTGTTGCAAGGCGGCTACGTTGGCCGCACCTGTATTACCTGTTGTAAGATTGGTGAAATACGTCAGCGCCGTCATGGTGTAAAAATAGTGGCTGTGAACCGTGAAATATTCACTTGCCAGATAGCCGTTCGGGTTGGCACTTTTATTGCTTTGCGCCTGCAGAAAGTTCATGCCGCGCACGAGCGGAATGGACGACATGCGGTAGGTTACGCTTGCCGGCGTGGCAGCGGCGCCTGTCGTGGAACTCACTTTTTCCAGCGCCAGTCCCGTGGGCTGAACGGATGTGAACGGATGCAGAATGACGGGATTATTGTCCGCATCCTTGATTATCGTTAGCCGTCCGTCGGGATCGTTAGCCCGTACGCTTATCGCGCCGTTTACTTGGGCGGGTGTCATTTCGGGTTCGGAGGCTATTGTAATGTCCAGAACTGTCGGGTCCTGTTCGTTGACGCCGAACGTAACGTTGCGGCCGTCGTCTTCAGGCTCTACATTTGAATTACCCTTCAGGCGGATATCGAACTCCGTCCGCAAATCCGGCTCCAGATCGGGGTCGATGTGAATGACCCGGTCGAACTTGATTTGTATGTGCATGATTATTCCAAATGCCGAAAGTTCCGACGGGTCGGTTGTCGCCAGAATGGCATCGTTTGAATCCCAGAGTTTGTAACCTACCGAACGGGTAGCAGCTTTTACGGAGTCGACGGGAATCTCTATTTCTTCCGGAATATCGGGAGTGTTGGAGCAATTCGACATCAATAAACCTACAATCATTAGCACACTCATCATTGTGTACAGTACATTTTTTTTCATTTTGTTGTTTTTTTTAAGTTTGTAATCATTTTTATTTAAAATAAAATCGCACAAACCTTTTATATTGGTTTGTGCGATGTCAAAAAAAGTCTTCCTTTTTTCAGTTCAGATATCCGGGGGATATGGCTGATAAAACAGCCGGTAATCTTTAGGTGTTACAATTTTTGTTGATTTACAGGCTGGAAATGTAAAATCTTTTGTATTTCCGGTAATGACATAATCTGCAGAACAAGCATCGGCAAGTTCCAAAACCATATTGTCATCTTTGTCAGACAGTATTTCAAGTTTTATTTTTGGAACATACATAATAGATTTTATTGCAATATCAGCAAGCAGGGCGTCTGCCTTCGCAGAAAAATCATAAAAAACAGAGAATTTTGGTTGCCTTAAAACTTCATAATACTCCAGTATAAGTGATTCGGATATGCATAAAGCAATTCTTTCTTCAATAAAAAGTTCGTTTACAATCCTGTAAGGATAGCTTTGTTGAATTAAAGACGAAACAAATACGTTGGTATCAATGACGACTTTTTGCATTTTGCCTGACTGCTTTCACTTCGTTGGTAATTTCTTCCATACTCATGGACGACAATCCGTATTTCTCCGCAAGAGCAATACAGCGATTCAAATTTTGGTGCATTAATTCTTTGCTGATAAGATCAACGAGGTCCGTAAAATTCATTTTGTTACTTGAAATGCCGAACTTGCTATATTCGATGTCGGATATGGATACGTTTAATGTTTTCATGCTTTTGTTTCTATTAGCATTCAGCGAGGAGTTCATCCATCGTTTTATACCCTTTTGTACCGTTTTTGCGAATATCTTTCGCCATCGCTTCCGTTTCAAGAATAGCCGCTTTCAATTCCTCAATAAGCGTTTCGCTTTCGGACTTTCCCGACGGTTTTGCTCTTTTTTTTCTCAATGCTGTTGTTTCCATATCTTTTTTAAATTTCTACCGGCAAAGATAACTATTAATTTTGAATTAACTAAAAGCCGGACTTGCCGTATAAAAGGCGATGCTTGCTTTCCTACGGCTCGGCGTAGCGTCTTGCTACGTCGGGCTAAAAGCAAGGCTCCAGCCTTGTATATAAAATATTCAACTTTCGCAAGTTAATTAATTCATTGAAAACGACTGTTTTATAGTAATTTTTGTTTTTATAGGCTAATAAAAATCAACGTTTTTGTGTTTACTCATTCCGTAGGAATGAGTAGCTCGGTAGAAGCAATAAATGCCCATGTCACAACACATTCCGTTAGGAATGTGCACCCCAAATGCACAGGTTACATTCCTGCGGAATGTAGCGCTCAGGATGACTGTGTTTTTCTACCGGGCTAACATTCCTGCGGAATGTAACCACCCCCTGAAAGACGCTTGCGAAAGTTGAGTAAAATATTTCCATCTTAAACTTCTTATTAAACCTTGCTTATTTCCTGTATTTTTACTTTTCCGTTTTAGTGTTTTGCAAGGCTGGAGCCTTGCTTTTTACTCGACGTAGCGAGACGCTGCGCCGAGCAAAGACAAAGCCTTTTTTACGTTTGCGCAGCTTCGCGCAAACGTCCCGGAAGCATTTTTAATTATTTCAACCCCGCTGCGTCATTGCGAACTGCGAAGCAGTGAAGCAATCCAGACATGCAATAATGCTCCGGATTGCTTCAGGCTTCGCCTTCGCCGGTGACGTGTGCGGTAACCATTAATCACTAATCATTAACTGCGATTACCTGTCCCGTCCTCAACCGCTGCCGCAGTTCCTGCATCCGGAGATCTGTTTTTTCAAGCTCTTCCAGCGCTTTTTTCTCCGCTTCCGAAGTTTGAATAACACGGCAGATAGCGCCGTTGCAAATAATCAGGCGCTGCTGCGCCATCAGCGCCAGGAGGGGATCGTGGGTAGCGATCAGCACAATCTTTTCGTTCCTTACCAGAAGCGAGAGCGCCCGGTGGCGGTCGATGCCGGCGTTTTCGATTTCGTCTATCAGGACAACGGGCGAACGGCTCAGCAGCGCCGTGTCGGCTATCATCAGCGCCCGCGACTGCCCGCCCGAAAGGGCGGTGAGGGGCGTATCGGCAGTAAAGGTCTCGCCCGCCAGCCGGTTGGCCTGCGCTATAATTTCGTCCGTCAAACCTGTAATTCGTAACTCGTAATTCGTAATTTCACTCAGGCGGCATTCGGCGTGCAGGCGAAGAAATTCGGAAACGGTGGCGTCCATCACAAAATTCATGTTTTGCGACAGCTGGGCGACCGGCTTGTCCCGCAGCGAAAAACGGGCGGAGGCGTCCGGCCGTTCGCCGTTGACAAGGACAGTCCGGCCGGTAGGCGTATCGTCTTGCGCCATCCATTCGATGTCGGCAAGCAGGCGGCTTTTGCCGGAACCGGTCGGCCCCACGATGGCCGTGATACTGCCCGCGGCAAGCTCCAGGCGGACGTTTTCGGGTGCGCCCGATTTGTCTCTTCCGCCCACGACGGTGAGTGTCCTTATCCCCTGCATACGCCTCCTTCCGTTGCCCGCAGGCCGATTCTTTCCGTGTTCAGGTTATTCAGGTAGAGGCTGTCGAACGCATTTGCAAGTACGTGATAATTTTTGGCCAGCATCTCAAAGTCGGGCATAAACCAGGCGCCGTCCCGCGTCAGTTCGTCGGGCAGCAGGCAGCCGGCGCCCAGCATGGCGCGGAACTCTTTTGAGTAAAAGAACTCCAGTATGTCGCGGCACTGCGCCATTTTCGCCGCTTTGACCACCAGAACCATCGGGCTAAGCATTTTTCCTTCTTCCGGGTTCAGGATGCGGACTTTTTTGGAAGAAGGAATCTTAGCGGCGGCCACATCGGGCAGGATACTGATTGCGGTGCGGTATTTTTCCGGCGAACACATCCGCTTGATGACCTGCGAGAAATGCCTGATGTCGGCAATGTTTCCGGCATAGCGGGCGATGCCTTCCATGCCGAAATGCCGGTCGAGAAAATACATGAGGCCAAAGGTCGCGCGGTCGGTATGCCCGTGCACGGTAATCTGGTCTTCAAAGGCCGGTGCGAGCAGTTCGCTCCACGAGCGGATGCCGTCCGGCACGCCGTCGACCGTCAGGTCCTGCACCACGCTTCGCGAGCCGAAACACAATGCGCCGAGGTTGCTTTTTTCCAGATTCCTGCGGATGGCTTCGGGCAGCGCCTTCAGGTCGGAAGCGTGGGTGTAGCCCTGAAAAATCCCCGTCTGCAGGAACTTTTCGGCGAAGGGGTATTCAAAGAAAAACTCGTAACTGTTTGTAATGATCATGTCGGGCAGGCGGTCGGGGTCGGCGGTGTTGCGCACCAGAAAGCCAAGTTCTTCGGACGAGCAGTCCATGATGTCGGGGCAATGCACCGGCTGGGCGTGCGTGGCGTTGTAGCTTGCCGTGAATGCCGTCATCAGCTGTTTGAACGGCACTTTCATCGGGCAGGGCATTGAGGCATAAATGTTAATTGCAGTCATAATTTTTAAGAATAAAACAATAAAAAATAAATAACAGGTAACTTCGTGGTCTTTCCAACACGGAGGAACACGGAGTAAAATTCACGGAGGAACACGGAGAGGAGAGATGCCAGATACTGCCAAGTTCCGCAGGAACGACACTTGAGTATCTGTCATACTCTTGAGTATCAACAAGTGTTGTCCCTGCGGGACTTGCTTTTCCAGGTGAAATATAAGTGTTTTTCGCCAGAAAACAATTGTTTTTCGTCAAATACAATTCTTTTTCGCCGAAAACAATTGTTTTTCGTCAGATACAATTCTTTTTCGCCGAAAACAATTGTTTTTTCGTCAAATACAATTCTTTTTCGCCGAAAACAATTCTTTTTCGTCAGATACAATTCTTTTTCGCCGAAAACAATTCTTTTTCGTCAGATACAATTCTTTTTCTCCGGAAACAATTCTTTTTCGTCAGAAACAGAAGCAATCCGGAATAAACAATGCACAAAATAAACCGCGTGAAGTATATATCCTGTTTATTTCGCATTACTTAATATTTAATTTTTTTCAGATTTCCAACTTCATATTCACTTCCTATAAGCGTTTCGCCGAGGCAATAGGAACAAAGCGCGGCGGGCATCGAAAAACGCAGGCTGCTGCCGGTAAGCCCCTGCGTATCGGCGGCGGTGTGCACGAGGCGGCTCAGTTCAAAAACACCCTGTCCGGTAATGCCGTTCACAAACAGCAGCTTTGCTTTTGGATTTGCCTGCATCACGCGAAAGGCAAATACTTCCCGCTCCGCCTGCGAAACAATATCGGATTTTGTAATCACCGCAATGTCGGCTGTTCGCAGCATGGGGCCTACCTTGCGCGGCGTTTCCAGACCCGCCAGGTTATCAATCAGGCAGACCGCCAGCGTCGTTTTTATGTGCGGCGAACAGCGGTTGCACAGTCCCGCGCTTTCGGTAAAAAGAAAGTCGAAGCCTTCCGACAAACCCCAGTTCACGCCTTCGGCAATGTTTGTGACAAAGAAATGGTCGGGGCATAAACCGCCGGACAGGCCTGTTTTGACGGGGATTCCGCATTTGCCGAAAACGTCCGCTTCATTGGCGTAGAGGCAGTCGAACTTAATCACGCCGCAACGGTTTCCCGCGCTTTTCAGTTCGTTGATTAAGCGCAGTAAAACCGATGTTTTTCCCGAAGAGGGCGGACCTGAAAATGTTATTAATTTCATTTAAATAATTATTAGTGGTTAATGATTAATAACCGTAGCCGTCATTGCGAAGGCGAAGCCTGAAGCAATCCGGAGTTATTGTATTCCTGGATTGCTTCACCCTTCGGGTTCGCAATGACGCAGTTCGGTTGAAATACTCTGCAAAGTATAGACCTTTTTAGTCTTGCCCGGCGTTTAGTTCACTTCCGCTTTTTCTTACAGAGAAATTTTATAAATTTAACTCTTTATTTTGAGAATGCAAACTTAAGGCTTGGCGTAGCGTCTTCGCTACGCCGGGCCAAAAGCAAGGCTCTTGCCTTGCATACAAAAATATTTTCATCTCAAACTTCTTTTTAAACATCGCTTATTTTACGGGTGTATTTCAAATCGTTGCGCCCTGTCATCCCGCGAAGGCGGGAATCCCGTAATAATTCGCGGACTTTTACTTGAGATTGGCTCCGCCGAACGTTGTTTCCCGCCTGCGCGGGAATGACTTGCAACAGCACTGCGGCAATTTGAAATGTACCTTAATGTTTTATTCCTGTATTCATTTTACATTTCCGTTTTTTTTAGTGTTTTGCAAGGCTGGAGCCTTGCTTTTAGCCCGGCGTAGCGAGACGCTACGCCGAGCGGGGGCCTGAAGCAATCAGGAGTTATTTTTAATATTTTCCTGGATTGCTTCACTGCTTCGCAGTTCGCAATGACGATGCGACAATTTGAAATGCACACTCTAATTTTATTCCTGTATTCATTTTTCATTTCCATTTTTTTTAGTGTTTTGCAAGGCTGTAGCCTTGCTTTTAGCCCGACGTAGCGAGACGCTACGCCGAGCGGAGCCGGATTAATCATTAATCATTAAAAATTAGCTGTCAACAGTATTTTAATGTTTCTTCCCATCCCGTAAATCAGTGTTTCAAACGGGCGGTATTTGTTATCGCCCAGGTTATCGGCCTTCAGCCTGATGTCCCAGTTGAAATTTTGCCGGCGGGAATATCCCGCCGATGCGCCGAACAAACAGTATGACGGCGACACATAACCGCCGTCGCCCGAAGGCGCAATCCGGTTTTGCGTGGCGTAATAACGCACATCCGCCCCCATATAAACCGATTGCGACGAACTGATTTTTCTCCGGAAGGTCAATTCCTGGTTGAAATTGAACGGCGGAATCGTACGCAACGGCGCTCCACCGGAAAACCAGCCCGGCGCGCCGGTCAGCTTATCGCCCCGGGTATAAACAAAGGTACCGTTGTAAATTAACCGGTTGCGTGTACTGAGCAGGTTTGCCCAGTTGGCGGACAACGATAATTCCGCGCCGAATATCCGCGACCTGTCAATATTCAGATAGGTGTAATTAATCCCTTTATGACCGGAATTTCGCCAGTATTCCAATGAGATGAAATTATGTAAAAAGTTGGCAAACAGACTGAAATCGAAGTTCAAAAATCCATAGCCGCCCCGCAGGCCGGCGTCGAAATTCAGGCCGTATTCGGGCAACAGGGCGGAATTGCCGTAAATCACCCCGTCGGAACCGGATGTGATGATAAACATTTCCGATGCATCGGGCATACGGCACGAACGGGCTACCTGAAACGAAGCAAAGACGCGGGGCAATATTTCATACACAATGCCGGAAGTTCCGTTCCATGCCCTGACATCGCTTTTCCGTCCGGCAACCAGCGTCGTATCATGCACGTCGCCTTCGTTGATGCGGGAATAATCAGCCCGGAGGCCCAGCCGGATTTTAAGTTTGCCGTCCGGCGACCTGTATTCCGTTTCGGTGAAAACGCCGGCAAGAAACACGCCGGCATTCTTGCTGATACGGTTATGGACAGTGGACGACAGGAAATAGTCGACGTAGTCTGTCGGCGATTCTATCCGGTAGTAAACGCCGTCGGTTCCTGCATTTAATTCCCAGTTTCTGGACAGATTCCAAACGGATATTCCCCGCCAGCCGCCGTAGTAATTGTTGTATCGAACATCTTCCCGGTACGAAAGCAGGGAACTCCCCGCATCGTAGGAATCTTTCAACTGTTGCCGGTACTCGCGGTCGCAGTAAACCGACAGTTCCAGGCTTTTCAACTGCATTTCCGGCGTCCACCGGCCGGTGAGCGAAGTATGCCATGTATCGTCGTGCCGGTTGTACATTCTCATAAAACGCGTTCCGTTGAATCCCAGCGGGCGTCCCCAGGGACCGCCGGCGTGCAGCTCGCTTTCCGCATTGATTAGCAGCGACCGGTTGCCTTCGTATGTATAGGCCACCCGTATATCCCTGTCGCTGAAAGCCGAATTTTCGGCAGGAACATTTTTCCCGTAACAGAAATCGCCCGCGTCGCGATAACGGGCAGATACGGATACGGCATGGTCAAGATTAGCCCACGTAATATTTCCCAGCGTATTTTTTTCCCTGTTATTTGAACCGTAAGACATTAAAGCCCGGCCATGCCAGCCCGGCCGCAAAAAAGGCGTTTTACTTTCCATATTGATAATACCGGTAATTGCTCCCGGTCCGTATTTTACCGAAGCCGGACCTTTAATCACTTCCACTTTGGCCAAATCGTAAATGTTCACACTCTGTCCCATAAAACTGCCGGAGAAATTACCCATACGCCGGTTGCCGTCTTTCGTAATCAGCAGGCGTTTGCCGCCTAATCCGCGCAGCGCAACGGGCGAATGGTATTCGCCGCGCTTGGTAATTCCCGGCACCTGTTCCAAAATGTCAATCAAAGCCGTCGCTACCTTTTCTTCAATGACCGTTTCGTCGATAGTGGTTTGCGAATAGCTTTCGGTAAGCGTCAGACGGGGCGTTTCCGCGACAACCGTTACCTCCTGCAGTTGCAAGGTGTCGGAAAGCGACCGCCCTGCGGTTTGCGGGTATAAAACCCGGCAGCAGGCTATGCAGGTTAATAACAGGGTTAATTTACTGTACATTGTTTTTCTGTTTATGATTAGTTTTACAGATGTTGAAATAATGATTAATGATTAATGGGGCGTAGTGAATAACCGCAGCCGTCACCAGCAAACTGTGAAACAGTGAAGCAATCCGGAATAATCAACGACTTTTTTAGTAATCGGGTGGTGTTACCCAAAAAATCAACGACTTTTTTAGTAATCGGGTGGTGATACCAAAAAAAATCAACGACTTTTTTAGTAATCAGGTGGTGAAACCCAAAAAAATCAACGACTTTTTTAGTAATAGGGTGGTGAAACAAAAAAAAATCAATGACTTTTTTAGTAATAGGGTGGTGAAACAAAAAAAATCAACGACTTTTTTGGTAATCGGGTGGTGAAACCAAAAAAAATCAACGACTTTTTTAATAATCGGGTGATGAAACCCCAAAAAGTCAATGACTTTTTTGATATACTTTGTGCAGTATGATTTTGAGCGCCGGAATCAGCTCCATTTGAATAGTTGCGAATATTCCTTATCACTTAATTTGTATTTGTAAAACAGGCGGTAAAATTCGATAACTTTCTGTTTCGTCACTTCTTCCGGTTGATCGTAAAAAATTTGTGAAAACCAGACCAGACCCATGAGCCGGTTGAGCGACGGCGGTATATCGAACCATGAATAGGGATTGCAGGGAACGAAAAATACCTTTTTCTCTTTCACCGCCGTGATTGTCCTCCACAAGGCCGATTTCAGTACGGCGCGGTAGGGGCTTGCTTCTCCCTTGCCGACACAAAAAACATATTCGGGGTTCCACATCATGACCTGCTCAATGGAAACAAGCGCAAAGCCATTCGCGTCCAAAGCTGTTTTTGCCACATTTTCCAGTTGCATTATATCAAACAGTTCGGCGTGCAAACTCGCATTCGGTGCGGTGCGCAATCCGTTCGGGTCGTTGGCCATGTAAACCCGCTTCTTAGCGGCGGGATTTTTGACCAACTCTTCTATTCCTTTGTAAACAGAACGGATATAATCGGAACATGCCTTTGCTTCTTTCGGCCTGTCCAGCAAATTTCCGAGAAAATCCACTGTCCTGTCCAGGTGCATAAGATGCAAATCGACAATTACCAGAGGAATATTCACTTTCCGGGCGAAGGCAACATAGTTTTCTATCGTCGCCCGGTCGTCCAGAAATGAACCGACAACAATGACGTCAGGGTGAAGTTTTATCACTTCTTCGGCATTTCGGGTGTCTATTTCACGCAGTTTTAGCCATTCTTTGGAAATATACCTGAAATAGGACTCGCGCGCCCACCAGGCTTTAGCCGCCAGTTTTTCTCCGGCAACGGGAAAAAGCAACAGGTTGGTCTTGTTGTCGTATGGAATGATTCGCGTTATCCTGTCGGGAACATTGACTTTTCTGCCGGCCATATCGGTAATCGTGCGTGCGGACAGATTTCCGCACACAATGAACCATGCAGCGAGAAATGCGACTGCGGTTCGGCCTCCCCCCGGCCCCCTCCGAAGGAGGGGGAGGCAGGGGAGGTGGGAGTGATTTAATTTATTTAATATCATCGTTTTTACGATATTTTTGTTTTTGTAAGGCAATAACAGTCATTTTCTCATTCCGTCAGGAATGAGAAGCTCGGTAGAAATGGCAAGCGCCACACAACAACACATTCCGTCAGGAATGTAACCGAATCGGGTTGCATTCCTACGGAATGCAGGTCTGAAGGATACGTATTTTTCTACCGAGCTATACAGTCCTACGGACTGTAAAAGCCTTTGCACGAAGCAGTCAGAGACTATGCTGAGCATTGAGTGATTTAATTTATTTAATATCATCGTTTTTGTAAACCTCCCCCTGCCCCCTCCAAAAGAGAGGGGAAAGCCACCGTCGGGTGGTAGGGACTCCCCCTCCTTCGGAGGGGGCAGGGGGAGGTCATTTCATTTACCAACAAGCATTTTTCGCGTTTTCGACCCGCTTTTCACAATATATATACGCCCTTTCGCCGGTTTCAAAACTTCCTGTCCCTGCAAAGTGAAATACCGTGCAGACGGGAGAAGCATATCATCCGGATTTTCATCCCTGACGGCGGCTATGGCCGTATGCTCCCCGATTGTCCTGTAAATGTCGCTGAAAGCCGACCAGCCCGCGGCGCTCCGGTAGAGGGAGAGCGCTTCTTCCGGCACATAAATTACTTCCACAGCCGGAAAACTGCCGCTGCCCAGAGCCGGCGGCTGCACACATTCGACGGTTAGGGTTTTCAGCATTGGACAGCCATAAAACGCCTGAAACCCAATTGTTTCGACATTGGGAGGAATAACTATACCGGTTATGTAGGATGACCGGAACGCCTTTTCATCAATGGTGGTCAGGCTGACGGGCAACTCTATCTTTACGTGGCTGTGGAGATTCCAAAATGCACATTTGCCGATGCTCTTCACTTTTTTACCGAAGGTAATTTCCGGACAGCCGAGATAGGCGAAAGCATAATCTCCGATGGTCTCAACATCATCGCCTATGACAATCTTTGTTAAGTGGAAATTGATACTCGGAAAGGCATAAGTCCCGATATTCGTAACGCCGTCTTCTACGATGATAGCTTTAATTATTCTTTTGTAATTAACGCCGTTTACATCAAACCACGGCGCGGCAGTCGCTCCCTGCTCCGTCCAGTTATCAACCATCGCGCCGGCGCCTGAGATGGTGAGGACGCTGTCGCTTTCGGTAAAGGTTGCCGTCACATGGTCGGCTTCCGTTTTGCTGATGTTCCATACCAAATCTGCTGCAAACGCATTGGCCGTAATGAGCAGGCAGAGGAGTAAACAAATGACCTCCTCCCTGCCCCCTCCAAAGGAGGGGGATGTCTCCTTTCGGGGGGTTGAGGAGCTATTTGTCAAAGATAAATATTTCATATTCCGTAATTCGTAATTTTTAATTTTCCAAAGATTTCCACTGCAAAGTCAGTTTTTGCGTATCAACCCCCACGCCTTTGAAGCGTGTAACCATAAACTTGGCAAACAGGCCTTCGCGCGTCTGCACCAGAAATACCGGCTGCATGTCGATTTGCGCCTCGTCGCTCACGTCGGGCAGGTAAAATACGCCGCCGATATTGGGACGGAACTTGTAGCCGATAACCAGCCGGCTGTACAGTTTGTCGGCATCATCCTGCAACAGCAGAACGCCGTCTGCGTTGGCGGTGTGCAGCTCGGTGCGGCAGGCCGCCAAATCGACGGGCGGGTCGGATTTCAGTCCGCTGCGATACAGGTTGATGCTGTCGGCCGTAAAGGCGTTGAAACAGGCTATCCCCTGCCCTACCATGACGGCTTTTACTGATTTTTCCGCATCGGCAGGGTCGGTGTACATGAATATTACCGGATAGCCCGTATTGCTGTAATCGCCTGTTAGTTGCGGAACGTAGGCAAATTCGTTGTAAAACAGCAAATCGTATTCAAACGGGATCGCTTCGCCTGTTTCCGCATCCGGTTTCGTGATCGTACTGCCTTCCGCGCCCGGATTATTGGGGTGGTAAGGCGGCAGGTCAGTATCTAGGTAGAGCGTGTCGGACGAGGCATTTCCCAAATGGTAAATGTCCATGCCGAAACCGTTGCGGACTACCGGCGGGTGGCGTTCCACGCTGTATGCTTTCAGTTCGTAAATATCGGTGCCGTAAACGATTTTCACCGTTTCTTCCACCTCTTCCTGCTGGCAGGCGGCGAGAAGAATCACCGCCGCAAATGTTAAGTAAATCTTTTTCATTTTTTTATTTTTTTTTAGTTACGAGTTACGAGGGTAATTAGAACACAGATAAGACGGATAACACGGATTTTCACTGAATATTTCTTTTTGTAGAAAAGCGTAATTATCTGCCAGTCCCAAATATCAAAAACTGTGTTTATCCGTATCATCCGTTTTATTTGTGTTCTCCTGTTTTCCGCACTTTTATTTGCAACACCCTGTTAAATCATTGATAATCATCTAAAATATATTAATTTGCAGCCAA
>JAIRNV010000221.1 GCA_031257875.1 Dysgonamonadaceae bacterium
GTCCAGTCCCATTTATCGTAAATGTAAAGGCCTTCGAAAAGATCTTTCCGGGCGGAAAAAAGGCAGTCGAGCGTGCTTACCAGCAGGGATTTGCCGAATCTGCGCGGACGCGACAGGAAATAGGGCTTGCCGGTGGTCACCATCCGGTAGATGTCTTCCGTTTTATCGACATACAGAAAGTCGTTTGCGCGAAGATATTCAAACGACTGTATGCCTATGGGTAAATTTTGTAATGCCATTGCTCATAAAATTTTTTACAAATGTACAATTAAAAAGTGAAATATGAGCTATGAGTAAACGAGTAGACGAGTTAACTCGTTTACTTGTTAACTTGTTAACTTGTTTACTCGTCTACTTATTATCAGTGCAACACATCTCCGAAAATACGTATTTGCCGCGTCACATTATCGGCGGGATTGTATTCGTCGTTTCCGTCCTGCGAAGCGAAGAATGTTACGGTAGTCGTATATTTGTTCCGGAAATCGCATCCTGCTTCGTTTGCATGATAAACGTAGAAAATCGAGGTATTGTTAAGAATACGTCCCACATTCGCCCCGCTCACGCTGTATTTAACCGGTAATCCCGATGAAGCGGCTGCATTTAATGTCAACCATTGTCCGTCTACCGAGATTTGCCACACAGCGGGAAGTTCAAAAGTGATGGTTTGTATTTTCTTGTTCGGGTCCCAGTCGCGGACAAGCAAACTTTGAGGAACGTCCGGCGCTTCGTAGAAATCTTCGTTTCCCCGCTGTACCGCATATATGAACGTCCGCCCCGCTGCATGAAATACTGCCCGGTCGTCCTCGACAGTCACGATGTTTTCGTTGGCGCTCACAAATGTTACCGGCAAACCCGACGAAGCCGCAGCTTTCAACTGTACCGAACCGTCTCTTAACAGTTGCGGCGCTATTTTTTCAAAAGCAATGGTTTGTTCCTGCCTGATGTCCTGATTGCAAGCCATTACAGCCATCGCCATCAATATCATTCCTGTCTTGCTGTTCCAAATTTTCATTTCGGCTTTTTGTTTTTTTTCGTAATTCATAATTTTTAATTACATAACTCATGTTACGCAAACATAAACAAATGAACGGTACTTATTCTGGATTGCTTCACTGCTTCGCAGTTCGCAATGACGCGGTGGGTTAAATAACCGCAGTCGTCATTGCGAAGGCGAAGCCTGAAGCAATCCAGAATAAATACAATTCATTTGTTCACGGCTGTGTAACATGAGTAATTAAATAAGTTTTCCCAGCCGCAAGCGGAATCCCAGATAAATTTTCCGTCCTGCGAGCGGCCCCCAAATCATGGAAGCGTCGAAATCGCGCTGAAAGGGATTTCCCCATCCGGCAACCGGATTTTCCTGCCGGTAATCCGACAGGTTTTCTACACCCAGATACAGGTCGAAACGTTTGCTGTTTTTCGTAACCTGCGCAAAATAAACCGGGAAGGAGGGCGAATACCTGTCCTGCGAACGGTAGCCGTTCATGGCGGGCAGGCGGGCAGACCCGTTCAACTGCGCCGTAACGTCAAACACCCAGCGCTTGAGAGCGGTAGCGTAGGAGAGGTTGACCAGCCCCTTGAAAGAAGAAACCAGCGGTTTTTCCTTTTCGTAACGCTGTCCGTTTTCGGTGTAAGTGATGCGGTTGCTGCTGTAACGGAAGGCGGCAAAAATATCGAACCCCCGGAACACCGTCAGCGAGAGGTCGGTCTGCCAGGCATCGGCAGAGGAACGCCCGTCGAGATTGTAAAAATACACGGCATTCCGGTTGCGCTCCATGTCGGCGACAGCCTGGTTTTGAAATCGCGTATGGAAATATTCCAGACTCAGCGTTGCGCGGCCTTCGTCCCACAGGGGAACATATACCTGCGCGCTGGCGCCGAAATTCCAGGCGCGTTCCATATCCAAAGCGTCAATCTGCGACAGATCGAATTTGCGCGACGAAGCAAGCAGCCCCGTATTTTCGGCAATTACACCGGGCGAGTGAAAGCCCCGCCCGCCGGAAGCGCGCAGGATCAGATAATCGTTGCAGTCGTATTTGACGTTCGCCCGCGGGGTAAACAGCCATCCGTAGCGGCTGTTGAAGTCGGCTCTGATTCCGGCAACAAGCGTCAGTTTTTCCATGCCCGAAAAGGTATATTCTGCAAAAGCGCCCGGAACGGCTTCCACACGGTTGAGGCGCGTGAGAGGCGTTTGATTGAATTCAAGCGAATCGAGAAATTCCGTACCGTATCTGTCGTAAGAGAAACTCGCGCCTGCTGTATAGCGGTGTCCGTCGCCGTTCGGACCGGACGCATACAGGACATTGGCATACCAGGACGTTTGCCGCCCGTTAAACGTTTTCATTCCGAAAGCGGAACGGAGGTCGTGCAGCGTGAAGCTGCTGATGATGCCCAGGCTACCGCCCGTTTTTCCCGTCGAAATACCGGTTTTATTATATACCTGGATATTTTTATTCACAATGGGCGATTCAAAGAGCGGGATGCCTGCCGCGGCGTCGTGGCAGGTAGAATCCTGTCCGGCGTCGCGCGTTTCGTAGAGGAAACGAATGCCTGTCCGCGATTGTATTCCCCGTTCTTCGTCCAAGTAAAACCACCGGTTATAGGCGTTTATGTTCTGCATTTTAGGCATGTCGAGAAACTGGTCTTTATTTTTATCGTGAATCTTAGATAAAGATTTGTCTTGCGGATGCAGCGTGGAAGAACCGTGCAGCAGCAGCCCTGTCCAAAGTTTGTCGCTGATTTGCAGGGACGAAGTAATGTTCGATTCCAGATGCAGCAGTTCGTCAACATAGTAATCGGCATACAGCGTTTCGCTCAGGTGCGGTTTTTTAAATTCAAGATTGATTTGTCCCGAAACGGATTCATATCCGTTCACAACCGACGACGTCCCTTTGGATATCTGTATGGATTCGAGCCAGGGCGAGGGGACATGGCTCCAGCCGTAGGTAGAAGCCAGGCCGCGCAGCACAGGCACGTTTTCGGCAAGCGTTTGAACATAAAACCCTGCCAGTCCGAGCAGTTGGATTTGCCGTGCGCCCGATATGGCGTCGGAGTAGGCGACGTTGGCGGAAGCGCTGTTTTCAAAACTTTCCGACAGGGCGCAACAGGCCATTTTGGTCAGTCCGGCGTGGGTAATCGTTTCCGTTTTAAACAGTGAGGAAGAAGAAATAACCGTTCCTGGACGGAAGCCGGAAACGGTTATTTCATTCAGGTCATTGACAGCAATGCTGTCTTCCGCAGTTTGCGACCATACCGTCGACGCGGGAAATGTACATAAAAATACGGTGAATAACCGGTAAATATTCTTTTTCATCTTGTGTTGTTATTTTTTACAAAGGTTGGAATAGATGTTTTATTTTGCAATACCGTTTTTGTGGTATTTTTGTAAAAGTCGGGGACTCAATTCCGGTGAAGGGTAAAGGGTGAAGGGTGAAGGGTGAAGGGTGAACCGGCATCTCGTAGAGATGCGGCTGACGTCATGCGGGGCGTTGTGTAATCAAATGTTTCTACCGAGCTGTAATCCCTGACGGGATTATTATCCGTATCCTGCCCGCAATGCACAAAACCATCCGTGCGAAGTATATGTTACGCAAACATAAATAAATGAACCGTACTTATTTCCGGTAATAAGGTAATGAAACCCTCCAGCCTGCAACATTTCTACCGGTAAAAAGTAAAAAACCCTCCAGCCTCCACATTTCTACCGTGAATCGGGTGATGAAACCCCAAAAAGTCAATGACTTTTTTAGTAATCGGGTGATGAAACCCCAAAAAGTCATTGACTTTTTTAGTAATCGGGTGATGAAACCCCAAAAAGTCATTGACTTTTTTGATAATCGGGTGATGAAACCCCAAAAAGTCATTGACTTTTTTAATAATCGGGTGATGAAACCCCAAAAAGTCAATGACTTTTTTGATAATCGGGTGATGAAACCCCAAAAAGTCAATGACTTTTTTGATAATCGGGTGATGAAACCCCAAAAAGTCAATGACTTTTTTGATAATAAGGTGATATAACCCCAAAAATACATCATATTTGCCGGCAATAATTTGTTTATTACAAAAAAATCAATAACTTTGCAGTGTAAAAAGGATGAAAAATGCACAGTCTCCCTGTTATAACCCGTATTTCATAACTTGTAACTGATTTTTCATACCGTGCCGGGTAAATAACAAATTGTCAAACAAAAAAAATTAAAAGAATTATGCAAACAAAAGTAGTTACAGCACTTGTCGGCCGCTATCTCAATGCCGATCACATCGAGTTCCACAAAACAGGGTTCGATATTTTTAATAAAAACAAGAGTATCCTTAACGCGCAGGCCATGATAGACGATTATAAGGCCAAAATCGAGCAGGAAGACGCGATTTACAAGTATCTACGCGGCAGCGAATACACCGAAAAGAAACGGGAAACCGACCGGGCGCGCGACCGTATCCTTACCGGTATCACTGTTCAAATTCGCGCGATGGAGCGAAACCTCGACCCTGCGGTGTCTGAAAGCGCCAAACGCGTGCTGCGCCTGATAAACAACTACCGCAAGCTCGAGCATGTGGATTATGACGCCGAAACAGCCGGTATCGACAGTATCCTTGAGCATCTGGCCACGCCCGAATACAGCGGCGACGTGCAAAGGCTGAACATGCAGGTTTCCTTTGCCGAACTGGACAGGCTGAACACGCTTTTTAAGGCTTACGCAGCCGATGTGGAACTGGAGCAGGGTAAAAAACCCGATATCAGTTCCGCAGTCGCCCGTAAGGAAACCGACGAAGCCTTAAAAAAACTGACAAGCCGCCTCACGGCCATTATCACCATCGACGGGCCGGAGGAAGCGCAGCCCCTGCTGGTTGCCTATAACGTGCATGCAAGCCATTATAATACGCTGTGGAAAGAGCATTACGGCCGCACGCACACCAAAACCGATATTATTGATGCCATCATTTCCGGCATAGACTCCGAGTACACTTATACGGGCGATACGATAAACGTTATCCCTGCGGTTGCCGTTCCGAAAACGCGGGATGGTAAAACGACACTTGTTAAACTTGTGTTCAGCAAAGATTTTACCGTCAGCTACCGGAATAATATTGAACCCGGTACGGCTACAATCTATATCGACGGCATCGGGAAGTATACAGGGCGGATTACTACTACTTTTACGATTGTCAAATAATGATTAATGGTTAATGATTAATGATTAATATCGCAGTCGTTACCGGCGAAGCCTGAAGCAATCCGGAGCTAATGATTGACAGTTAACGTTTCATAATAAAAGGAGGCGAAGCCTGAAGCAGTCCGGAGTTATTGTATTTCCGGACCGACTTCGGGCTTCCCTTTGCAATGACGGCTGCAACATCAATCACTAACCACTAACCACTAACCACTAATCATTAATTATTAATCATTAAAAAATTAATCATTACCCATGTATTTTGGTAAATATCCGGTATTTCTGGCGCCTATGGAAGACGTTACCGACAGTTCTTTCCGGCTGCTGTGTAAGGAATTTGGGGCGGATATGGTTTACACGGAGTTTATATCAAGCGACGCGCTGGTTCGCCATGTGAATAAAACCAGATCCAAGCTGGAAGTTTTGGAAGAAGAACGTCCGGTTGCGATGCAGATTTACGGGAAGGAAATCGAACCGATGGTTGAAGCAGCCCTGATTTGTGAATCGGCAAAACCGGATATGTTGGACTTAAATTTCGGTTGTCCCGTAAAAAAAGTTGCCGGAAAAGGCGCCGGAGCCGGCATGTTGCGCAATCCCGAACAAATGGCGGCAATCACGCGCGAAGTAGTTAAAGCCGTTCGCATTCCCGTCACGGTAAAAACTCGCCTCGGCTGGGACAACGATTCGAAAATCATAGTCGATTTGGCCGAAAAATTACAGGATTGCGGGATTGCCGCTCTGACTATCCACGGCCGTACCCGCGCCCAAATGTATACGGGCGAAGCCGACTGGACGCTCATCGGCGCAGTGAAAAACAATCCCCGGATGCACATCCCCGTCATTGGTAACGGCGATATTACTTCGCCTGAAAAATGCAGGGAAGCCTTTGACAGATATGGAGTAGATGCGGTGATGATTGGGCGTGCGAGTATCGGTTGCCCCTGGATTTTCAAAGAAATCAAGGAATATTTGAAAACGGGAATCCTGCCGGGGAAAGAATCTTTTGAAACGTATCTGAATATTTTGAAAAAACAGGTTTTGCAAAGCGTTGAACGGCTTGACGAGCGTCGGGGTATTTTGCACAGCCGCCGGCATATCGCCGCAAGTCCGCTGTTTAAAGGGATTCCCGATTTTAAGCCTGTTAAAGTGGCGATGTTGCGGGCAGAGACGGTTGAGGAGCTGTTTCGCCTGTTTACAAATATTTTGCCCCAAACCTCATATTCACATCCGCCACAAACTGTTTAATCCGCTGTTCGTCCGATTTTTTGCAAATCAAAAGAATGTCGTCCGATTCGGCGATGATATAATCATCAAGCCCCTGTATGACAGCTAATTTTTCGTCAGGTAAAGTAACGAGATTATTGGCGCTTCCAATAAAAAGCGTTTTACCTTTCAATGTCGCATTCAAGTGATCGTCTTTTCCCGCCAAATCATACAGCGACCCCCAGGTTCCCAAATCCGACCATCCGAAATCAGCCATTAACATATACACGTTATCGTCTTTTTCCATGATTCCGTAGTCAATGGAAATATTTTGGCACATAGGATACTGCTCTTCGATAAACGCAGCTTCGGCAGGCGTGTTGAATTTACCCATACCCTGGTCAAAGCGTGTGGTCATGTCGGGTAGATGGGTATGGAAAGCATTTAAGATTGTTTGAACATTCCAGATAAATATCCCCGAATTCCAGAAAAATTCGCCGCTTTTGTAAAATACCGTTGCCAGTTCGTAGTTGGGTTTTTCGGTGAAAGCCTTTACCTTTTGTATGTTATCGTTTCCGCCCTCTTCGGTTTGGATGTAGCCGTAACCGGTTTCAGGACGATTGGGCTTTACGCCTAAAGTCAGCAAAGAAGGGAACTTACCGGCAAAATTCAAGCCGGTCTGTATATTTTTGAGGAAATTTTGTTCCTGTAAAATAAGGTGGTCGGCGGGAGTAACCACCATATTGGCATTGGGATTGATTGAGCGAATCCGGTAGGCCGCGTAGGCGATGCAGGGCGCCGTATTTCGGCGTGTCGGTTCCAGAAGCATTTGATTATCCGATATATCCGGTAATTGTTGTCGCACCAGATCGGCGTATTTCCGGTTGGTTGCGATATAAATATTTTCCGAAGGAACGATTTGAGCAAAACGGTCAAAAGTTTGTTGAAGCAATGAACGGCCGGTTCCGAAAAAATCTAAAAATTGTTTAGGCCTGGTTTCACGGCTGAAAGGCCAAAAACGGCTGCCGATTCCGCCACCCATGATTACGCAATAGTTGTCTTTCATGATTTCTGTTAAAATAATTTGGGTGCAAATGTAGTTATTATTTTCCGGTTGTGCAATTGTGCCGTATCGCCGGTGCATTTGGTTGTTGTGTGATAAAAAAACACTATATTTGTCCTGAATTTTTAAAATAGTTACAGTGGCGAAATTTTTGTTTGTAGTTCAAGGAGAGGGCAGGGGACATATTACGCAAGCCATGACCCTGAATGATATGCTGACGGAGAACGGACATGAAGTTGTCGCTGTTTTGGTCGGAAAAAGTAACCGCAGAGAACTTCCGAAGTTTTTTTCTCAAAAGTTCGGATCTAAAATATTCCTTTTCGACAGTCCCAATTTTCTTCCGGCTTCCAAAAATAAAAAGACCAATCTTTGGTTGAGTATTATTTATAATGTGTTCAAAATTGGGTGGTATGCTAAAAGCGTTTTCATCATCCACACGAAAATAAGAAAATTTGATGCCGACGCTGTCGTTAATTTTTACGATTTGATGGCCGGGTTGACTTACCTGCTTTTCCCTCCTAAAATTCCGCATTTTTGCATTGCGCACCAGTATATTTTCCTGCATCCCGAATACCGGTTTCCGGATACGAACAGGATTGAGTTGCACATGTTGAAATTTTTCACGCGGCTTACCTGCGCCAATGCATTCAAATTACTGGCTTTATCGACAAGGAAAATGCCGGATATTCCCGACCGCCGTCTTTTTGTGGTTCCGCCCTTGTTGCGGAAAGACATTCTGAAAGCGCAGGTCAGCGACGGATGTTATTTGCACGGATATATGTTAAACGATACTTATGCCGATGAAATCATCCGGTTTCAGGAGGAGCATCCCGATGTTTTCCTGCATTTTTTCTGGGACAGGAAGGGGGCAGGGAAGGAAACGGTTGTCAACGACCATCTGTCTTTTCACAGCCTGAATGATAAACTGTTTATCGAATACATGGCCGGATGCAGGGCTTATGCTACAACCGCCGGTTTTGAGTCGGTGTGCGAAGCGATATACATGGGGAAACCGGTTTTGGTAGTGCCTACGCATATTGAGCAGGCTTGCAACGCTTTCGAGGCTTTTCAGTTGGGAGCCGGCGTTGTTGCCGATGATTTTAATCTGGAAATGTTACTCGAATATATTCCCGAATATCAAAAGAAGCCCGATTTTAAAGACTGGGTTGAACAGGCCGACGAATATATTTTGAATGTATTTACTCCTCAAACCGGGTCAGGTTCCATTTAAATACCACAGGCTCATCTTTCAGGCAGGGCGCCGCTTTTTCCCTGTCGTCGAAACTCAGATATTGAGGCGTATGGTAATACTGCAACAATTCGCGGCTGTCGGGATCGTACCTGAACTGCATCAGTGAAATATCCAGGGGAATCAGCGCATTTTGTCCGTCAGTGTCAATCCCGTCTTTGATGAACCGCGCTTTCCCGGCAGGGGTAATAAATACACTGTTATCCAGTTTTTTCCAGTTGACGGTGTAAAACGCCAAATGACTGTCGCAAATCGGAGCGCAAACAGTATGAATCAGGCAAATGACTTTGGAATCGTTCACCATCGGGAGGACAATGATTTCCAAACTGCTTTTACCTTCCCGAATCTGCAAATAATCGCCGGTCATGCAGGCCAGAAAACAGGAATCGCCCAGTTGATTTTCGACGGATGCCGTTAATCCGGCTTTGTACAGTTCTATTAATTCCAGCCGGTTTGTTTCCGTCCACGTCAACGACATGGATTCCGGCAAGGATGCAAATAGCTTTTCCGCCGTTTGCGCCGGCGCGGGCAACGGTAAACAGGAAAGCAGGAGCAGAATTGAAGTAATATTTTTCATTTTTCCGGTAAATTGACGGCAAAGGTACGTATTTTCGATTAGTAATTTTCACTTGGAAATGACCCAATATTTGACAGATTGAAAAAATCCTTATACTTTTGCGCATCTTTAAGAGTTGTTTGCAATTCCGATATATTTTCATGGATAAAACATTCAATATATATTGTGACGAAAGTTGCCATTTAGAAAACGACTACAAAAATTTTATGTTTTTGGGGTCTGTAAGTTGTGCCTGTCCGCAAATTAAAAGGAACTGCAAACGGATTGACGAACTGAAAAAAGAGCATAATTTCTATGCGGAAATAAAATGGACAAAAGTTTCACATTCAAAACTTCGTTTTTATTTGGATTTAGTTGATTACTTTTTCGATACCGATCTGAAATTTCGTGCTATCGGCATTGACAAATCGAAAATTAACAACGCAGATTTCGCTCAAACCTATGATGTTTTCTACTACAAAATGTATTACCGCTTGTTGCATTACAAGATCAATCCGTTTTACAGTTACAATGTGTATCTCGACATTAAAGATACTTTAAGTGCATGGAAAGTTCGCAAGTTACGAGAAATTCTCAATATAAAATCAGGCGTTTTTCGTAATGTGCAGAATATTCGTTCTCACGAAAGTTTGTTGATGCAATTAGCCGATTTCTTAATGGGCGCAATTTCTTACAATATCAATGACTCGGAACACAAGAATATTGCAAAAATGCAAATCATTGAAAAAATCAAAAGGCACGCAAAAATGCCTGATTTAGGAAAAACTAATTACAATGATAAGTTAAACCTGTTTTTTATTGAATTGAAATAAGATGCCGCTCAATTTACTCAAACATTATAATCAGTTGTTGGATATTACTGCGATGAATGAATATCAGCGCAAAAAATCGTTGCGGGGAGTTTTTGACCGTGATATTACGAGCAATCCTAATTTCAAGTTCCAAACAAAACAGATAAATCCAACACCTGCCGATGGGCAGGATTCAATGGAACGGCTTTTTAGGCATTTGACAACTGTAATTATCGACAAAACGACTAACAGGCGGGAGTTTGATATGGCTCGTTCTGTGCGTTTGCATTGGATTAAGTACCATCTCGACGAAAACAAAACAGATAACAGGTTAGTGTTTTCAATCGCAGAGCCTGACGGAACAAGAACTTACATTTACGACCGCGACGAACAGTATGTGATTGTGTTAGAGCCAATGCGCAATAAAAACGAATATTATTTACTAACCGCATATTATCTTGAAGGCAAAGACAAAGCGCGAAATAAAATGATGAAAAAGTACAGGAGGAAGTTAAGTAATGGGGTATAAAAAAGCAAAAAACGCAGAGCTTCGAGGCTTGCGTTTTTCGATTTCCTTTTCTCAAATGAGAAATGAACTCGGACGCAAAGGTACAAATAATTTTTTTAGTTGCAAGCAAAAAGGGTGTATCGGGTGCATTTCAAATTGTCGCACCGTCACCGGCGAACTGCGAAGCAGTGAAGCAATCCGGGATAAATATATACTGTGGTCGGCCGCAAATTGAATATTTTTGCCGCGAATACGCTAATTTATACGAATTAAAATATTAGTAATAAGTATAATTCATGTCCGGATTGCTTCGGGCTTCGGGCTTCGGGCTTCGCCCTCGCAATGACGACTGCAACTGTTTACTTTGCGACAGTTTGAAATTCACCACTCATAATTCATAATTTATTTACAAATGAAAAAGTATTTAATTTTATTATTCACTTTA
>JAIRNV010000021.1 GCA_031257875.1 Dysgonamonadaceae bacterium
ACCGGCGAACTGCGAAGCAGTGAAGCAATCCGGAATAAGTACCGTTCATTTGTTTATGTTTGCGTAACATGAATAATTATTTATTGAAAATCCTAACGAATTAAGATGCGTTTGCCCTGAGGGCGTATTTGACTGCGTCGATTTTCAATTCAAATTGTCGCGCTCAGTATATTCACTCTTTTTGTGAATACAAAAAAAGAATATTACCTTTGCCCCGAACAAATATCAAATATGAAAGTAGAATTTGAAAAAGAATATTTACGCGAACTGTACGATACCGGCAAAACAACGGACAAAAAACACCGTTATCAGCCACAAGTCGTCAACGGTTATCTGAAATGCGTAAAAGCACTGATTGATGCAGAAAAAATTGAAGAACTGTTTACTTATAATTCATTGCGTTACGAAAAATTGAAAGGCGACAAAAAAGGGCTTTCTTCCCTGCGTATCAACAACCGGTATCGCCTTGAATTTCGCGAAACAGTTAATCCGAATAATATACTCGAAATTGGAATTTGTTCATTAGTAGATATTACAAATCATTATAAATAAAACAAATTATGGCTACTGAATATCGTGTGTGTGCAAATGATTTACAACCGTTTCGCCCTGTGCATCCGGGCGAACTTTTGAAGGATGAACTGGAATACCGCCACATATCACAAAAGATGCTTGCAAAGCAATTAGGATTACCCTACACGGCTTTCAATGAAATATTGAACGGCAAACGTCCTGTTACAACTGACTTTGCAATGTTTATGGAAGCCGCATTGGGTGTAAGTCCCGGCTTGTTGCTGCGTATGCAAACCGATTATAATCTGCAAGTGGCGCAAAAGGACAGCAAATTGAACAAACGCCTTGCCGAAATCCGTAAAGCGGCGGCAATGCTTATAAGTTAATTTATGAATTACGAATTACGGGTAATTCGTAGTTCATAATTAATTGAGGACGTTATTTATAGACAACCTTATGTCGCAACTGAAAATATACAAAGCATCGGCCGGTTCGGGTAAAACCTACACCTTGGCAAAAGAATATATCAAAGAATTGATGCTCAGGGATTCCGATGAAAATTACCGCCACATCCTGGCCGTTACTTTCACCAAGGAAGCAACCGGCGAAATGAAAGACCGTATTTTGGCGGAATTATACGGACTGGCGTTCAATACCAGTGATTCACAGGAATTTTTGGATTCCGTCCAAACGGCTTTGCACGAGGCCGGAAAACATGCCGACGAATCGTTTATCAGGGAAAAAGCCCGGAGGGTTTTAGATGCTATTCTGCACGATTACAGCCATTTGTATATTACGACAATTGACAGTTTTTTTCAAAAAATTCTCCGCAATCTGGCTCGCGAGTTAGGCAAAGGCTCGCGGTTCAATCTCGAAATGAACACCGCTCAAGTGCGATTAGACGCCGTCAATCAAATGATTGAAAATGCCCACCAGAATCCTCAACTCCTTCAATGGCTGACCACTTATGTCGAAAACAAACTCGAACAGGATGATAACTGGCATTTCAAAGATGAAGTGTACCGCTTCAGCGCATCCATTTATGATGAATTTTTTCAGGAACACGAACAGCTGTTGCACAAACAACTGGACAATAATCCCGCTATTTTCAGCCGCTTGAAAATCCACCACCAAAAGTTGTTGCGGGATTATAAAACTTTTTTTCAAACAACATGGAATAAAGTTTCGGGTTTATTGATTAACAATGGGTTAGAACCTGCCGATTTTATCCGGAAAGGAAGCATTTTCGATTTCTGGAAAAACCTGGCGGAAAATCAAAAGGGAGAAGTGAACAAAACCGTATCCAACCTGCTGGAAAACGCCGAAAACTGGTCGGCGAAATCAAGTAAACGCAGGGACGAAATTATCGCCCTGGCTGGGAATGAATTGTGCGGCATCCTGCAGGAAACGGTCGACATTTGGCAAAAGCAAAATACTTCCCGCCTGATTCTGGGCAATATCCATCAATTGGGGCTGGTTTGGCATATCACCAACGAAATCAACGGGATGAATCTCGAAAACAACCGTTTCATGCTGTCGGATACGGCTTTGTTTCTCAACCGGATGATTGACCGTTCCGATTCGCCGTTTATTTATGAGAAAATCGGAGCGGAAATCCGGCACGTGATGATTGACGAATTTCAGGATACTTCCCGTTTGCAATGGGGAAATTTCAAAGTGCTGCTGTCTGATATTCTGTCCAATAACTATTTCAGCATGATTGTCGGCGACGTCAAACAGTCCATTTACCGCTGGCGGAACGGCGACTGGCGGATTCTGAACAGAGTCGGCGACGAATTGAGTGTGCATCCCGAAGCGCTTGATTATAACTTCCGCAGCGAAAAGCGGATAGTAACATTCAACAATGATTTTTTCGCAAAAGCCGGCGAAGTTTTAGACCGGAAATTCGGGGAAGAACTCCGTGAACTGTCTGATTCACCCTTTGCCTCGGTCTACAAAAAAGAGGAAATCTTTCAGAAATCGAATAAAACAGCCGATTCGGGCTACGTGAGCATTGATTTTTTGCATGACGGAGAAGAAGAGAAATATAAAGACGCTGTACTGAGCCGCCTGCTCAAAAAATTGGAATCCCTGCGCGAGGTGAAAATTCCGGCAAGCGACATTTGTATTTTAGTTCGAAACAACAGTCAGATTAAAGTCATTGCGGAATATTTTTCTTCGGTGAAACCCGATTTTCCCGAATTAGCGGCGGGAAATTACCTGAATATCGTTTCCAGTGAAGCATTTCAACTGGATAATTCTTTGGCAGTCAACATTATCATGCAGGCTTTGAAAGCGGTTGCCTGTCCCGACAATCCGGTGTTTCCGGCTCAGTTCGAATACCTGAATGTGCCTTTCCGTGCGCATTGTGGCGGAGAACCGCAATCCACAATGCCTTTACCCGAACTGATTTCTTATTTTTACCGCCTCTACGACCTGCAAAAAATCGAAGGCCAGTCGGCTTACCTCTTTTCCTTTTTCGACGCAATCAGTCAGTATTTGAAAAATAATTCGATGGACATTCATTCGTTCATTTCTTTTTGGGACAAAGAATTATCAAAAAAAACCATTCCTGCGGGCGAAGGCATCGACGGCGTCAGGGCGATGAGCATCCACAAATCAAAAGGCTTGCAGTTTCACACGGTTTTGCTTCCATATTGCACCTGGGAACTGAATCCGAAGAAAAACCCAATCGTCTGGTGCGGCCCCAAAGAAGGGTATTATGATATTGAACTGCTGCCGGTCAATTATTCCGAAAAGATGGAAGGGACTGTTTTTTCCAAAGAATATCAAACCGAAACTTCGTTTTCATGGATGGACAATCTGAATTTGCTTTATGTCGCTTTCACGCGGGCGGAGCGCAATCTGGTTATTTTCGGGAAGTACAAGAAAAACCTGGCGGGACTGGAACAGGTCAAAAATGTTTCTGACCTGTTGCAATGGACGGTTCCGGATTTGGACGGAACATGGAATAACGAAACTTTGCATTTCGATTTCGGCATATGGGAACAAAACGTGGATTCAACAGCCGGGAAGACGGATAATCTATTGAAACAGAAAGCGCCATCGCAATATGTCGATTTTGTTTCCGAAGCATTTCCGGAGGGAAAATCCATTTTCAAACAGTCCAACAAGTCGCGTGATTTTGTCGACCCCGACATTTCCCCCCGGCGGCAATACATCGAACGCGGGAATATCATGCACGCGCTTTTTGCCGGCGTCCGTACGGTAGACGATGTCGAAAAAGCCGCTGACAAACTGATTTCAGAAGGAATTATCCGTCCCTGCGAAAAGGCAGATTATGTTGATAAAATCGAAAGCGCCATCCGAAAATCCGGTGTAGAAGACTGGTTTTCAGATAAATATAAAGTCTATTCCGAATTTTCCATTCTGGTTGAAGAAAACGGAGAAATAACGACCAAACGTCCCGACCGGGTACTTTTGTCGGAAACCGAAACACTCGTTATTGACTACAAATTCGGGGAACCTCACGCGGCTCACCGGAAGCAGATGCGGCAGTATGTCGGGCTTTTGGAGAGCATGGGGTATCCGCGCGTGAGGGGACATATCTGGTATGTGGAAGGGTAAGAACATTAGAAACGTTTGATCGCACAGCGCCCCGCATGACGTCAGTTATGCGGACAAATGCCGCATCTCTGCGAGATGCCGGTTCGCCATTCACCACAAATCATTAATTTTTGATAAATCCGGATACACAAAACCATACCGCGTAAAGTATAGAACACAGATGAGACGGATAAAATGGATTTTCACTGAATATTTCTTTTTGTAGAAAAACGTAATTATCGGCCGGTCAAAAATATAAAAACCTGTGTCTATCCGTATCCGTTTTATCTGTGTTCTTATTGTTTCAAAAGAATATGGTTTTGTGCATTACGGGCAGGATACTGATAATAATCCCGTCAGGGATTGAAGTTCGGTAGAAACGGTTGATCGCACAGCGCCCCGCATGACGTCAGTTATGCTGACAAATGCCGCATCTCTGCGGGATGCCGGTGAAGGTGGGGAACGCTATTTTCTACCGAACTTTGCATCTCTGCGAGATGCCGCATCATTGAGCAGCCATCGTAACCGGTCATACGGGAATACAGTCTCTAAGCCCCGGCCGCAATGATTTCTCCATCACGGTAACTGCCGAAGACGGGACGGTGAAAACCCATCCTGTTATCATCACCGTTGTCGGTAACGTAATCATATAGGAATGTGAAATAAAGAAGACTTACTTTTTCCGAAACAGTTGTCTGAACGTTTTCCCCCGCCGTTTATACACGATTCCAACACCCTGCGTCGTTTTCGCTTTTTCGTAATACTGATTGTTGGTAGCATTGAAAAAACGCAACAGGAAATTTCCTTCCTGCGATAATCTGTATTCCAAATCGAAATCGCCGGTGAAATTGTCCGTTTGTCCGCCCGTATTCAGGCTGTTGCGGTAACCCAAAGTGCCGTTTACCGCCAGGCGGTCGTTGAACAGTTTCGTAGAAATACTCACGTCCATATCCATTTTCGACATGCTTCCGTCGCTGCTGTACAAATCCGTTCCTATCGACCAGTTATCACTCAAAACACCTGCCAGCAGGCTGTTTAACTGCGAAATAACGGACGAAGAAGCGATGGAAGTCCAGAGGCTGGAACTGTTTGCCGTCCAAACGTCGGAATTGACCGGCATAAACGATCCGAGCGCCAACAGGTAGGCTATTTCCTTGATTCTGGCGTCGTCGGTGTAGAGCAACCCATCCAGTTTCTGTTGAACTTCAGCCGGTTCATTCGGTAAGCGTATTTGGTAATCCAACTGCATCTTTTTGATATTGCCGCCGGCCGTCAAAAGGCAATTCACGGGAATTTTACCCGATGAAGTGATTTCGGCAAAACTGGGGTCGAGGGAAACCAAAGATGCTTTCAAACGGTATATGGCCGTCAAATCGAAAGAAGTATTCATCGGGTCGCCCCTGAAAATCAGTTTGCCGCCGTCCCTGATACGGAAGTTTTTCCGGGTGATGTTTTTCAGCGAGAGGGAACAGTCTCCTTCTTCCACCGTATAAGTTCCCTGCAGATTCATGCGCCCGCCGGTCAAATCATACGATACGCCGATATTTCCGCTGCCTTGCACCTGCGCAGCATCGCCGGTTGCAGGATTGAGGATGACGCCGACATTCAACCCCGGATGGGCAGCAAACGTGAAATCAAGTTTCACGGGAAGGGAAGAAGCGGATGCTTCCTCCGGCTGGGGATTTTGCCCCGCATTGCCGGTTTCTTCCTTTTCGGCGCCGGCAAACGTAATCCAACCGTAGCGCCGGGCTTCAACCGTTGCGGGAATATGCGCCATGATCGAATTATTTTTCCCATGAGTCAAATTTCCCTGCACGAGCCAGTTTTTATTTTGCATACTTACGTTGAGCCGTCCGTTTACGTTGATCTGTCCGAAAAATAAATCACCGGTTTGAGTAGCGTTGTTCAAAACCGAAAAATTATTGAAATCCATCGTCAATCGGGGATTGATATCCGAAAACTGTTTATGGCCGACCGTTCCGCTGATTTTCCACGTATTCCGGTTTTCATCGTAAACGGTAAATTCGTTGAAAACAATTTGATCCGCCTGTAACTTAACGGAATCCGAAACCCGGTATACGGTATGGAAATCGGCGATGCCGGCCTTTGCATTTTTCAGGAAAACGGTTCCGGTTAAAACAGGTTTGGAAATTTTGCCGTCAATCCTGATGTTAGCGCCCAGTTCGCCGGTCAAACCGTCAATGCCTTTCGCCAGATAACCGTCAAGCCATTGTAACCGAATCCCCTGTATATTGCCGGTTAAGGCGATAGAATCGTTTCCGGGAAGCAACAATCCCGAAACAACCGACTCCTGCGCATACGGACTGTTCCACGCCGCCCTTAAAAACAGTCCCTGCCGGGCGGAGCTCCATCCGCTTGTCAGGCGGATACTTCCGATGGAATCGCGGTTGAATAAAATATTATCGACCGAAAAATTGCGGGTGATGATGCGCGGCTTGCCTGTCAGCCGGAAAAGCGAAATTTCACCCGTAGCGCACCCCGACAGCGGAATATCGTATTTCAAAGCATCTAAAACAGTCCCGATTTCAAGGCGGTTGATCTCGACCAGAAGCGAATCGCTGCGGTTTTCCGAAACGATACCGTTGATTTTCAGGTACTCCGAAGACGAATGGCGCAGAGCGAAATTACGGATTTCATAGCGTTTGCCGCGAATATCTATTTGTGCCGGATAGATTTGGAATGCTGCTTCGTTCAGGGAAACAGAACCCGGATTCAATGCGATGTGCATATTTGGAAACGTATTTTTTCCACCGTGAATAAACTCGATTTCCGCACCGATATTGCCTGTCAAATCGTATTGCGCCGAACGGTTATTAATGTCTAAGAAGACTGCCAGCCTGTTCTGCCTGTTCGACATATTCAGATGCAGTTTGCAGGTATCCGTCAGGCTGAACAGGCAAAATGCCGTCGCGTCGAAATTCACAAGCGAATCGCCCGAACTGTATTTTCCGATCAGTAAGGCCGAATCGGGGATTTCGGCTTCCATTCCCAAGAGACGCGAAACCGCATTGGCCTGGCGAACGGCAATAACGAAACTGAAATTCTCCTCCGGCAGTTGGATTTTTTCCTTTTCCGAAACTTCTTCCGAAAACAGAGCCGGAAATGCCTGCCGGATTGACCGGACGGTTCCATCAAGACTAAGTCTGCCTTTTCCCCTTAGATTTAAGGTTTTGGAACGGAGGTTTATCTGTTTTTGTCTGTTCGGGCCGGCCGTGTAATCTACCGTAACCGGCGAATCGCTGAAAACTCCGTTTTGCGTCGAAAACCGCAAACTGTCTATGGTAACGGAAGCCGACGCCGCTTCGGGATTAAAACCCCTGACGCGGATGTCGACCACGCCTTCCAGCCTGGCGCCGGGATTTTCCGGCAGCAGGTTCAAAGCATTCAGGCGGACTCCGTACAGACCGGCATGTAGAGCCGCTTCCTGATTGTTTTCGTTCAGGTTGACGCTTCCCTGCAACGTCAGCGGTAGGTTTTCATCTCCGGAATGAATATCAATCCCGATGCTGTCGCCGGCATAACCGGCTTTGACGGAAACCGTCCGGCATGAATAATCTTTATACCTCAGCCGGTCGATGCCGGCGTCCAGATGAGCGTTGCCCGACGCCGGAACGTATCCGCCCGTCCCCTGCAGGCTCAAATCGCTTTCTTCGCTTTTTCCCCGGAAGTTAAAATGCAAGTCGGGCAAAGAACCGGTTACTTCTCCGGTCAAACTGATTTGAGTTAAAACGAACGGAGATTCTATTCTGTCGATCCGGCATTCAGTTATTTTTACGGCAAAGGTCGATTGTTCCCATTGATACAAATCGGACATTTGGGCCTTGCCTGTCAGGGAAAAACTTTTTCCGTAATTGAGTTCCAAAAAAGGGATGTTCAATTCGGGAAACCTTCCTTTTAATTCGCCGGAAAAACTTAATACACCGGGAAATTCATTCAACGGGGGATAAAAATAAACCCAGTCTGCGGCGCTTATTTTTCCCGAAAGAGACTGAACGGAACAGGCCGCTTTCGTAAAAATATCCCCGATTTCCAAACCGGTATAATCCAGTTCCGCATGGTCTGATTTCAGTTCCGAATGAGGCAACCGGACGGCAAAATCATTCAGGGAAATGACCCGTTGTTTTGATTTTAGTTTGAAATGCAAATCATCCAGTTTGAAACCGCTTTTTTCTGTGAAAGAAAGACTTGCCATGTCTGCTTTCAGGTTTTCCAAATCAGTGGATTGCAGATGGATTTTTGCCTGTAAGTTTTGAATTGAAATATGATTGACGTCAAATAAACTGTCGGCCAGGTATGGTTTGGACAGCACGTTATAAGACAAACGCCCGTTTTTCAGGATTACTTTATCTATTTCAATCCGCATGGCGGAACTGTCGGACGCAGGCGGATCGGAAGCAAAAGCATCAACCAGGAACTGGAAATTGAACGGCGAACCGGCGCTGTCTTGAGAAACCCGGACATCAAAATCGGCTGCTTCGACGGAATAAATTACCAACTGTTTCTTCGGTAAACTGAATAAATCAAAACCGGCGTCGAGTTTTTTGGCATAAAACAGTGTATCTCCCTGTAAACCGGAAATATAAACATCTTCCATCAGGATACGGTTAAAAGGCGAAAACCGGAGATTGCCGATGTGCATTTGGTTTTTGGTCTTTTTCATAACTTCCTGCAAGGCAAAATTTTTTATTTTTTGTTGGACGGGAGGGAGCCACAACAGGAGGTAAACGAGTAATAGCAATCCGAAAATGAAAAGAAATGCTTTCAGGAATATGGGGAAATTTTTTTTCATTGTTTTATAATAAGTTCAATGGCTTATCCTATTCATATACAATTTGTGATGATTCAGTCTGTAAAGGTATGAATTTTTTAAACCATTCAGTAGATGGAAAGAAATTTAATTTACATAAACGCTAATAAATATACTCTTTGTGCAAATTTTTTATAACATGAAACGTTATAATATAAAAGTAAAACAGCAAACTGTAAGCATAAACAAATCAAATGGAAATAATATTAAATGATAAACCGTATCCGGTAAAAGACAGCACAACGCTTGCCGCTTTTGTCGAAAGTCTGGAATTAAAACAGGAAGGCATCGCAATTGCTATTGATTATAATGTCGTTCCGAAAGACCGATGGGCGAAAACGGTTCTGACGGATAAAATGGAACTGGTGTTGATCCACGCCGTATCGGGAGGATAAATAATGAAATTCGTAATAATTATTAAGCGACAATAAACTAAAACAGATGAAATTAATTATTATCACAACAGAACGTTTCTTTGAAGGAGAAGCTTTTGCCTTGAACGCCCTGTTTATGAGAGGAATGGAAACATTGCACCTGCGAAAACCCGCTTCCACAAAAACCGAATTAAAAAAACTAATCAGGCAGATTGACAAACAGTTTCACAAGCGAATTGTTTTGCACGACCATTTCTCGCTGATGAATACGTTCCACCTGAAGGGCGTCCATCTGAACAGGCGGCATCCCGAACGTCCGGCGCAGGTTATGCACTCGGTTTCGCGTTCCTGCCATTCCGACCTGGAATTGGAAAACATCGCGGGATTTGACTATGTTTTTCTTAGCCCGGTTTTCGACAGCATTTCCAAAACCGGCTACACGCAGGCTTTTACTCCGGAAGATTTATTAAATGCAAAATCTGCCGGATTAATCCACAGGCGGGTCATTGCCTTAGGCGGAATTGATTCGGACAATATCCCTGTTGCCGGAAAATATGGATTTGGGGGCGTGGCTGTATTAGGTGCTCTATGGGGGAATTTCCCGGAAGACAAAGATAAAAACGCCCTTTTGGAACGGTTTGACCGCTTGCAATCGGCGCGCAGAAGAGTAAATTTGCAGGAAGGCGGACTGTTATTCATCACGCATCCAGTCGAACGCTATTCCTGCTTTCAATCGGTAGAAATCGCATTGAAAGGCGGTTGCCGCATGATTCAACTGCGCATGAAAGGTGTGGCGCCCCGGAACGTCAAGCAAACGGGAACCGCTCTTCATGCGCTCTGCAGGGAATACGGAGCCGACCTTTACATCAACGACCATGTGGAAATAGGCAAGCAAATCGGCGTCGCCGGCGTCCATTTAGGCAAACAGGACATGCCGCCTGGCGAAGCCCGCGAAATTCTGGGCAAAAACTTCATCATCGGCGGAACGGCCAATACGTTTGACGACATTCTGCGCCTGAAGGCCGAAGGTGTGGATTACATCGGCTTAGGCCCGTTCCGGTTTACGGCGACAAAGCAGAATTTAAGTCCGGTACTCGGCCTGTCGGGTTACAAACAAATTATGGAACAATGCCGTAATCACGGAATTAATTTGCCTGTTTTTGCTATCGGCGGAATCAAGGCAATTGATATTCCGGGAATAATGAACACCGGTATAAGGGGAATAGCCGTGTCTTCGAGGATTTTACAGGCGGAAAATCCGGTGGAGGAAGCGAAGAAACAGCAGAGCGGTTA
>JAIRNV010000030.1 GCA_031257875.1 Dysgonamonadaceae bacterium
TGTGTTTGCCGTCATGAACCGCGAAACTCCATACGTTAATACAAGAAAATTTGCTGCATAAGTTTTAATTATTTTTAACTAAATATATTTGGAATTTAGCATAGAATGCAAAGTATAAATTGCGGGGTCTGTCATTCCTGCGCCGGCAAGAATGGCAGCCCCCGCAAAATACAGGCATATTTACAACTTGAAATTATAGCCCACCGCAATCCAGTACGCCCTGTTTTTTATGTTTTTACTTTCGGGATGAAAATAGAAAACATCGTAAACGTTTGCCAGGCCGAAGTCGTAGTTGGCGCTGACATTGATGCCGGCCGCTTCAATTCCTATTCCGAAAGTTAACCCGTAATCAAGCCGGTTGGCGGCTTCGACGGTATGAGGCGCTATAAAACCTTCATCCCCGCTACTGTAGCAATCCTCGAAGGTACCCAAGCCGGCACCGCTGCGATTGACTCCATCGGGGTAATAAGTGTAATATCCGTTTCCATAACTTCCGTAAGCAGCATAAATTCCGCCGTTAAACCGGATTTTGACATTATCCGCAATGGAAATTTTATAGAGCAGCGACAGCGGCATTTCAAAATAAACGGCCGGAATATGCGTGCGCGTATCCACGCTTGGACGGTCTATCGCCGGCATATAACCTTCCGAATCTTCGATGCCGATTTGTTTCATATATATTCCGGATTCTATTCCCAGCTTCGGCGACAGCATGTATCCTCCGGACACGCCTGCCCTGTATGAAATATGCGGCGTGGGCATGTAAACTTCCGTGAATGTGGAAACTATCAGTCCCGCTTTTGCACCAACGAAAAATTGGGCGTTTGCCTGTGCCGTGACCATTATCAGGGTCAGGCTTAATAATATTAACTTTTTCATCATCAATTAATTTTGTCTTTTGTTTTAATTTCGCATGTAATTGTAACACCTCTGCCTTCAAAAGATTTTCTATTTGTGGTAGCATTTACATAGGCGTCTGTTGCAAAAAATGTAGAACGGGGAACAACTGTATCCATAATGTCATCATCGTTACTGCCTAATGAGAGTGTTGTTTTAAATTCTGCAGATATGGGAGATCCGGTAGGATTACCATTTTCATCTTTAGGAGTGTATGACGTGGTTATTTTTATTTCAACATCACGGCTGCTTCCCGAATCGCTTTCCCATATTTTAAACTGGTGATGCAGTTGATCTTCCGACCAGTCGTAATTAAATATATAATTAATATCTTTCTCTTTTCCCTTTTTTATTTCTTTTCTGGTAAAATCAACATGTTTAATGCCGGTTTTTGCAAGTCCGAATTGAGTGGTCGGGAAAAAACAAACTACACGAAATTCAGAACCTCCATTTACCCAGTCATCATGCTGTTGGGTAGCTTTCATTTTCGTTAATGTAAGTTCATACACTTTGTTGGCATCAGTTGCCGACCGAAGTTGAGTTGACGGTAATGACCCCTGTTTTGGAATATTATACGATATTCCGTTTTTTTCATACTCTCCATTTGAAAAATCAGGCAAGTCTTCATAATCAATGTCATTTTTGTTTATTACCCATACCGGATGTTCCATTGCATACGCTTCATCTACAATGAACGAATCTATTGCCGCAGTTCCATCAGGTAATTTAACAAATCTATAAGCAATTACCTTATCTGCGTTTCCTGTACCCGGGTCAAAGGTTATGACAGGAGTTTCTTTTCCGTCCCAATCTTCGGAATACGGCCAATATATCTGGATATTTTCATTTAAAAGAAACGTTTCCAGTTCTTTTCCCGATGATCGCAATCCACTTGTAGAATTGTAACCGTTCAATAAATTTCTTACCGATTCAGCCAGCAGGTTATCATCCCCGGATCGCAACATTTTACTTTCTCTGGGCTGCAAAATATCCGTAAATCGCAATTCTTCGTCCAAGCCATAAGTCAAACTGCGCTCTATGCCGGCTCTTACTTCTGTCGCTATTCTTTGATCGGTTGTTAATCCGGTCAGAAGTTTTGCAACTGTCTGCATTTTTACGGCATCAGGATTTACAACTGTTGTTGTCACCACTTTTTCTTCGTTTATCACGTCCTCATTACCGCAACTGTGTAACATAATCGGCAATGCTAAAATTAAATAAATAAAAAATTGTTTCATAATAATATAAAATAAAAAATTAAAGCGCCTACTATATCAAAGCTGTTCGGCTTCTGCTTAAATTATGATTGATCAATATAATTTCAATATGAATATATGAAGGTATCAGAGTATCTCAAAATCCCCAGACAAATATCTACCCTGCGAATCAACAAATTCTATCGTATACCACCCTTCATCAAAAGAAGCAATATCAATAAATACCTGCAGTCCTGCATAAGCGTTTACGGATTGCCAATAAACGGTGTTTCCCGTTTCATCATAAACAGATATGTCTATTATTCCCAATGCAGTATTGAAATCCACTTCGACAGACCGGCAGGAAATAAAAGCCTGGACTGGCTTTATCAAAGACTTTTGTTTCTTTTTTATGTGCTTATCACACAAATCAATTTCCTCCCGTTCATTTACCGTAGTTTCACCCATAGTTGTCAATAATAAACAACAAAAAATAATGTAAACAAATAAATTCTTTTCATTGCGATTAATTTTAAATTCCGGCACAAAATTACAGCATTAAATAATTGAAAACAATAAGACTCATGCCTTACTCAACTTTTTATAATAAATCCAAAAATTAAATCGCTGTAAATAAGCGCCGTGAATAAACCGGCACTCAACTTTCCGTCAACTTCCTTCTCCGCGAACGGATGAAAATGACTGCTTACCGGATAGTGTTATTGAAGAAAACAGGGAAATTTTCACCTTTCTGCATCCCGATTTTTTTTCGCAAATCGGAGCGGATTCTCCTGACCATGTGAAGCGTCGTTCCGAGAACTATCATTATTTCCTTGTCCGAAAAGTCCGTTTCGCAGGACAGGCAACAAATGCGGAACTCCATTTCGCTCAATTGCGGGTATGCGACACGTATTTTACCGTACAGTCCGTTCCTGAGGTTATTCATTGCCTGATACAGTTTATCCCAGTCCAAAGTATCCCGGCCGTATACAATTTCGTTGAATTTTTTCAACAGTTTTTGCCCGCTTGCCTGCTCGTTTTCGCTTAATACGGTTTTTATCAGCGCCGTTTTTCTTAAAATGCCGAATTGATCGAGCAAGATATGATGAAAGTCGTGTTTTTCTCTGGAAAAACCGTCTGCCATTTTTTGTAAACTTGCTATCTTTTGTTCGGTTTCCAGCAAAAGCCTTTTATTTTCGGCAGATTTCCGGTAATAGAAGAACACGATCACGCCGGTTGCCAACAGTGACAGTAAAAGCATAATCTCGGCTCTCTGATGCTCCAGTTCCAATTCTTTTTTTGAATTCCTTAGTTTTTCAAAATCGTATTTTCTCTGAAGTTCCAGCAATTTATTGTTTTTTTCGCTATTGAACCTTTTTTTTGTTGAGCGGTAAAATTCCTTGTAGTATTTCAGTGCATCACGGTAATTGTTATGTTTTTCCGCAACTTTAGACTTTAAACGATAAGCAATCCGCATCAGACCCGGATCGTCGGTTTGCAGCGCTAAAGCCCTGTTGAGATAAAAATCCAGAGAGTCCGTATTATCTTCGTAAACATACGTTTGGGCGATGTTTAATAATATTCTTGCCTGCTCCGTGCTGTCATTCTGAAAAGCAAGCGCTTCGCAGAAAAGTTTTTTCGCCTCTCCGTAAAAACCCTGTTCACTACAGGCAACAGCCATACTGTTTTTTATATCTATTTGTAAATCGATAAATTGACAGGAATCTGCAAGTTTCAGGCTTTCGTTGTAATAATAACAGGAGCTGTCTATTTTTCCATTCAACGCAAAGCAATCCCCTATCAAAGTCAAAGCACTCGTTTTATTCCTGTAATTTTTAGCTTTATCATACATCTCAACAGCGCTTCTGTTTAATTCAATCGCCTTTTCATACGAGAAATATTCGCTGTGGAGAATGCCCGAATTTCCAAGTATCAACCCTTTCAGGTTATAGTTTGAGGTTTTGTCTGCCCATTTCCATGCTTCCTGATATGCCGCAACTGCCCTGTCCATGTCTTTTTGTTCGTGCCGTACCCGCCCGCAGTAAAAAGCGGCCAGGGCGGCGTTCGCGAAATCTTTTCCGCGAACATAATAATCCTTTACGGAAAAAATAACCGTGTCGGAAGTAATATCCCTGTCATTTTTGTCCCTGGCCTGAAGCAGTAGCAGGTTGTATTTGTTGAACATGGATCGGTTTAAATCTTCCGGGAAAAGAACGGTATTGAGCAGGTGCAAGGCGCTGTCGGGATATTGTTCGATGATACTTTCTGCCCGATTCAATGCGCTCTCATCCTGTTGTTTTTGCTTTGAACAAAAACAAAGCAATAATAACAGCAATACAGGCGCAAAATTCAGTAAGTGATATGCTTTTGCTCTTTCGGAAAGGATAACAGTTATCATTTGTTTATTTTTCATGTATGGGGAAAGTAATAACGGGTAACCGGTTGAAATAACCGGGCAAAAGTAGTGTATTTTTTCTAAAGTTGAAATGCCTTAAGTTTGCAGAAAAAAAAAATCTGAGGTTAAATTTATTACTTTTGTTGTAAAAAAGACTGTATTTAACCGGCTGAGGGGGGGGGGGGTAAACTAATTGAAATTCACCCCCAAAAACAAATTTAGTAACGTGAAATAAAAAAGATATAGCAGTTTTAAGTTTCCCCTCCGTGCAACTCCGTGAAACTCCCTCCGTGCAACTCCGTGTTATAAAAATTATTAAACACAGAGTCTCACGGAGTGGATTTCACGGAGGAACACGGAGTGGATTGTTAAATGAACAGTATTTTATCCTTATGTACTTCACGCGGTTTTATTTTGTGTATTACAGGTACCCTGCCGGCAATAATCCCGTCACCTTAGATTTGCATTTAGAAAGGAAAATAAAAAAAAGAGTAACTTTGCGGGGATAAAACTTTATAAAAACATAAAATTCAAAAGGCAAGGAACCGGTCGGCAACCTGTTATCCCGTATACCTTCGTAAATATCATAGCCCGACAAATAGCCGACAGGTCCCGCCAAAAGCCCTGTCATTATTTGGGGACAGTGGGGGTTCCCATCCTTTGAAAAGCCCGTTTTACGCAAACCGTCCCCATCCGGTGCCTCAAAATACAGCGTTGTCATATCTGGAAAACAACGCCCGCTGTGTCGCCAAGATGCTTTTTTGCGTGTTTAAAGGCAATCTTTTCGATAAAGGGTTTCAAACTGTCTTTCAATTTGTCTAAAAAGCGATAAACACGGTCAATATCAAGCAATACGCCCGGATAACGATACAGATACTCAACTGTTTTAAGTTTGCTCAACGGAAAGGCCGGTCGGGAAACTGCCAAATGCCGAAACAGTTCCCCGTCAATCGCTCCGAAGCCGATAAAACCGTAAATTCTGCCGAAAACAGGTTCAGGCCCAACGGTTCCGATACTCGAACTGCTCAATGATTGCACGGTCAGATCAACAAGTTCATCCTGTCCGGACAAAAACAGTTGTTTTTTTTTCCAAAACGCAACTCTTCCAACTCCATTTTTGCCTGAATTTTCAGTGCTTCAATCTGTGGACACATAGTGGCACAGCCCACAGTTTTGACTGCTTTGTACTTGCCATTTTGCCTGCTAACGATCTGAATACTAACACTTCCGGATCTGTTTTTGACTTCTCTTGTAAACATATTAAAAATTTT
>JAIRNV010000071.1 GCA_031257875.1 Dysgonamonadaceae bacterium
TTTGGGGAAATATAACGGCTTACATGCAATTCCATGATGTAAGAGCATCCTCATTATCGCCTCCCCCTGCTGCAGACAGGCAAAACAGAAGACCCCATCCTTCATGAAAATACGGATTGCGGTCTGATAGCCGGGACGGAGAAGACTTATTCCCGAAGTTAAGTTAAAACAATCTTAAAAATATTTTTTACGAAACAGATACTTTGTAACATTTTACTGCTGCTAATTTTTCTGCTTATTATACTTTACGCAGTATGATTTTGTGCATCCGGATTTATCAAAAATTAATGATTTGTGGTGAATGGTGAACGGTGAACGGTGAACCGGCATCTTGTAGAGATGCAAAGCTCGGTAGAAAATAGCGTTCCCCGCCTTCACCGGCATCTCGCAGAGATGCGGCATTTGTCCGCATAACTGACGTCATGCGGGGCGCTGTGCGATCAAACGTTGCTACCGAGCTGTAATCCCTGACGGGATCATTGCCGGCAGGGTATCTGTAATGCACAAAACCATACCGCGTAAAGTATAAAATAATGAAACCCTCCAACCGACAACATGCTACCGGTAATAAGGTAATGAAACCCTCCAGCCTGCGACATTCTACCGGTAAAAAAGTGACGAAACCAGCTAGCATCAACATTTCTACCGTGAATCAGGTGATGAAACCCTCCGGCATCAATATTTCTACAAAAAAAAAGCGATGAAACCCTCCGGCATCAACATTTCTACCGGAAAAAAGCGATGAAACCCTCCGGCATCAACATTTCTACCGGAAAAAAGCGATGAAACCCTCCGGCATCAACATTTCTACCTGAAAAAAGTGAAGAAACCCTCCGGCATCAACATTTCTACCGTGAATCAGGTGATGAAATCCTCCGGCATCAACATTTCTACCTGAAAAAAGTGAAGAAACCCTCCGGCATCAACATTTCTACCATGAATCAGGTGATGAAACCCTCCGGCATCAACATTTCTACCGTGAATCAGGTGATGAAATCCTCCGGCATCAACATTTCTACCTGAAAAAAGTGAAGAAACCCTCCGGCATCAACATTTCTACCGAAAAAAAAGTGAAGAAACCCTCCGGCATCAACATTTCTACTGGAAAAAAGTGAAGAAAACTTCCAGCCTACAACATTCTACCTTAAAAAAGTGATGAAAACCTCCAGCCTACAACATTCTACCTTAAAAAAAGCGATGAAAACCTCCAGCCTACAACATTCTACCTTAAAAAAAGCGATAAAAACCTCCAGCCTACAACATTCTACCTTAAAAAAAGCGATAAAAACCTCCAGACTACAACATTCTACCTTAAAAAAGTGAAGAAACCCTCCAGCCTGCAACATTCTACCTTAAAAAAGCGACGAAACCCTCCAGCCTGCAACATTCTACCGGTAATAAGGCTACGAAACCCTTCGGCCGACAACATTCCATTCATAATATGTTGTAAAAAATAAAATCCGTGCATTTCACCAACGCGGACGACGGCACAAAACGCATCGAAGACTGCGTGGTCAACGATTTTGGCGTAGTTGTCGAAAAAGCCACACTTGGCGCCGCTAACGAAGCGCCCGTATTTTATTCCAATCCGGCCACCGGCAACTCGAAAATCACAGGTGAAGCTTCGCCCGATTTCATCAACGGACTACCGGATCGAAAGCACTGCTTATTTCGCCTTGCGCGAACTCTCGCTGACGTATAAAATTCCCGCCGTCAGACCGTCAGGCCTGCCCGCGGTTGGGTGCATTTGCAAAATTGGCGGGAAAAACCTACCTTTGCCCGCCATTAAACAACAAATTTGTCTAAAAATTAATAAATAAACCTGATGAAATTTACAAAAATGCACGGAGCCGGAAACGATTACGTTTATGTAGACTGTTTCCGCGAAAGGGTGGATAATCCCGCAGAATTGGCCGTTCGAATCAGCGACCGCCACAAAGGCGTCGGTTCCGACGGGCTGGTACTGATTATGTATTCCGATACCTGCGATTTCAGGATGCGAATATTTAACGCCGACGGGTCGGAGGCGCAGATGTGTGGAAATGCTTCCCGTTGCATCGCCAAATTTGTCTATGACAGGGGTTATGTCAATAAAAAAATAATTACGATGGAAACCCTGTCCGGGGTGAAAATCCTTGAACTGCTTCCCGAAAACTGCGAAGTTCACAAAGTAAAAGTCGATATGGGCGAGCCTGTTGTGGAAACTTCCAAAATTCCCGTGAAATGGCATGAAGAGACGCTTATTAATCAAACCGTTGATTTCGGGGTGGAAAAATATGCCGTCACCTGCGTTTCGATGGGTAATCCTCATGCCGTTATTTTCACGGAAGGAATTGACAGGTTGGATTTGGAAAAAACAGGGTCGAAAATTGAGAATCATCCGATGTTTCCGGAACGGGTGAATGCGGAATTTGTAGAAATCGTGTCGCCCACCCGCGCCCGTATGCGTGTCTGGGAACGGGGAAGCGGGGAAACGCTGGCTTGCGGGACAGGCGCGTGCGCTGTGGAGGTCGCCGCTGTCCTGAACGGAAAACTGGAACGGAAAGCAACCGTTTCTTTACCGGGCGGCGATTTGGAACTGGAATGGAATGAGGAAAACAATCATATTTACATGACCGGCAATGCGGTAACGGTCTTTGAAGGAGAATGGTACGATGATAAAAATTAATGAACACTATACCGAGATAGGTAACAATTATCTGTTTGCCGAAGTGGCAAAAAGAGTGAAAGAATATAAGGAAAAGCGCCCCGAAAAAAGGGTAATAAGTCTGGGAATCGGCGATGTCACACAACCCGTTGCGCCGGCTGTCGTTGACGCCATAGTCAAAGCGACGCGGGAAATGGGAAACGCGGAAACCCTGCGGGGATATGCACCTTACGAAGGTTATGATTTTTTAATAAACGCTATCCTGAAACATGATTTTACCGATAGGGGAATTGCCGTCGAAGCCGGTGAAATATTTGTCAGCGACGGCGCCAAAAGCGATACCGGAAATATCGGCGATATTCTGGGCGACGGCAACCAGGTAGCGATTACCGACCCTGCCTATCCCGTTTATGTGGATACCAGCCTGATGGCAGGACGTAAAATCGAACTTTTGCCCTGTACGCCGGCCAATCAGTTTGTTCCTTCTTTCCCGAAGGAAACGGCAGATGTGATTTATCTCTGTTATCCGAACAACCCGACGGGTACGGTTTTAACGAAAGACCAGCTGAAACCCTGGGTAGATTACGCGATTGAACACGGGTCGCTGATTTTGTACGATGCGGCTTATGAAGCTTTTGTGTCTCAGGAAAATGTGCCGCACAGCATCTACGAAATCGAAGGTGCGCGCAGGGTGGCGATTGAGTTTCGGAGTTTCTCCAAAACCGCCGGATTCACCGGTTTGCGTGCCGGCTATACCGTAGTTCCCAAAGATTTGGCTGTAAAAACGTCCAAAGGTGAAACGCTTTCGCTGAATGCGATGTGGAGAAGGCGTCAATCGACTAAATTCAACGGGACTTCTTATGTCATCCAGCGTGGCGCCGAAGCGGTATATTCGCCCGATGGCCTGAAGCAGACGCGGGAAACCATCGCTTATTACATGCAAAATGCAAAAATCATCAGGGAAGGGCTGGAAAGTTTGGGATTAAAATGCTACGGCGGCGTTAATGCACCCTATATCTGGTGTCAAACGTTCAACCGGATGTCTTCCTGGGAGTTCTTTGATTTTCTGCTGAATAATGTGCAGGTGGTGGGAACGCCCGGTTCGGGATTCGGCGCTTCGGGGGAAGGTTTTTTCCGGTTCACGGCATTTGGGACCCGGGAAGATACGCTCGCGGCTGTTGAGCGGATAAAAACCATACAGGGATAGTGATTAGTGGTTAGTGATTAACCACTAATCACTAACCACTAATCATTACATTTGCCGGATTAACTAAAAAAATCCGTTCCGAAGCCCGCGTAAAAGCCGTATAAAGCCACCGGTAAAAGTCAATTCCCAAATATTCGCGGGGAACATACGATAAATCCAGAAAAACATTTTTCCATTGTCCGCCCTGCGCTTTATGGCAGGTTACTGCATAAGCGTATTTTACTTGAACCACATTGAAATACGGATTTTCTTTCATCAGTTTCATTTTTTCCCGTTTCCCGCGAACATTTTCGTAATCGGCCAGGATATTGTAAAACAGTTTGTCGCTCATTTCTTTCGGCAAAGCCGGCGAATCGGCGTGCAGCGTTTCCAGAAGAATCTTGATTTCCATTTCCGTTTCGTAATCGGGAAAACGCACCAGCACATCGCAAAAACGGAAACCGTACAGTTCCTGCACTTTCCTCACCCGAAGCACTTGCATCAAATCGCCGTTGGCAATAAAATCCATCGTTTCTTCGTTTTTCGCCCAATAATAATTGTTTTTGGCGACCATCAGCAAATCCCCGGAAGTCAGTTCTTCTTCCCGCATGAGAATCCGGTTGCGGACGCCGCTGTTGAAAATCCCGGTGCGTTTATTCGAGCGGGCAATGATGATGGTTTCTTCCAAACCGTCGCGGCTGTATGCATCGCTGATGGTTTCTATCAATTCTTCCCCGCCGGTTTTTTTTACATCGGGAAAATTCTTCAACTGAATGACCGGATATTCCCCGGTTCGATTTTCGTTCAGAGCCGTACGCAACAGCGTGGCATTCGACAGGATACCCGACATTTCGGCCTGACGGACAACCTGCGTCAATGTCATGCTGTGGACTTCCAAACCGTAGCCTTTCAGGACTTCAATATCCAAAGCCGGACTTTCGGTTTGGGAAACGGGCGGCAACTGCGCCGAATCGCCCAAAAGAATCAGGCGGCAGCCTTCCCCGCTGTAAACGTAATGAATCAAATCGTCCAGCAAGCGCCCCGAACCGAAACGGAAGGAATCCAGGCCGTCATTGGAAATCATGGAAGCCTCGTCGACAAGGAATAAGGTGTGTTTGTGCAGATTGTCCGCCGGCACAAATCCCGAAGGCTCGTTGGAGAAAACTTTTTGCCGGTATATTTTTTTGTGAACCGTCCAGGCGTTTTGTCCGGAATAGGCGGCGAAAACCTTGGCTGCACGGCCTGTGGGCGCGAGCAAAATCGATTTCTGTTTCAACCCGTTCATGGTTTTTACAATTGCGCCGACCAGAGACGATTTTCCCGTACCGGCATAGCCTTTTAATAAAAAGATTGAATTGTTATTCCTGTCGAAAAGAAAATCGCTCAATTTTTCCAAAGCCGATTGTTGCTCGCCGGTAGGCTCGAAAGGAAAGTTTTTTTTGATTTGTTCCGAAAAAAATTGGGATAGCATTTTAAATCCTGTTTGTTTGGGAAGTAAAGTTAAAGATTTATTCCTTATTATTTAAGAATATTTCCTACATTTGCAAAATAAAAGCCCGATTCTTTATGAAGGAGTTTATTCAAACCATTTTACTGATTGTCGTGACTATATTGATATATATGTGTTTTTCAAGCATTTTCAGATGAAAATAAATATCCCCGAAAAAATAGATACAAACACTGCGGGAAAGTATGTCCTGACCGTTTACGTTCATCCGGAAAAATTTTCTTTTTCAATCCACTGTCCTGATAAACCGGAATCTTATTTTTTCTACAAGATTAATCCCACCGGACAGTCCGATGCTTTTTCCGTATTCAAAGATTTGTTTTTCGATAATGATTTTTTTGCTTATCCGTTTCAAAAAACCTGTATTTTAGTCTTTTCACCGTTGTTCACTTTTGTTCCCGACGCGATTTATTCGGACAAATACAAAGCCGGTTTTGTCAATTTTATTTTTTCCGAAAAAGAGGGAAAAATACTGAACTGTCCGGTTTCACCTGCAAAGCTTCAGATTTTATATTCGCTTTCCGAAGATGTCCATGACTTTTTTACCCGCTCGTTCAACGAACCCGAATTTATTCACCATTCGGCGCCGTTAATCGCTTATTTCCTTTCCCCGCACGTCAAACATAAAAAACGGCAAATGACAGTCAATGTTCACGAAAAAGGAATTGATGTTTTGTGCTTTTCCAAAAAAGTGTTTTTGCTGGGAAATCATTTCCCCTGCGAAAACCATCGGGATGCGGTTTATTATATCCTTTACACATGGAAACAGTTGAAAATGGATCCATTGACCGACCAGTTACACATCACGGGAGAACTTTCTCAAAACGAAGACCTGAACAAAAACCTGCAATTACACATTCAACATGTTCATCCGGTTCTCCCTTCCGGGAAAAAACAGTTTAAAATCATCAACGCCGATATTCCTTTTGAACTGGCTGTCTTCTTTTTATGCGAATTATAAGCGGTAAATATAAAAGCAGGCGATTCAATGCGCCCAAAAATTTCAGGGCGCGTCCTACCACCGATTTTGCCAAAGAAAATATTTTCAATGTAATCGGCAACTTGACGGATTTGGAAGATGCTGTCGCTTTGGATTTGTTTTCGGGCACCGGAAGCATTGCTTTTGAACTGGTTTCAAGGGGTTGTAAAGAAGTTGTTTGTGTTGAAAAAGACGCCGTTCATCATGCTTTTATCAAAAAGGTAAAAGCCGGACTGGCCGCCGATAATTTAATCCCCGTTAGAGCCGATGTTTTCAAATACATCACATCCACACGGCAAACTTTTGATTTTATTTTCGCCGACCCGCCTTATGACTTGCCAATCTTATCCCAAATTCCCGAAATGATTTTTTCGCACGGCCTGTTAAAACCGGAAAGTGTTTTTGTTTTGGAACATCCCAAAGAATACAACTTCTCGCATTTGCCGTTTTTTACGCAACGGCGAGTGTATGGGGCGGTTAATTTCAGTGTTTTTGTTATTAGTAATGCGAAATGAAGCTACCGGCGATAGCCCCCGTCCCGTCAGGGACGGATAACTGCTACATCCTGTAATTAAACGGGATTACAAGGATACGCGTTTAATAACCAAAGCCGTCCGCGCCGGCAGGTACAGTTTCAGCCATTCTTTCCCCTCGTTTTGATAAAGCGGATCGTGAACAGTGAAATGTTCTACGGAATCATCAACCGATCCGAAACCGCCAAAGGCGGGACTGTCGGTATTCAAAACAGTCCTGTATTTACCCGCAGGTGTTAAAAAGCCATAACCGGTAAACGATTTCTCAGGATTGAAATTGAAGACAAAAAGCAATTCGCCCCTGCGATAAGCCAGCACCTGATCGCCGTCGTTATCCCAAACCTTGTATATTTCAGAGGTTTGAAAGTCTTTGATTCCCCCGATTAAATGAAGCATGGCTTTATCAAAATCTCCCAGAAACCGGTATTTCAAACCGGCATTATCTACCAAATCCCACCGGCGGCGGGCGTATTTGTATGACCAGCCGTTGCCTTCGCGCGGAAAATCAATCCATTCGGGATGGCCGAATTCATTGCCCATGAAATTCAGGTACGCGCCGTTGATGGTTGATGCGGTCACCAGCCGGATCATTTTGTGTAGCGCCATGCCGCGGTCGACAGCCATATTTTGATCGGCCGCCGCCATGTGCCAGTACATTTGGGAGTCAATCAGGCGGAAAATAATGGTTTTGTCGCCAACCAGAGCCTGGTCGTGACTTTCGGCGTAACTGACCGTCTTTTCGTCGGCGCGGCGGTTGGTCGCCTCCCACCAGATACCCGAAACCGGCCAGTCCTGATCTTTTCGTTCCTTAATGATTTTTATCCAGTAATCGGGAACGTTCATCGCCATGCGGTAATCAAAGCCATAGCCCCCGTCTTCGACCGGAACGGCCAGTCCCGGCATACCGCTCACTTCTTCGGCGATACTTATCGCATTTTTATTTATCGTGTGTATCAACCGGTTTGCCAAAGTAAGATAACAAATGGCGTCGCCATCCTGACGACCATTGAAATAATCGTCGTAACCGGTAAACGCTTCGCCCAAACCGTGACTGTAGTACAGCATGGAAGTTACCCCGTCGAAACGGAATCCATCGAAACGGTATTCTTCCAGCCAGAATCTGCAGTTGGAAAGCAGGAAATGCAACACCTCGTTTTTTCCGTAATCGAAACAAAGCGAATCCCAGGCCGGATGTTCGCGGCGGGCGCCGGCATGGAAATACTGGGTATAGGTCCCGTCGAAACGCCCCAGCCCTTCGACTTCATTTTTGACGGCATGAGCATGTACGATGTCCATAATCACGGCAATGCCCATTCCATGCGCCGTATCAATCAGTTCCCTCAATTCGTCGGGCGTCCCGAAACGCGACGAAGCCGCAAAAAAACCGGAAACATGGTAACCGAACGAGCCGTAGTAGGGATGCTCCTGTATGGCCATAATCTGAATACAGTTGTAACCGCCGGCTTTGACGCGGGGCAGAACATTTTCGGTAAATTCCCGGTAAGTACCCACTTTTTCTTCGGCAGTCGCCATCCCGATGTGACATTCGTAGATTAACAAAGGAGAAGTATCGGGAATAAAAGACTTGATTTTGAACTGATAGGATTGTTCCGGTTTCCAAACCTGCGCACTGAAAATACAGGTTTTTCCGTCCTGTACCACGCGGGAAGCCCAAGCCGGAATCCGTTCGCCCGCACCATTGTTCCAGTGAATCTTCAGTTTATACAAATCCCCGTGCCGAAGCGCATTTGAGGGAAGACTGATTTCAAAAACGCCGTTTTCGATGCGGTGCAACCGGTATTCTTCGCGCTCCTGCCAGCCGTTGAAATCGCCAATCAGGTAAATATTTTCCGCTCCCGGCGCCCATTCCCGGAAAACCCAGCCGGAGGGCGTGTCATGCAGTCCGAAATATAAATGACCGGACGCAAAATCACTCAGACTGATTTCGCCATCGCGGGTCAATTCCTTTTCTTTATGCAAAAAATAATTATGCCGGCCTTCAATTGCAGGGGAATAGGGCTTTAGCCACGGATCGTTTTTTATTAATTTGAGTAAATTCATAACCATAATTTAATTTTCTTCTCTGTAATAAATCATTCAACGTAAAATTTATCATCCTGCCATTTTTCGGGATTGTGAATAATGTAATTGGAAATATTTTGATGCGATTGTTCGTTTCGGATGATGTGTTCGTAATAATTGCGTTGCCACGAAAATGTAAAACCTAATCGATGCGCATGTTTCGACACGGCAGATTTGTATGAACCAACAATAGACGATAATGTGTTTTTGCCCTGATTTTGAAACCGTGATTGCATTTGTTGTTCCATACGTTCCATACGTTCCGCATGTTCCGCATGTAGGGGCAAGGCATGCCTTGCCCCTACGCCGCCACCGCCACCATCACCGCCATTATCACCGCCATCACCATTATCATCGCCATCACCGCCGTCATTACATCCCAACAAAATTATCCCATGTATATGATTGGGCATTACCGTAAATTCTCCCAAATCGGCATTGTTTGCGTGATTTTTTATTTCATGCCACAACACATCGGCGATAATTCCAAGTGATGACAAATTTATTTTTCCGTCAATAATTTTTCCCAACACACATTCCCGATTTTGCACGCATATCGTAACAAAATACAATCCTGTCTGCGAATAATCGTATTCTTTCAGGCGGATGCTGCGGCGGTGATGTTTATTTGGGTCGCAGGGCATAATGTTTTAATTTTCTTCTTTATAACAGATTTTGTAGAAATTACTGTTTTCGTCCGTTATCTTTTGATTTGTTTTAGTATTTGTTTAAAATACAATCACACACAAAGTTGTCGCTTATTGCAATATATTTTTCATCAACCCCTTTCCTGAACAGTCCGGTCGATAATAATTCTCTTATTTCATCCTGTGTTTTTGCCATAATTACTCTGGTACTAAAATCATTGCAAATATAGGGAGAATTTCGCCAGTTCCCTGATTTGCTTTACGGGACGACACAAAAAAAAACACAAAGGCACAAAGTTTTTATCCATGTGCCTTCGTGTTTACAACAAAAATAATATAAACAGCAAATTAAAATTTCACTACTTCAGGTTCTCCTTCAAAGCTGTAGAAAGTTGCGGTTGCATTACTCAGGTAAAGCAAAAAAGTGTTGTCGTCCGTAGCGGAATACATTCCTTTAAGCGAAGGATATTCGTCGAGCATAAATTGTTTGGCTTCAACCCGTTCGTCGGGTACGACGGTGGCTTCTATGCGTAACCATTTTTCCGATGCTTCATCATAAGCGCAAATCTCAATTTTCGGGTTCGCTATCATTTGTTTCGCTACATTTTTGCGTTTCCCGGTTTGAATGTAAAGCCGGTTTTCATAAATTGCAGCCGTTCCGAAGGGGCGTACCCGCGGTTGGTCGCCTTCGACAGTGGCGATAAAATATTCGCCGCAATGTTTCAGAAAATTATATACTTCCTGCATGGATTGTACCTCCTTTTTTTCGTTTGTTTGCGCTTGCGTTGACAGACAAAAAGATGTCAACAGTACACCGATTGTAACAATTGTTTTTAAATGAGTCATGATTTTTAATTTTTTGACAAGTTGACAAGTTAACGAGTTAACGAGTTGAGGAATTTATGGACTTGTCAACTTGTTTACTTGTCAACTCGTTAACTTAAGGAATGATAGCAGAAACGATTTCGCTCCAGGGACTCAGCTCGCCCCGCCGGTTTTGCCAGCGCCCGGCCAGATAGACCGTTTTTCCGCGCTGTTCGGGGGCGAAAATCAATTCGAGAGGAGAATGGCTGGCGAGTTTGGAATGAGAAAGTTCGGCCTGGCTGGTAACGGGCGTATCGCTCACGGCGTAGAAAATGACTGCTCCGGTGAGATAATAAGGGATTGTGGAACTGCCGGTGTCGCGGTTTACAAATGCTACCGAAAGCACCATACTACCCAGCGGTTTGGTGATAAGGTCGATAAACAGCCGGTCGACCGGATGATGCACCAAATCGCCCGAAGGACGCGGAGGAAACCCCATCGCTTCAAGCAAGCTGTTGGTAACAAACGGTAGCGCTTTTACTATCCCGTGAAATTCGCGGTAAACGGGGAAAAAGTTGTTTTCCGCATCCTTCAGATCATCCAGCGCCATTGGGGTGCTCGTTGAAGGCGTGTTCCAAATCCGATAGTTCGTATCGTAGGCGGTCAGTTTGGGCATGTAGTTGGTATCAAACCACACGCCGTTCGGCGTATCTGCGGCAAAACCGATAAGCGCCCGATTGCCTGCGACGGATGTAAATGCAGTTGTCTTGCTAATCAATGCGAATCTCTCCTGGCGAGATGACGGAAACCAATTGTTTGTTGTTGCCATAAAATTTTTTGTTTTAAATGATTAATAATATGAATTAAGTATTCCTGTTATTTTCTTATATTTTTCGCCAAAGATAACTATTTTTCGTCAAATACAATTATTTTGCGTCAAAGATAACTGTTTTTTTGCGTCAAATACAATTGTTTTGCGTCAAATACAATTGTTTTTCGTCAAATACAATTGTTTTGTGTCAAATACAATTGTTTTGCGCCAAATACAATTGTTTTGCGTCAAATACAATTGTTTTTCGCCAAATACAATTGTTTTTTCGTCAAATACAATTGTTTTTCGTCAAATACAATTGTTTTTTCGTCAAATACAATTGTTTTTCGTCAAATACAATTGTTTTTCGTCAAATACAATTGTTTTTTCGCCAAATACAATTGTTTTTCGCCGAATACAATTGTTTTTCGCCGAATACAATTGTTTTTCATTGACTTCTTTTCGTAATCAATTTGTTTTATTTTCTTCAATATTTTGTCACATTTTTGTAACAACAAAAACGGAACTTTGCACCGGAAAACAGGAAGTAAAACAACAGAGAACAGAATGCCTGATTTGATAAGCAGTGATATGATTTTAACACAGTTATGAATAAATTAAAGAAAAAGCGCTATCTGGAGCGGGAAGTGAGCTGGATGTATTTTAACCGCAGGGTATTGCAGGAAGCGCAGGACAAAACAGTTCCCATTCTGGAAAGGTTCGGTTTTTTGGGGATTTATTCCAACAACCTGGATGAATTTTTCAGGGTAAGGGTGGCCGTGCTGAATCGTATCATTACGCTGCGGGGCAATTCTTTCAGGAATGAAAAGGAAAAGGCGAAGGAAACATTGTTACAGATTAATGAGCTGTATAAAAAATACGGTGTCGAATTTGAAGAAACTTTCACTTCCCTGAAAAAAGAACTGGAGGAATACAATATTTATATACTGGACGAAAAACAAATCAATGAAGAGCAGCGGAAACAAATCCATCATTTATTTATCAATAAATTAAGTCTGTATCTTTATCCGCGCATATTTTTTGAGAAATCGAATTTTAAGGATTTGGACGATGAAAGTGTTTATCTGGCCATCCGCCTCCTGCACCTGTCGGGAAAAAAGGATTACGCTTTGCTGGAGATTCCTGCAGGCAGGTTTGGCCGGTTTGTTGAACTGCAATCCGGCGAAGCGGACAAAAAAATCTTTATGTTCATCGATGATGTTATCCGCATTTGCCTGCCTTCCATATTTGCAGGGCAATCCATTCAACAGTTTGAAGCCTGCGCCTTCAAGTTGACAAAAGATGCGGAAATTGACATCGACATCAGTCTGGAGGGCGCCCTGAACAAGGTGGACAAAGCGGTAAAGAACCGGAAATGGGGACAGCCGGTGCGTTTTATCTACGACAGGAATATGCCGGCCGATTTGTTAAGGCAAATCCGGTTGAGGTTCAATATCCGGAAGACGGACAATGTCGTGGCCGGCAGCTGCTACCACAACCTGAAAGACCTGATGTCGTTTCCCGACTGCCGGAACGGCGGGTTGAAATATCCGGAACGGCAGGCATTAAGCGTTCCGGAGTTCCTTGAATCGGAGAGCGTTTTGGAAGTGATTAAGCGACAGGACCTGCTGCTGCATTATCCCTACCATCATTTTTCCAATTATATCCGCCTGATGCGGGAAGCCGCCGTCAGCAGGGAAGTACATACCATAAAAATCACCCTGTACCGGCTGGCAAAACATTCCGCAGTGGCCGAAGCCCTGATTTGCGCGGCAAAAAACGGGAAGAAAGTAACCGTAGTGATTGAACTCCTGGCGCGTTTTGACGAGGCGTCCAATATTTACTGGACAAAAAAAATGCAGGATGCCGGAATCAATGTCATACTGGGGATAGAAGGCCTGAAAATACACGCTAAACTTACTTTTATCAAGGGCAAAAAAATAGACATTGCCTGCATCAGTACCGGAAACTTTCATGAGGGAAATGCAAAGACATACACCGATTTAAGCCTGATTACCGCCAACCGGGGCATTGTGAAGGAAGTGGACGCGGTATTCCGGTTTATACAGAAACCTTATTTCAGCGCTGTTTTCAAAAAACTGCTGGTTGCGCCGCTGACATTGCGGGCAGGAATTAAATCATTGATAAACACGGAAATCGGGAATGCAAAAAAAGGAAAGGCGGCCTTTATCAAATGCAAGTTAAACCATGTCATCGACAGTGAAATCATCGATAAACTGTATGAAGCCTCAGCGGCGGGCGTTAAAATCGACCTGCTGGTCAGGGGCAGCTGTTCGATCGTTACCGGCATTACCGGCATAAGTTCAAACATATCGGTGAAAGGCATTATCGACCGCTATCTGGAACATTCGCGCATCTTTATTTTCTGCAACGGGGGAAACGGGAAATACTACATCGGTTCGGCCGACTGGGCATACCGGAATTTTGATGCAAGGGTGGAAGTGCTTGTACCTGTTGTGGATGAAAAGTTGCAGAAGGAACTGGACCTGATTGTCGAATATGGCCTGAAGGACAACCGGAAAGCGCGGATTGTGGACGGCACGGGCGATAACCGAATCCTGCGGGAGGGCGACCCGTTCAGGTCGCAGGAAGAACTGTTCAGGCATTTAAGTTACGAGTAAACAAGTAGACAAGTAAACGGGTAAACAAGTTGCTGCCTGTCTACTTGTTTACTCATTTACTCGTTTACTCACAATTAAAAAAAAATGAACAATATCTATTTTGCCGCCATTGACATCGGTTCGAATGCAGTCCGTTTAGCGGTGAAAAGCATCGGGAAAGATGCGGCAAACCATACGGAAAATCTTGAACGGGAGTTGCTCATCCGTTTCCCGCTCCGGTTAGGGAAAGAAGTGTTCATACAGGGAAAAATATCTGCCAAAAAGGCGAAACAGTTGCAACGCCTGATGAAATCTTTTCATCAGATGCTGAAAATTTTTTCCGTTACAGGGCTTAGGGCATGCGCCACTTCCGCCATGCGCGATGCCGCCAATGGCAGGGAAATCGCAGACAGTATCCGGGAAACAACCGGCATTCCTGTCGAAATCATCGGCGGGGAAGAAGAAGCGCGCATCATCTATGAAACGCACATAGAACGCGAACTGGGACAGGAAAACGACTATATGTACATGGACGTAGGCGGCGGAAGCACACAGATTTCGCTGATTCATTCCGGCAAACCGGCGTATTCCCGTTCTTTTAATATCGGCACGGTGAGAATGATGAGCGGCAAGGTCGGGGAAAAAGACATGGCCGCATTTTTATCGGAATTAAAAAACCTGCGTGTGCAATATCCAGGCTTCAAACTGGTCGGTTCGGGCGGCAACGCGAACAAACTGTATAAACTGCTTCGGGGCGAGGGCAGCAATTATGTACTGAATGTGGAGAAACTCAGGCAGCTAAGTCTGGAACTGACTTCGCTAACGGTCGAAAAGCGGATGAAGCAATACAAAATCAAACGCGACAGGGCGGAAGTAATCGGATATGCCGCCGGAATCTTTATCCGTGCGGCGGATGTGATGCAAATCGGTGAAATCGTCGTTCCGTCCATCAGTATCAGCGATGGGATTATTAACAATATGCTTATTGAGTATATGAAAGCGGAAATCCCCTAATAATCCGTACGCTTTGATACGGGATTTTCGCCCGCGCGGGAATGACATGTGCAGGGATAGAAATATCCGGTACTGATTCGGGAGTAGACAGAAAAACGGGCAGGCGGGTTAACATGACTTGAATCAACGTTAACCCGTCTACCCGTTTACTTTTTAACTCAAAAGAATCAATACCCGGGATTCTGTTCGAGCTTCGGATTCTTGTCTATGGCCGATTGCGGGAGAGGCAGGTAGCGGTTATGCTTCGCAAACTTGCGGTCTTCGACCGTTTCCGTTCCATCTATGACAGCCCTTGCATACGGATCGCTTTCATTGTAATCAATAGTGCCGGTCAAACGAATCAGCGGAGCGTTCAGCACGGTTTCCGCAACCATCTCCTCGCCGTCTTTCCACCGGACAATGTCTGCGCGGCGAAATCCTTCTCCGGCAAGTTCCACCGTACGTTCGCGGCGGATTAATTTGCGGAGCGTTTCTTTCGAACCATACTTTGTCCTGTCTACGTTCGGCATTCCGGCGCGGCTGCGCACTTCATCCAGCGCGTCATACACTTCATCGGAAGGACCTTCCAGCTCGTTTGACGCTTCGGCAACAGTAAGCAACACTTCGGCATAGCGGAAAACAATCTGGTACTGTTCCGTATTCTCAAGATCGTCTCCATACTGATCCAGCGGCGCTACATACTTGGCCCATGTCAGGCCTGTTTTTGAAGCGTTGTCGGCAGAAGTCGGATGGTTGGGATTTTTATTCCCGTTGGGCAATACCGCATCCAGCGTGTTCAGTATGCCTCCCTGCCAGTCCTGGCCTGGATACAGCACGGTCATTGCCATGCGCGGGTCTCTTCCCTTAAAAGGATGCGTTTCGTCGTAGCCGGCTGATTCTTCTTTCGTCAGCCCGTCGGCCATTTCGTACATATCTATTAAATGTTGTGTTGGAACCATCGACGACCAGCCTCCGTCGGCGTTATTGGGTAGCGTGATGATCCACTCACCTTTGTTTGGCAGAAGATGCTGTACGGAAAGAATGACTTCGGTTGAACTGCGACCGTCAAGGGTGAACAGATGCGCATAGTCCGGATGCAGGCTGTACTGGTTCAGCGCCCTGATAGCTTTTGCGGCGCTCAGCGCGCGGTCGTAGTCGCCCCAGTAGAGTGCCGAGCGCATTTTGAGCGCCAGCGCCGCGCCTTTTGCCACGCGCCCCTGCGCAGCCGGCCGGTCGTTGATGTCGGCGACAGCCGCGTCTATCTCGTCATAGACATATTTCTTCACCTCCGCTTCCGTGTTTCGGGCAACTTTGGCCTCTTCAGCATCCCTGGCCGACTGGATAACAGGGACGCCTCCATACCAGAAGTTCATTTTGAAATAGTCGTATGCACGAATGATGCGGGCTTGCGCTATCAAATCTTTTTTCGTGTTTTCATCGGCAAATGCAGCCTTGTCTACGTTTTCCAGAAATGTAATGCAACGGCGGATACGCGTAAAGTCGTAGAACGAATGGCCTGGATTGGACGCCGTGAGCGACCCGTCGCCTATCATTCTCCATCCTTCGTGCGTGTGGTAGTTAAATCCTATATCAGACGTACAGTCTAAGTAAACAAATTCTTCACCCCACAGCCATCCGTCATAACATCCGATAAGGAATTTTTCAGCATCGCCTTCCGTTTTCCACGTGGTGGCGGGCGATAAGGCATCTTTGGGATACGTGTCCAGAAAATCGGAACACGAAGTGTACAGCATAAGCGCCATACAGGCATATATAAAAATAATCTTATTCATCATTTTTTCAATATTAAACGGTTATTAAATTAAAAATTCAGGCTCACGCCAAACGAATGTGTCTTGATGAGCGGAAACGATGAAGCGCGTTCGCTGGTCGTTTCCGGATCAAGACTGATTAGCATGGCGTCTATCGTAAGCAGATTTTCGACCGAATAGTATACGCGCAGCTTCGACAGGCCGGCTTTGCGAATCATCTTTTCGGGCAGGGTATAGCCCAGCTGTATATTCTTGAGGCGCAGGTAGCTGGTGTTTTGTACCCAGAAAGTTGACATGACGTTTCGCGGGTCGCTGTTGGAACTTCTGTCGTTCCAGATGCGCGGCATTTTGGCGCCGGTGTTTTCTGCCGTCCACGCGTCCAGCCATATGGAGGACGGGTGGGTAGCATCGCCGGCAAAGGTTCCGAAGGCTTCCTGACTGTAAATCCTCGCCACTTTAGCCGCTCCCGACATAATAAGTGCGAGGTCAAACTGCCTGTAGCCGGCCGAAAGGTTCAGCCCGAAGATATAGGCCGGAACAGTAGAGTTGCATATTACGCGGTCGTCGCTGCCAATCTTCCCGTCGCCGTTGACGTCGGCATATTTGATGTCGCCGGGCTTGAAGACGCGGGTACCGAACATCGTTGTGCCTGTCGAGGCGTTATATTTGGCGGTAAAGGCGTCGACTTCCTCCTGCGACTGGAAAAATCCGTCTGCCTGATATGCGTAGAAAGAATGGTAATTACTGCCTACCTGATCAATAATGTTGCCGTCTATCATGCGATCCACGCCACCCAGGTTCAGTATTTTATTTTTGTTGTAGGATAAATTGGCTGTTGCCGACAAATTCCAGCTACCCCAGCGCCTGTCATATCCCAAACTGAGTTCCATACCCCGGTTTTGCATGGCGCCCACATTGTCTTTGTAGGGATCGAGGCCAAATTCATTCGGCACAGGCACTTCCATGATAATCCCTGTCGTTTTCCGGTCGTAAATATCAATTGAACCGTTAATGTGTTTGAAAACGGTAAAATCTACGCCGGCTCCAACGGTACGCGCTTCTTCCCACGAAATGGTTTCAACGCGGTAACTCTTCTGGTAATATCCACCGTAGAGCGTGCCGCCGAAAGGGTAAGACGCATCCAGATTGTAGGTGTTCAAATACGGATAATAGTCGTTTGAGGCATCGCCGTTCAGCGCATCCTGATTACCAAGCAATCCCCACGAAGCGCGGATTTTGAGATTGTTCAGCCAGGCATCCTTCAGACTTTCCGCAAACGATTCTTCACTTATTCGCCATGCGGCAGACAGCGAAGGGAAATATCCCCACCGGTTTGCCGGTGCGAAACGCGAAGATGCATCTGCGCGGAAATTGGCTTCCATCAAGTAGCGTCCGGCATAGTCCCAGTTAATCCGTCCGAAGCCCGAAAGCATCGCCAGCGCGCGCGTATAACCGCCGTTGGTTTGCGTGGAAGCTGTTCCGGCGTTCATGTCGGTCAACTCGTTGTTCGGAAAATTTCTGCGCTGCATGGTATTTTCCGTGTAGTTATACTTTTCCGTATGCCAGCCGGCCAATACTTTCACGCCGTGCTGTCCAAACCGTTTGTCGTAGTTCAGCAAGGCATCGAAATTAGTACGGTCCCAGAGATAGTAGTTTTCGTTAAGTTTGTTCGGACCGTGGTATTTGTTAGGATTATACTGTATGTCCTTCATGAAAGCTTTGTAATGTTGGATGTTGCTGATGTGCGAGCCTTGGAGGCTGATTTTCATTCCGTCAAACAGGGAATAGTCGGCCGCAAGCATACCGGTGAAATTCTGGTTGTACCGGTCTACTGTCTGGTCTAACTCCAACCATGCAACCGGGTTTCCGTCCGACACCGTTCCGTAGTTGCCGTTGGCGTCCCGGTAGGGGATCCATGGGGCGATGATGTTCAATTGCCGGATAATCTGGTCGGAACTTCCGTCGGAATAGCTGCTGTTGGGGTCTTTGTAATCGTTTTTGATATAAGCCATGTTTGCCCTTATCGACAGCCTGTCAGTCAGTTTGAAGTCTATATTGATACGCCCGTTAAACTGCTGCCTTTCGGCATTTGGCAAAATACCTTTCTGCTGCAGGAATCCGGTCGAAACCATGTAGTTGACGCGGTCGGCGCCGCCGGTTACACTCACGTTATGATGGTGTTGCAGTCCGTTTTGGTAGGCGAGGTCATACCAGTCGGTGTTCGGGTGTCCGTATGGGTCGGATCCGTCTTTGAATTTCTGGATGTCGTCGGCCGTGAAGCGTTCTGTTTTTCCATCATCCACCAGTGCCCGGTTGAGTAGCCGTGCGTAGTCGTAGGAACTGAGGCGCTCAATCATTTGAGTAGGAACCTGCACACCCGCATGTGCGTTGTAGGCTACACGGGGCGCGCCGGCCGTTCCGCGCTTCGTGGTGATAAGAATCACGCCGTTGGAAGCTTTCGACCCGTAGATAGCAGCCGACGAGGCGTCTTTCAGCACCGATATGTTTTCAATATCGTTCGGATCAAGGGAATTTAGCGTGCCGCTTTCCACCCCGTCAATCAGGATATAGGGGTTGGCCGTATTGAGCGTTCCCACGCCGCGTACGCGGATAGTCGCTCCGTCCTGTCCCGGACGCCCCTGTCCCGACATGACGGTTACGCCCGGCATCATTCCCTGAAGAGCAGACGACACATTCTGTATCGGCCGGCTCGACAGCGTTTTCCCGTCTATTTGCGCTACGGCGCCGGAGAGGTTGACTTTTTTCTGCGTACCATAGCCCACTACTACAATTTCTTCAATTCCCACGGCATTTTCACTCATGATTACATCCACAACCGTTTTGCCGCCCACAGGAATTTCCTGTGTGGAAAACCCTATGTAGGAAAACACCAATACGGCGTCTTTACCGGGCGCCTCGATTGCATATTTCCCGTCTACATCACTCACGACTCCGGTATTAACATCTTTAACGATAATGTTCACACCGATAAGCGCTTCACCGGATACATCGGTTACTTTTCCCGTAACCTTCACGCTGTTTTGTGCGAATAAGGACAGTGTGCAAGCGCAGGCGCATACCGCTATCCCTATCTTTTTCAGCGCGTTTTCAGTAATTTTTACTTTAATCATACTCATAATTCTTTTCAAGTTATACATGATATTGAACGTGGCAAAGGTAAATAATTTTTTTTTTAATATTTTAACATTGAAAGGGGAAAATTAACGGATATTTTCATGGGCATGACTCCTTAAAATTACTCATGTTACGCAGACGTAAATAAATGAACTGCTCTCAAGGCCGGAGGCCTTGCCTGTGAATAACCCCAGTATTTATCCGGGAGTTATTCACTATATCAAAATCAAAATAATAGGTTTTGGGAAGGTCATAACTGTTATCTATGGTTTGCTGAAATGACTTAGTCCCGTAATTCAATGGAGTTTGACCGGAAAGGTCTCTTGTAAAAGACGACTGGCACCGTTATAATACCGGTCACCGGGCGAAGGCGCGTAGTGCTATCACCTGAAAGATGTAGCTTCGACAATTTGAAATACACTCCACAATAATGATTAATCATTAATCACTAATTTGGAATACCCCCTGCACCAGGGCAAACGCATCTTATTATAACATATTTTAAATACTAAAGAATATCCTGTTCCGTTATTATACTAAAAAAGGAATGCAAACACTATTCGGTTATTTTACAGAATTGACCGATCCCCGCGTGGACAGGACCAGAGAACATTTGATGGAGGACATAATTTTTATAACGGTAGCAGCGGTTATTTGTG
>JAIRNV010000081.1 GCA_031257875.1 Dysgonamonadaceae bacterium
ATTCCGGTGAATTGCGGGTACATTTGACTGTGTTGAATTCTATGTTCCAATCCAAATTATTTCACATAAAAAATGTTAATACTTACGCACTTTTTTTCTCCATCGGATTTTTATAATCCGGTTGATAAAAATTTCTACTTCTGACAACCGCAAAAATACGGTGAATCAGTTTTCCTCTTATATTGTTTATAATCAGTCATTCCGGCTTTCCCTCAGCCATCTTCCGCAGATAATAGCGCCTGATATTGGCATCATTTCAAATTGTCGCAAGGTTAAATAATCGCAGTCGTCATTGCGAATGGATATAATCGGGATTATTTAGCCCATTCTTATTGCAGGTACTCTATAATCAAAAAAATGATTACTTTTGTGCCGGAAATGTACCTGTTAAAAAGTTATTGACTCACAACAATTTCTCTTTTGATGAAATAGAAATTATTTAACTCCTGAAAACATGTTTTATTCTATTATTATTCCCGTCTATAACCGTCCTGACGAATTGGACGAATTGCTTGAAAGCCTCGCCTGTCAAACTTATACAAACTTTGAAGTTATCGTTGTAGATGACGGTTCATTGACGCCCTGCAAAAACATTGCTGAAAAATACGGGGAAAAATTGTCCGTTCATTATTTTTACATATCCAATTCCGGTCCGGGGCAGGCGCGTAATTGGGGTACAAAAGAGAGTAAGGGCGAGTATCTTATTTTTCTGGATTCGGATTGTATTGTTCCACCCCGCTATCTGACAAGTGTAGAGCAGGAACTTGTTGCAGCTCATGTCGATTTTTTCGGCGGTCCCGATAAAGCGCATTTTTCGTTTTCAAATATTCAAAAAGCAATCAATTACAGCATGACGTCCATACTTACAACAGGAGGAATAAGAGGCAGCAATAAAAGTGTCGACTTTTTCTATCCCCGCAGTTTTAATATGGGCATATGTAAAAAGGCATTTGAACATACAGGCGGTTTTTCCGAAATGCGCTTCGGCGAAGATATTGATTTTAGCATTCGCGTGATAAACGGCGGTTACAGAAGTCGCCTTTTTACAAACTCGTGGGTTTATCACAAAAGGCGTACCGATTTGAAAAAGTTTTTTAAACAGGTTTTTAATTCGGGAATTGCAAGAATAAATCTGTACAAAAGGCATCCCAAGTCGTTGAAAACAGTGCATATTTTCCCTGCTTTATTTACGCTGTACATTTTTGTTTTCCCGTTTTTGTCGTTCCTGTGGTGGTTTATTTGTATTCCGTTTTGTTTGTTTGTCGCGTTGATTTTCATCCACGCCCTCATAAAAACAAAGTCAGTCACAACAGGTTTGTTATCGGTAATTGCTTCTTTTATTCAATTGTTTGCGTACGGTTCGGGCTTTCTATACGCATTCATAAAAAATCTTATTTTGAAACACAATAAAAATTCGGCTTTCGATACAACATTTTATGAGTGATGCGAATTTTTATGTACATTTGCGCAAAAATTTAAGTAACAGAATATGAAAACAGTTTTAAGCGGCATCCGTCCGACAGGTAATTTACATTTGGGAAATTATTACGGCGCTATGGTTAATTTCCTGAAAATGCAGGAAGAATGTAACAGTTTTTTTTTCATTGCCGATCTTCATTCGCTCACGACGCATCCCGATCCGGGTATGTTGCACGAGAATGTCCGGAACATTCTTTCCGCTTACATTGCCTGCGGATTAGACCCTGAAAAAGCGACTATTTATGTGCAAAGCGATATTCCGGAAATTGTACAGCTGTATCTTTTATTGAATATGCTTGCGCCGGTGGGCGAACTGAGAAAAACAGTTTCTTTCAAAGATAAAGTCCGGCAAAATCCGGATAATGTGAATGCCGGATTATTTACTTATCCCGTTTTAATGGCTGCCGATATTTTGGCTTTTAATGCCGATTATGTGCCTGTCGGAAAAGACCAGGAACAGCATTTGGAAATAACGAGAAATTATGCCAAACGTTTTAATCACAGGTACCATGTTGAATATTTTAAACAACCGACTGCTTATGTATTCGGACAGGAGTTGGTCAAAATTCCGGGACTGGACGGAAGCGGCAAAATGGGTAAATCGGAAGGCAATGCAATTTACCTGACCGATGATCCGAAAACTGTCGAAAAGAAAGTAAAAGGCGCACTGACGGACAACGGTCCCGAAGGTCAGGACACACCCAAACCGGATTATATCGAGAATTTATTCACAATTCTAAAAGTAGTTTCCACTGCGGAAGTAGTCGCCCACTATGAAAATTTGTGGAACACAGGCGAAACCAAATGGTACGGCAACCTGAAAAAACAGTTGGCGGAAGATATAATCAAAGTAACTGCCCCCATTCGCGACCGGATTAACGATATAAAAAACAACGATGCTTACTTGCGCAAAGTGACAAAAGAAGGTGCGGAAAAAGCGCGGGAACGCGCTTCTAAAACTTTGCGGGAAGTTCGCGAAATTATGGGATTCAAATCATTTTAATAAATAAATCATGGCAACAATCAAACCGTTCAAAGGGATTCGTCCCCCTAAAGAATATGTAACCGAAGTCGCTTCACGTCCTTATGACGTGTTAAGTTCGGCAGAAGCGCGGGCGGAGGCCAAAGGCAACGAAAAGTCTTTGTACCGTATCATCAAACCGGAAATTGATTTTCCCGAAGGAAAAGATGAACATGCTCCCGAAGTGTATGACAAAGCCGTTGAAAATTTCAGACGGTTTAAGGAAAAAGGATGGCTGGTTCAGGACGAAAAGGAAAACTACTATGTGTATGCTCAAACCATGAATGGCCACACCCAGTATGGGCTGGTCGTCTGTTCGTATGTGGACGATTATCTGAACGGCCTTATCAAAAAGCACGAATTGACGCGGAAAGACAAGGAAGAAGACCGGATGAAGCATGTCCGCATCAATAATGCCAATATCGAACCGGTGTTTTTTGCTTATCCCGGCCATCCGGCGCTTGATGCGCTTGTTGCGGAAACCGTCAGGCAAACGCCTGAGTATGATTTCGTTTCTGCCGACGGTATCGGCCACCATTTTTGGGTAATCAGCGATGAAACAACGATTCAAAAAATTACCGGACTTTTTGCGGAGATACCTTATTTATATATTGCCGACGGGCATCACCGTTCGGCGGCGGCAGCGCTGGTCGGCGCTGAAAAAGCCCGGCAAAATCCGCATCATACCGGAAAGGAAGAATACAATTATTTTATGGCGGTCTGTTTCCCTGCCGGTCAACTGAAAATCATGGACTACAATCGCGTTGTGAAAGATTTGAACGGATTGACTCCCGCTGAATTTTTGATTAAACTGAGTCATGATTTTCTGGTTACGGAAAAAGGTAAAACGATTTATCATCCTCAGAAACTGCATAATTTCTCTTTGTATCTGGAAGGAAACTGGTATTCCCTGGAAGCCAAAGCGGGAACTTACGATGACAATAACCCCATCGGCGTACTTGATGTTACGGTTTCTTCCGATTTGATTTTGGATAAAATTTTGGGAATAAAAAATTTACGGACAGACAAACGCATTGATTTTGTCGGCGGACTCCGTGGCTTGGAAGAACTGAAGCGCCGCGTCGACAGTGGTGAAATGGCGGTAGCCCTTGCTCTTTATCCGGTTTCGATGAAACAATTGATTGATATAGCCGATACGGGAAATATCATGCCGCCGAAAACAACCTGGTTTGAGCCGAAATTGCGGTCGGGACTGGTAATACATGAGTTAAATTAGTTAACAAGTTAACAAGTTGACAAGTAAACGAGTAAATTAAAGTATTGTTAACTCGTCTACTTGTTAACTCGTCTACTCATTCACTTATTTTCATATGAAACACATTGACTTGATACGGCATTTTCAAACAGCGGGAACCGTAGTTTCCATAGCGCCTTTAGGCGCGGGACATATTAATGATTCATTCCTTGTAAAAACTTCGGAACAGGATAAACCTGATTATTTACTGCAACGGATTAATCATCATATATTTAAAGATGTGGAACTGCTGCAAAACAATATCCTGCACGTTACCGGTCACATCCGTAAGAAATTGATTGAGAAAGGCGAACAGGACATTGACCGGAAGACATTGACCGTTATTCCGGCTAAGGACGGTAAACTGTTTTATTTCGACGGTGAAAACTATTGGCGGGTATATCTTTTCATTCAAGGAGGGAAAAGTTATGACGCCATTACGCCGGCGTTAGCATATTCTGCCGGAAAAGCCTTCGGCGAGTTCCAGTCCTGTTTAGCGGATATTCCGGAGAAAATCCATGAAACGATTCCCAATTTCCACAACATGGAATTTCGGATGGAACAATTTCGCGAAGCCGTAGCCAGCGATGCGGCCGGCAGGGGAGGGGAGAACAGGGAAATCATCGCGGCAATCGAATCACGCGCCGAAGAAATGACTAAAGTCGAACGGACAGGACGGGAAGGAAGACTGCCCAAACGCATCAATCATTGCGATACGAAAGTAAATAACGTTTTGTTTGACGAAGAAGGGAAAGTACTTTGCGTCGTTGACCTCGACACGGTAATGCCCGGTTATGTCGTGTCGGATTTCGGCGATTTTATCCGGACAGGCGCCAATACAGGTGCGGAAGATGACGCCGATTTAGATAACGTAAGTGTTGACTTGGACATTTATACAAGTTACGCGCAGGGCTATCTGGAAACAGCCCGTTCCTTTTTGTTACCGCTGGAAATCGAACTCCTGCCTTTTGGCGCGCGCTTATTGACCTATATGCAAACCGTCCGTTTCTTTACCGATTACTTAAATGGAGATACCTATTATAAAATCCGGTTCCCGGGACATAACTTGCAGCGTACCAAAGCGCAGATGAAGTTATTAAAAGATTTGGAAGACAAGCAGGATAAACTTATTTTGAAATAATTCACGCAACAATTGTGTACAATCGAATTATTTCATTGATGATCAATTATTTCACTCTATGCCTACCGTATATTCCTTCCCCACCGAATGGTTTTCACCCTTAAATGCTACCGTAAAGCTATCCCGGTCACCGGTGGCTGTATTCCCGTAGCTTATCCCTGAATCCGACAGTTTTTTCTTCAATTTTTTCGCTGTTTGCAAGTCCCGCTTTCCCCATACAAACGACATGGTTTCACCGGTGTCTCTATGGTATGCATGGATGAGCCATACCTTATGATTTTCTGCCGTTTTTCTTTATCCTTGGGCTTTGGCAGTTGGGGCAATGAAGTGTGATTTTTATTTGCATTCAACTAAAATACATACTTATTCCCTGAGTGCCAAATTTTTATAATAGCATACTTTTTACATCACCACCACCAAATTTTCAAAAATCAGCATTTTCAGCGATTTGAACCAGTTGCAGGATATAAGTATGAATAACTTGTTTTCCGGTATTTGCGGCATTTCCGAAACGGAACTGATTAATAATTTCCAGCCGGAATTGCACGCGTTGGCCGAAGAAACGGGAAAAACATACGGAGAAACCCTTGCCGAAATGAAAAAGCGTTACGACGGCTACCGCTTTGTCAGGGAAAGCGAAGATATGTACAACCCGTACAGCCTTGAATACCTTGGCAAGTCTGGATTTTGGAAACTACTGGTATCAAACGGGAACGCCTACTTTCCTGGTTAAAATGCTTAAAGACATACGTTTTGATATATGGAAAATAACCGACAGTCAGGTTTCTGCAACTACCTAATTTTTAACCGATTACCGTGTTGATAATAAAGACCCGATTCCGGTGCTTTACCAAAGCGGCTATCTGACTATTAAAGGTTATGACCCGTTATTTAATACCTTTTTTCTGGGATTCCCCAATGAAGAAGTAAAATATGGGGTTTTACGTAACCTGCTGCCCGCTTACGCACCTGCCGACAGCATCCTGATGAACGCATTTTATGCGGGCGATTTAATGGCCGGCAATGTTGACGGAATTTAGCGCGGAAGAGCGCATTTTGAGCCGGTGGATTACAGTTAATTAAGTTATAAAAATAATGAATAAAGTACGGCACAATTTAAAATTACCACGCCCTGCCATTCCCACGCAAGCGGGAATGACAGGGCGCAACAATTTCAATTACCTGATAAACAGCAATTCCCGATATTTCGGCAACGGCCACAATTCATTATCAACAATCAATTCCAGTTTATCAACATTGTAACGGATTTCATCGAAATAAGGTAAAACCTTGTCGTGATAAGCAATGGCTTTTTCCCTCTCACATTCAATCTTATTCGCAACTTTCCTTGCCTCAATCATCGCTTCAACTTTCGATTTTATCGTTGATATCCGTTCGGAAATTTCTTCAATGATTCCCAAATCATGAGCCGACAATTTTACCGCTTTCTCTTTGTCGAAAACCTGATGGATTTTATAAACGTTATCCAACAAAGCGGATTGATATTTGGTTGCCGTCGGAATGATATGATTCATTACCAAATCGCCCAAAACGCGCGCTTCGATCTGAATTTTCTTCGTATAAGTTTCCCACTTCACTTCGTTGCGTGCGTGCAACTCTCTTTCACTGAAAACGCCGACGCTTTCGAACATTTTAACTGCTTCGGGCGCCGTGTTGGCGTCAATGATAACGGGAACGCTTGTTTCTCCGTCCAGACCGCGCCGGGCAGCTTCGGCTTTCCACTCGTCGCAGTAACCGTTACCGTCGAAACGGATGGGTTTCGAGATTTTGATATATTCTTTCAACACATCGAAAATCGCTTTATTTTTAGCCAACCCCGATTTGATTTTTTCATCTACGGTTTTCTTAAATTCGATCAGTTGAGCGGCAACAATTGCATTCAACGTAATCATCCCTGAAGCGCAATTGGCCGAAGAACCCACTGCGCGAAATTCAAAGCGGTTACCGGTGAAAGCAAACGGAGAAGTACGGTTGCGGTCGGTATTATCCAAAAGCACTTCGGGAATTTTGGCAACACCCAGTTTCATTTTTTGCTTGGCGTCAAGCACAATTGCTTCTTCGCTGGTACTTTTTTCCAGTTTATCCAGTACGGCCGACACCTGCGTTCCCAAAAATGCAGAAATAATAGCGGGAGGAGCTTCATTTGCGCCTAAGCGGTGAGCGTTTTGCGCCGTCATAATGGATGCTTTTAACAAAGCATTGTACTTATAAACAGCCATCAGGATATTCGTCACAAAAGTGATGAATTGCAGGTTTTCTTCCGGCGTTTTTCCCGGCGTCAAAAGACCTACGCCCGTATCTGTTCCCAACGACCAGTTATTGTGTTTACCCGAACCGTTGATGCCGGCAAACGGTTTTTCGTGCAGCAATAAACGGAACCCGTGACGGCGTGCAACTTTCTTCATAATCGACATGATCAGCAAGTTCTGGTCAATCGACAAATTGGTTTCACCGAAAATCGGCGCCAGTTCAAATTGGTTGGGAGCTACTTCGTTGTGACGGGTTTTCAAAGGAATACCGTATTTATATCCTTCAAATTCGATATCCTTCATATAAGCCTGTACGCGCGTAGGTATCGAACCGAAATAATGGTCTTCCAGCTGCTGGTTTTTCGCCGATTCATGTCCCAGCAAAGTGCGGCCGGTGAGCATTAAATCGGGACGGGTAGCGTACAAACCGTCGTCAACCAGAAAATATTCCTGTTCCCATCCCAAATAAGAATAAACCTTCTTCACGGACGGGTCAAAATAATGGCAAACGTCTGTCGCCGCTCTATCCACTGCGTTCAAAGACTTCAACAGCGGCGTTTTGTAGTCCAAAGCTTCGCCGGTGTAAGAAATGAAAACGGTAGGGATACAAAGCGTATCATCGACAATAAAAGCGGGAGAAGACGGATCCCATGCCGTGTAACCGCGCGCTTCAAATGTGTTGCGGATTCCTCCGCTCGGGAACGACGAGGCGTCTGGTTCCTGCTGTGCAAGGAGTTTTCCCGAAAATTCCTCAATAATAGTACTTCCCGGCGCACCGGAATATTCGATAAATGAATCATGCTTTTCCGCAGTTCCTTCAGTCAGCGGTTGAAACCAGTGGGTATAATGTGTAGCGCCTCTTTCCATCGCCCACATTTTCATTCCGGCAGCTACGTGGTTGGCCAATCCGCGGTCTAATGTTTCTCCTTTTTCAATTACATTAATAAGTGCATCCAGCGTTTCCTTAGACAAATACTTGGCCATCTGGTCTTTGTTGAAAACATATCTTCCGTAATAATCGGAGGTCAACTGTTCGGGAGCCGATACGGCTACCGCTTTCTTTTTGTAAGCTTCTTCAACAGCTTTAAATCTTAATTTTGACATTTTTCTTTCTTTTTTTATTCTAATATTCTTTTTTTATATATTATTGCAAAAAAACTATCCGTATCGGCTGACGGGTACATTTGACTGCGTTGATTTTCAATTCAAATTGTCGCATCCTGTTGCTTCGGGCTTCGCCCTCGCAATGACGACTGCAATTATTTAACCTTGTTTCTTCTTCGGTGGACTCTGTGTTCTGTTTCTTCCACTTGGATTTCCATTACCCGTTTTATTCGGCCAATTGTTTAGCGGTGGAGTTGTTTGTTTTTTTGCCATAAGTTTGTTTTTTGTTACAAAATAAAATGAATACTCAATATTTCGCAGTATTACCTAAGTATAATATTGAGTATTCATATTTTATTTATAAACTAAATCCGAATACAAAAAAGATATCTTCCTGATGAGGATTAAGGATTATCTGTCCGAAAACCGGCAAAGAAAAACTGTCCGTAATTTTAATTTCCTTACCTGCTTTCAGTCCGATATTAACCACAGACGCCCCCGATGCTTCCGGTGCGTAAAGCCCTTTTCCCGTTGTGGCGCCAACACTTGCGCTCAAATTGACATCTTTAATCGTAAACGGTAAAGAAGCTTCAATATAAGTGGAAAAATTATTTTTGTCTTTTTCTCCTTCTTTCATTTCTTCATACTTGGATTTCTTATCGGCTCCGGCAAACATGGTGTTTACGCTGAGGCTCAACGGAAAAGATTTCGTCGGCAGGGTATAACCCAAAGTTCCTTCCCAAAGATGTTCTGTTTCATCACCGTAATTCAAATACTTAAAAGCGCCTTCACCTGACCACCAGTAATCGGTGATAGCCAGCGACAAACCGCCTATGCTATATCCTGCAGTGAAATCAACTTCTTTGTGACTGCCCATAATAGCCGTACTCGCCCATGCCGATAAGGAAAAATTACCTACACTTAAACTCGCTGCGGGTTGAAAAGAGGCTTTCTCCTGATACGCACCGCGCCATACATACGAGCTGACTACGTCCGCTCCTACCGAAAAATTCAAGCCACCGTCTTGAGCTTTCACACTACCTGTCCATACAAGGACTGCTAACAAATAAACTAATTTTTTCATTTTTCAAAAAATTTAATTAATAATTAATAAAACATAAAAACTCAATAACCCGTACAATCCTTTTACCGTCCAACAATTAACAATACCGAAATACGCCCGTAACGGCATATTTCAGGCTGCAAAGGAAATCATTTTATTTTAATTATGCAAATTTTCACATTATTTTATTTGATATTTCAATTATATCGTACTCATTTTATTGCGTAATTGAAATTTTATTTGTCTGTTTGATAGAATAATAGCATTTTTTATGCAAAAAAACTATTTTAAATATTTTTTTGTTTAAATAAAATAGCGTACTTTTGCACGGTGAAAAAATCGAAATGCAATTTATATTGTGTTTTTATTTGCAAAATAACATAAAAATTCAAATAAACCTATCAATTTAATCGGACAATTAACAGGGAATAAAGAATAAATTAAATATTAACGTTAAAAATTGTTTTTGGTATGAAAAAAATTGAAGCAATTATTCGCAAAACCAAATTCGATGATGTAAAGGAGGCCTTGATGGCAGCCGACATCGAATGGTTTTCCTACTCGGAAGTAAAAGGTGTAGGCAAAGGCAGGGAAGAAAGGATTTACAGGGGTATTATTTACGACACGAGCTACATTGAACGGTATCTGTTAAGTATTATTGTTCGTGACGTTAACGTGGAAAAAGCGGTTCAGGCAATTGAAAAGGCTGCTCATACGGGGGAAATCGGCGATGGACGGATTTTTATCTTTCCTGCCGAAGATGCAATCAGTATTCGCTCGGGAAAAAGAGGCGAGACTACCTTATTTAATTCATAAATTAACTAAAAATTAAAAATTGTATGGAAACAACAGATATTACAAATGTAGTAGGTTTATCGTTAGATACGGTATGGATGTTACTGGCAGCTATGCTCGTATTCTTTATGCAACCGGGTTTTGCCATGGTCGAAGCCGGTTTTACAAGGACGAAGAACACGGCAAATATATTGATGAAGAACTTTTTGGATTTCATGCTGGGTTCTTTGTTATTTTTCTTTGTCGGTTACGGCATTATGTTCGGTGAAGGCGGTTTCATGGGGATACCTAATTTTTTCAGCCTTGATATAAATCCGACCGATTTGCCGGTTGAAGGGTTTCTGGTTTTCCAAACCGTATTCTGCGCTACGGCGGCAACCATCGTTTCGGGAGCTATGGCGGAAAGAACCAAATTCCACATGTATCTGATTTATACTGTTCTCATCAGCGTATGTATCTACCCTGTTTCCGGGCACTGGACCTGGGGCGGCGGCTGGTTGATGAACGGCGAAGAAGGCAGTTTTATGATGAACACGTTCGGAGCAACATTCCATGATTTTGCCGGTTCGACCATTGTACACTCCGTTGGTGGCTGGATCGCTTTGGCAGGTGCATGGATATTAGGTCCGCGTATCGGTAAATACGGCAAAAACGGCAAGTCGAAAGCCATACCGGGACATAATTTGACGGTAGCAGCCCTCGGCGTATTTATTCTGTGGTTCGGCTGGTTCGGATTCAATCCCGGTTCGCAGTTGGCCGCGTCGGGCGAAGAGAATCGCGTAGCCATCTCTCATGTATTCCTGACAACCAATCTGGCAGCTTGTGCCGGCGGGTTCTTCGCTTTGCTTACGGCCTGGATGAAATACAAAAAACCGTCGCTGTCGCTCACTTTGAACGGAGTTTTGGCGGGACTGGTCGGTATTACGGCCGGTTGCGACCTCGTATCTCCCGTAGGAGCGATTATTATCGGTCTTGTTTGCGGAATAGCGATGGTATTTTCCGTTGAGTTTATCGACCGTATTTTGAGAATTGACGACCCCGTTGGCGCCGCTTCCGTACACGGTGTTTGCGGTTTGATCGGAACCGTTATGACCGGTTTGCTGGCTATTGACGGCGGCTGGTTCTATGGCGCAGGTCCCGGATTTACGCTTGCTCAGTTGACGGGCGCCGTTACGGTCGGAGCCTGGGCTTTTGTTGCGGGATTCGTGATTTTCAAAGTGTTGGATGTGGCATTTGGTCTGCGTGTTTCAAGACGTGTTGAAGAAGAAGGTTTGGATATATATGAACACGGAGAAACAGCGTATAATTGATAATTATTTCCGAACTTAAAAAAATAAAAGTTTTAGTATTCCGGAATACTGAAAACCGGAATACTGAAACTTTTTAATTATATAAGTATGTGTGAAAAATTGTTGCATTGCGATAGATCAAATATTTATTGAATGGTTTGATAATCCGGTTATTGATAACTAAAAGGCTTCTCACAATTTCCATCCTGTTAGGATAGACTTCTTTACAATTTATTCCGATTATCTTAGAGAATAAGAAAAAAACAGGAAAATTTGTAGTGTACTTTATTACATAACTGTTGTGAAATTTGCAGTAATTTATCTCACTATTTGCATCAAAATATTTTTGCGTGGCAATGTTTTATGAAATACCTTTATGATCGAACAGGTGTAAATTTTGAGTAACATGTAAATAGAAGAAATTGTAATTATGGACGAACTGATAATACCTCCTCTTTCGCTAAATTTAATTACTACAAATAAATGTACGGCAACATGTTTAAATTGTTGCTTGCAGTGTAGTCCTGAAAATAATGACCGGTTATCTTTACAAGAAATGGTACAGTATGTTGATTCGTCTATCGAAACTTATGATACAATAAAACTCCTGATTCTGACAGGCGGAGAATGTTTTACATTGGGAAAAGATTTGGATAGCATCGTTCAATATGCATCAAATAAAGGTTTAATGGTTAGGGTTGTTACGAATGGATACTGGGCAACATCGTCTGAAAAAGCTTTTGCGCGACTTAAAAAATTAGCAGATGCCGGCCTTTTGGAATTTAATCTCAGTACAGGGGATGAGCATCAAAACTGGGTTCCATACGATAACATTATATGGGCAACAGTAGCTGCTTTAGAGTTGAAACTTTCTGTTGCAATTAATGTTGAAACATCCATGATTTCTCAATTTGATGAACGGCACTTAAAAACAGATCCCCGTTTAGAAAAATATAAACTTATTTTAAATGAAAAATTAAAGGTGATATCGGGAATATGGATTCTTTTTCACTACTGTCCGGTAAAAAAATAAAGAGCGGGGAATTTTGATTTCCCCCACTCTGAGGTTATCTTTGCAGTCTCAACAAAACGAAGTAACCCATGGGCAAAAGTACAAATTTTATCGGACAGCCGCTATTGAATCAGTTGTTATTTTTTGTAAACGGAGTAAACATCAACAAAATAGCGAAGAAACATAACGCGGAACGCTA
>JAIRNV010000224.1 GCA_031257875.1 Dysgonamonadaceae bacterium
CGTGTGTTTGCCGTCATGAACCGCGAAACTCCATACGTTAATACAAGAAAATTTGCTGCATAAGTTTTAATTATTTTTAACTAAATATATTTGGAATTTAGCATAGAATGCAAAGTATAGTAAGAAACTTAATATAACAAAATAATATGATTAAAAATTTTCTATTCGTACTGAAACGTTTTAAGACCGCATCCTTCATTAATATGACAGGACTGTCGGTCGCGCTGCTCGTCTTTTTCGTCGTGTTGATGCAGGTATGGTATGATTTTACCTACGACCGCGGCTATGCGAATGCCGACAAAATTGCACAGTTTCATATTTTCCAAAGCAACGGGGGCAGCAACAATGACGTGACACATGTCAATTTTCGGATTCCCGCCCAAATCCACGGATTGCTACCGGAAGCGGAAGCTTACTGTATGACATCGTATAGCGGAGACAAGGAACCTTTTGACGTGGATAAAGGCGCTGCGACGCCGGAAATGTATCAACTCAAGGCCTTTCGTACAACGCAAAGCTTCCTGACCGTTTTTAATCCCGAAATCCTTGCGGGCGATACGACCGCTATCTTTGCGGCGCCGGGCAAGGCGATGATTTCGGCCCAAACGGCGCAACAGCTCTTCGGCGGCGAAAATCCCATCGGGAAAAGCCTGCGCCATCATCACCGCGGTTTGGAGATGACCGTGCAGGCCGTGTATCGCGATTTCCCCGCCAATTCGTCGCTCGGCAACGGCATTTATACCCATTTGCCGGAGTACGATCAAACCGAATGGAGCTTTCAGGCTTATTTCCTGATTCATCCCGACAACCTGGCGGCGGTAAGGGATAAACTCAACACTAACGAAGTTTTGGGAGAAGAAACCGCCAAGTACCTCGAAGAACATCCCGAAACGACAATTGAACTGAAGTTTTCGTCCTTAAACAGTTTATACCTGGACGGCCCCGGCGGCAAGCGCATCAACACGACGCTTTCGCTCCTGGCGATAGGCGTCCTCACGCTGTTTATCGCCTTTGTCAATTTTGTCAACCTGTCGCTGGCCATGGCGCCCCTGCGCGTCCGGAGCATCACGGTTCGCCGGGTGATCGGCGCCGATAAAACGGCGCTCCGTCTCGTTATCGCCACGGAAAGCGTACTGTTTACCGCCGTTGCGATTGCTTTGGCCTTTGCCGGCATCCGGTGCCTGAAAGGCAGCGCTTTTGCGCAGGAGCTGTTTCCGACCGTCGAATTTTCCCTCTGGTCGCATGCCGGGCTGTTTGCCGCGGCTTCGGGAATCATCCTGCTGCTGGCGTTCGCTGTCGGGCTGTATACCATGCGCTATGTGATGTCGTTCGACGAAACGGAAGCCCTGAAAGGATCGTTTTCCATGGGCAGGCAAGGCGTTAAGATGCGCAACCTGTTAATCGTGTTTCAGTTTACGGCGGCCATTGCGCTTATCTGTCTGGCTATCTTTATCAACCGGCAAAACAGTTACATGCAGAATTTCGACTGGGGGATTCCGAAAAAGAACATCGTCTACCTGCCCCTCGCCGGACTGGGAAAAAGCAGTCAATCCTTCGGGCAGGAACTGCTCCGCGACCCGCGCATCGACGATTACTGCATTACCCGCGCCTTGCCCGGACGGGTCGGCATGGCTTGGGGACGTCGATTTGAAGGAAAACATATCAACCTGCGTGTCTGGTCGGTGGACGAGCGGTTCTTCGATTTCTTCAATATCAATATCCTCGCCGGACGCAAACCCGAACACATGGATTCCGCTGTCTCCCAAATTGTCGTCAATGAAGCCTTTTTGAAGAAATATGAATTTGACGAAAGCATTGTCGGGAAGGATTTCGATGCGTTCGGGCCGGGACGCATTCAGGCGATTGCCAAAGACATTCATTTTGAATCCCTGCACAGTTCGATCGAACCCATGGCCTTCGGCGTGCTGTCGCAATGGCAAAATTTCGAATACGTGCTGGTAAAACTCTCCGGAACCGAAATTCCCAACACCCTCCGGCACATCGAGCAGGTTTGGACGCGATACGGCAACGATCCGTTTGACGTGCATTTCCTGGATGAATCAATGGACAAACTGTATCAAAAGGAAAGCAACATGGCCCAACTGATTGGACTGTTCGGGCTAATTATCGTCGTGATTGCCGTGATGGGCATTTACGGGTTGATTTTGTTCAACGCCAGATACCGGGAGCGGGAAATTGCCATCCGCAAAGTAAGCGGTTCGTCCGGCGGGGAAATCATGCTGCTGCTCAACCGCGCCATCCTTATTCAATTGGGGATAGCTTTTGCGATTGCCGTTCCCGTTACTTATTATACGGTTGTTCTGTGGCTGGAAAACTTTGCGTACAGGATTCCGGTGTACTGGTGGGTCTTTTTGCTCGGCGGAGTGATTGTTTTTGTGATTACGGTACTTACCGTCAGTGCACAGAGTTACAGGGCGGCTTCGCAAAACCCGACGGAAACGCTTAGCCGTTGACCTCCCCCCCAGCCTCCTCCAAAGGAGGGGGCCGTTAAAGTATAAATAAAATAAAAAAATGAACATTTTCAACACTTACAAACGCACCCGTTTTTTCCTTTGGGTAAACATTACGGGACTGGCCATTGGCCTGGCTGCATCGATCATGCTGATCCTGTTTGTGGTTAACGAATTGAGTTATGACAAACACTTCACCAACCGCGAGCGTATCGTGCGGTTGATGACCGTTACCGAACGGGACGGCAACCGGGATTACCTTGCGATTAACCTCCGGAAGGCCGGCACGGAACTTCCCGGTAAGGTACCGGGTGTAGAAACGGCGGTTCAACTGCTTAATTTGGGGGAAATTGAACTTGCCGCCGAACAAAAGCGCTTTCAAGGCCTGAAAGCGATGCTGGTCGACGCCGGATTTTTCAAAGTCTTCCAAACTAAATTTGTAGAAGGTACACCGGAAACCTGCCTTTCCACCCCCAATTCGGGTGTTATTACGCGCCATACGGCCGACAGGATGTTCGGGTCGCCGGAAAATGCGATGAATAAAACTGTTTCTTTTAAGGAAATGGAAATAGTTGTTTCCGGCGTGGTGGAGGCTTTCCCTAAAAACTCGCACTTGACATTCGATGTACTGACGTCAATCGCAACCCTCCCGTCGATCAACGGGGCCGGGGGACTGGAATTTCTTACGTATTACCTGATTCGCGAAGGCGCTTCGGTCGGGGACACGCGCAGGGCTATCGGGGACGAATACCGTACCATGCTGAAACCCTGGAGTGAACAGGTAGGGATGGATGCTTACGGTGAAACGGAAATGCTGGACGATGTTTATCTGAATTCGCCGGCCAAGTGGTGGACGGGGGGCGGCAACATGCAATTTATATGGATACTGGCCGGGCTGGCGCTGTTTATCCTGACGCTGGCGGTAACGAATTTCATCAACCTGTTTGTAACGCAGGGGCAGATGCGGATGAACGAGGCAGGTATCCGCAAGTCCAACGGGGCGCAAACCGGCGATCTCGTGCGGCAGTTCTTTTCGGAAGTTTCGGCGATTGTGATGATGGCATTCGTTTCAGGTTTCATGCTGGCCGTAATCTGCGTACCGCATTTTGCCGTCCTCATCGGCAAGGACATTGATATGGTGCAGCTGATGAACCCTGCATTCATCGGGGCGGCTGTCCTGCTGTTTGCTGTAACGGTCGTTTTGTCCGCCTTTTATCCTGCCTTTTACCTGAGCCGTTTTTCCCCGATGGAAATACTCGGCAGGCGGGTGAGCTTCTCCCGGCGCCGGCTGACGGCCGTGACGGTCGTGTTTCAGTCCGTGATTTCGATTGTTCTTTTGTCCGTAATCGTAACGCTGTATAAGCAGACGGCTTATCTGGAGAAACTCCCGCCGGGATATAACCCCGACAATTTGATGATTGTCATAAGCAACCGGACAATCAGTCAAAGCTACGGAGCGGTGAAACAGGAACTGTTGAAACAGCCCGAAGTGAAAGATGTTGGCGGTTCGCACCATGTTTTTGGCGGTGGCTGGAGCGGGCAGGCTATTGCGAACTGGGAAGAGCAGGACAATCCCCGCATGATTAACGAATACCGCCTGATGACCGGTATGCCGGAGTTGATGGAACTGGAAGCGGTCGAAGGACATTTCTGGCGCGAAGGCGACCCCGACAGCGTTCAGATGCTTCTCCTCAACGAAGCGGCGGTGAAGATGCTGGGCGGCGAATCGCCCCTTGAAAAGACGTACGCCTATCACGGGCGGGCTGCCCAAGTGGTTGGCGTGGTAAAAGATTTCTATTACGACAATCCTGCTTTAAGCATTGAACCCATTGTATTGACCCGCGTGTTCGATCCGGTAGATATTAACATCCGTTTCCGCGAAGGGGTCAGTCCCGTTCGCGCACATGAAACAGCGCAGGCCGTTTTCCGGCAATTCGATCCTGAATTTGTACTTAATCCAATATGGAGTGCAGACCTTTACGCCAGCAAATTCAAAGAGATAAAAACGGTTATGCAGATGACACTGACCGGTTCGCTGGTCGCTATCTTTGTCGCCATGCTCGGTTGCTGGCCATTCACCTGTTCACGGCCATGCGGCGGACGAAGGAGATCGGCATCCGGCGGATACACGGTGCGGGACGCACTTCGGTATTTATCCTGCTTTCGCTGGACGTCTTGAAATGGGTAGGATATGCGGCGGTGGCAGCAATTCCCGTGAGCGCGTATTTCATCGCCCGGATGCTGGAAAATTACGCCAATCGCGCGTCGCCTGACTGGGCGGTCTTTGTCCTGCCGGTCGTGGCGCAATGCGTGATTGCCCTCCTGACCACTTCGGGCGTCACGCTGAATGCCTTGATGCGTAATCCGGCAGAGACAATAAAATCGGAATGATTTTATCCATTTACAAGTCATGGGTTACAAGTAGCCGGCTTACTTGTAACTCGTAACTAACTTTAGTAATATAAACAAATGTGCACTGTTACACAGTGCACCTAAAAAACAAAAGTCATGATTAAGATTGAAAATTTAAGAAAAGTGTTCCGCACGGAAGAAGTAGAAACCGTAGCGTTGAACGATGTATCAATGGAAGTGAACGAAGGCGAGTTTATTGCAATTATGGGGCCTTCAGGTTGTGGCAAATCAACTTTGCTGAACATTCTCGGATTGCTGGACAATCCAACGGCGGGGACGTATCACCTGGCAGGGCGGGAAGTAGGCCATCTGACGGAAAAAGACCGCACGCAGGCACGTAAAGGCAATATCGGTTTTGTGTTTCAGAGTTTTAACCTGATTGAAGAAATGAGTGTCTTCGAGAATGTGGAATTGCCGCTGGTTTACATGAAGATCAACAGACAGGAACGCAGGAAACGGGTGGAAGAAGCGCTCCGGCGAATGAATATCAGCCACCGGGCAAAGCATTTCCCGAACCAGCTCTCCGGCGGACAGCAACAGCGCGCAGCCATTGCCCGCGCCGTTGTCGCCAACCCGAAGCTCATCCTTGCCGACGAGCCGACCGGTAACTTGGACTCCAAAAACGGACACGACGTGATGGATTTGCTTTCGGAACTGAACAGAGAGGGTACGACAATCGTAATGGTAACCCACTCCCGGCACGACGCTTCGTTTTCGCACCGCATCATCAACCTGTTTGACGGGCAGATTGTGACGGAGATGCAGAGCAGGATGTAATCATATCCCCGGCTCTGTTTTATCCGTATACGGAAACCGCTGTACATGAATTTCACGTATTTTTTTGTACATCAATGATTTCAGTTCTGCTATATTTTGTTTTTCCTTAGCGGAAATAAACACGCAATTTTCGTGCAATTTATTCATCCATGTTTGTTTCAGTTCATCCAAAGAAATATTTTGCCGGGTTTTAGGAGTCAAATCGTCGGCTTCTTTTTCGATGTACGAAAAGGAGTCTATTTTATTGAAGGCTATGATGACCGGTTTGACCTCTTTCGTAATTTCATTCAGGGTTTGATCAACTACTTCTATTTGTTCTTCAAATGCCGGATGGGAAATGTCCACTACATGTATCAACAGGTCGGCTTCGCGCACTTCATCCAGCGTGGATTTAAACGATTCTATCAGTTCGGTCGGCAATTTGCGGATAAATCCAACGGTATCCGAGAGCAGGAAAGCCAGATTTTCAACGGTTACTTTGCGAACGGTCGTATCCAGGGTGGCGAACAGTTTGTTTTCGGCGAAGACTTCCGCTTTACTCAGTAGAGTCATCAAGGTTGATTTCCCCACATTCGTATAACCGACCAAAGCCACGCGCACTAATTTTCCCCTGTTTTTCCGCTGATTGGATTTTTGTTTGTCTATCTCTTTCAAATCTTCTTTCAATTTGGATATTTTATTCAGGATAATTCGGCGGTCGGTTTCCAACTGGGTTTCACCGGGTCCGCGCATCCGGAATCCTCCGCTACCGCCTCCGCTTTGCCGTTCAAGGTGCGTCCACAGCCGTTTCAGGCGGGGAAGCATGTAGTTGTATTGTGCGAGTTCGACTTGCGTTTTGGCGTGAGCCGTTTGTGCGCGCGCCGCGAAAATATCAAGAATCAGGCTGGTGCGATCCATAATTCTCACTTTCAGCGTTGCTTCCAGATTTCGTAATTGCTTCGGACTCAATTCGTCGTCAAAAATTACCCATCCGGTTTCATTGTCTTCATCTTCGGTGAATTTCCTGATTTCATCCAGTTTGCCTGCACCAACAAACGTAACGGAATGTGGTTTTTCCAAACGCTGCGTAAAACGTTTGACCGCCTGAATACCGGCCGTACCGGCCAAAAAATCCAGTTCGTCCAGGTATTCCTTTACTTTTTCCCCGCTTTGTTCGGGGGTGATTACGCCGACTAAAACGGCTTTTTTACTTTCGATACCAGTAATGACAGTTTCTTTCATTTGTTAAAATTAAAAATAACGGCTGCAAAGGTAAGAAATTTCAAGGGAATAATGGTTAAGCACAAAACCATATTGATATTTAGATATATATACAAATAGAATTATATATAAAAATAAAATTTATTGCGGACAGGCTACTCCGCATTTGAAAATAATCCCTAATTTTGCCCCGTGAAAAATCAGTTTCAGGTAATTTGGCTACCTGTAACCCGTAACTTGCAAAAAATGAGACACAACGGTTTATCCTTTTTATTGTTGAATGTGTTTTTTTCCTTCTGTGTAGCGGCTTCTGCCCAAATCAGTCACGGAGGGAAACCGTTAGCCCCCAAGCCCCCGAAGGGGGGATTTGATGCAGCAGCGTATTCACCCACAGTTCCCCCTTCAGGGGCGGTGAGCTTCTCCTCCCTTCGGGGGGCGGAGGGGCTTTCCCTTTCGGAGGGCGGGGGGGCTTTCGAGATGCCCGCCTTTAATGTAGATTCCGTCATGCAAGAAGATCGGATGGAAGCAGGAAACAGTCTGCGGGCATACCGTTTTGCACACAAATTTTATACGAAAATAGAAAAAAAGAAAGACGCCGCGCTGACCGTTCTCCCCGACGGGACAAAAGTGTGGCAAATCCATATTCATTCCCAAGACGCTTATTCGATTAATGTCTTGCTGACGGATTTTGAACTGCCGCCGGGTGGAAAATTATTTGCTTACAGTTCCGATTATTCCCACGTGATAGGCAGTTTTGACTGCCGGAACAATTCTCCCGGAAAAGTTTTGCCCCTGCGGCCTGTTGCCGGCGAATCCATTATTATTGAATATTCGGAACCGGCTGATGTTCCGTTTGAAGGCAATTTCACGGTCTCGGAAGTAAATCATGACTATCGCGGTTTTTTCAGAAGTGAACCCGCTCTCGACAGCGGCAGCGCATTTTCCTGTATGCCCGACGCTTTATGTTCGGAAATTGATGATCGTTTGATTCGCTCGACCGTTTTATTAATGATCGACGGAACAACAACCTGTACCGGCGTTCTGGTCAATAATACGGAAAATGACGGCGCGCCGTATATCCTGACCGCCGTACATTGTTTAAACGACAGCATGGAATATGGAATTTCCAGAAACAGGGATCATTATATTACAACTTCGGGTACTGTCGTTGCCTTTTTCAACTACAACCGCCCTGTTTGCGGAACACAGTTGAAAGGAACGGAGGAAATGACCGTGGCCGAAACCTATCCGCGTGCAATACTGGAAAAACGGGATGTGGCTTTACTGGAATTGCGGGAAAAACCGCCTGTTTATTATAATATTTATCACGCAGGCTGGAATATGGCTGAAAGCGGAAGAACCGGAATGCACGCCAATTTACATCATCCGGCGGCAGCCGTGAAAAAATACGGAAAAACGGAGGCCAACCTGTCGACGGTCAGTTTTTCGGGGGGAATTTTTGAGCCTGAATCCCATTGGGAAGTTTCAAGTTGGGAAACAGGTTCGACTCACGGCGGGTCTTCGGGATCGCCTTTATTTGACCGAAACGGGCTGGTTATCGGAACGTTAACCGGCGGAAATTCGACTTGCCAAAATTCCGTTTCCGATTATTTTACCATTTTGTACAAAAGTTGGGAAAGTTCCGATGCGGACAATCAATTGAAAACGTATCTCGCCCCAAACGGCAAGGGTCTGAAACAGCAGTCGGGTTTCGACCCGAATCATGCAAATCCGTTGATGCGTTTAAGCAACATGGATTTTTCCGCCGGCGACGCTTTGGTTGTCAGTAATATGGAAGCGCCCAATTCGGGCTTTGTCTATGGGAGCAGCAACCTGAAAACGGTAGAATTTGCCGAGGAATTTACCGTTGAGGATGCGGTTGAAGTTTTCGGGGTTTATTTGTTTGTTCCTCCATTGTCGGCCAACGGAATAACCGGTGTGGAAATTTCGATTTATTCAGGTACGGCTTCACCCGGAAAACTGCTTCAAACGCAAAGTTTTTCCCCTCAATATTTGGATTATTCAAGCGCTGCCGGATTTAACCCGAAAGATAAAAGTATGAGAACTGTCGGAACAGAAACTTTTGTCCTGTTTGATGAACCGGTTAAAATCACCGGGGGTACATTTTTTATTTCCTATACCGTCAACGGCAATGTCCGGTTTTGTATCTACAATACAAAATTTGCAGCCGCCGGCAAACGGAATACGGCTTGGGTAAAAGATACTTTGCAGGGATGGATTCAGGCGGATACTTATTTGCCGGCTCAGGCGGAGAAAACTTCTCTGGCGATTCAGCCTTTGGTGCGCAGCGCAACAACAGACAGTATTCCCGATGTTCCGGTAGAAACGGACGATATATTGTTTTATGATTCGAAAACCTCTGAGTTATGGCTTCGGGAACTTCCGGACGAACCGGTTTCGGTGAATATTTACTCTTTAACCGGCGTATTGATGGAAAAAGTGCAGTTTGATAAGGGTGAAAACTCGGTTCGTTTGATTAGAAGACCCGGAGGAAATATCGGTATTGCCCGGTTAATACTGTCAAATAAGAACTATTCTAAAAAATTTATTTATTAGCATATTAAAAATAATCGCCGATTTAGTTAAAAATCAATTTTTAAATGTATATTTGTCCGAATTTTTGAAGACATAAAAATCTATATGAAACTTCATTTATTAATTTAAAATTATTCAGTTATGTACAAAAAAATTGTTCTTTATTCATTTATTTTAGTTGTAACGGCAGGTTTTTTGGCTGCGTGTTCATCCAGTCTTAAACCGCTTGTAGCCGATTATATCAAGGCTGAACCGCAGCCTTTGGAATTGGTGGGAGGAAAAGTTCCCGTAACGGTCAATGCAACCTTTCCTGCCGATTGGTTCAATAAGAAAGCGACTTTGGTCGTAACCCCCGTACTCCGCTATGACGGCGGTGAAGCATGGGGAACTTCTTATACTTATCAGGGAGAAAAAGTGGCCGGGAACGGACAGGTTATTTCTCAGAAAGCGGGCGGCAATGTGACGTTGAAATCTTCTTTCGACTATGTGCCGGCCATGCAAAAATCCGATCTTTATCTTACTTTCTCGGCGAAAGTAGGTAACAAAGAAGTTCCGTTGCCTGAACTTAAAATCGGCGAAGGTGTTTTGGCTACGGCAGCTTTGCTGGATGCAGGTTCCGAAATTCCGGCAATCACTCCGGACAGATTCCAAAAAATCATAAAAGAAGCTCACAATGCCGACATCATGTTCCTTATCCAGCAGGCCGAACTTCGTACAAGCGAATTGAAAAAAGCGGATCTGGCAAATTGGAAAAACCTGGTTGCAGATGCAAATAAAGCTGACAATCAAAAAGTTCATGTGGAAGTTTCGGCTTATGCATCTCCCGATGGCGGTGTTACTTTGAATGAAAAATTGGCCGGACAGCGGGAAGCCAACACAAACAAATATCTGAAAAGCGAGTTGAAAAAATCGAATGTGGATGCTCCGGTTGCCACGCGGTATACCGCTCAGGACTGGGAAGGTTTCAAAGAACTGGTCGAAAAATCCAATATTCAAGATAAAAACTTGATTCTCAGTGTTCTTTCGATGTACAAAGATTCCGAACTGAGAGAAAGGGAAATTAAAAACATTTCGTCCGTATATTCCGTACTGGCCGACGAAATTCTTCCGCAGTTGAGGCGTTCGAGATTAACGGCTAATATTGAAATCATCGGAAAAAGTGACGAGGAAATTTCAAAACTGGCATCTTCCAATCCTCAATCTTTGAATGTTGAAGAATTACTGTATGCAGCCACGCTGGCCGATGCTCCATCCGCAAAAGAAAGTATTTACAGGAAAGCAACGGAACTTTTCCCCGGCGATCATCGCGCTTATAACAACTTAGGCGTTGTTGATTATTCAAAGGGAAATCTTTCCTCAGCCGAATCGCACTTCAATAAATCGTTGTCGCTCAGCGCTTCTCCCGAAGCTCATCTGAACTTGGGTTTGGTACACATCGCAAAAGGCGATTTGGACAAAGCGCAACAGTTTTTGGGAAAAGCAGCCGGCGTTTCCGAATTGGGTAATGCAACAGGTTTGATAGACATTGCCAACGGTAATTATTCCAAGGCAGTCGGCTCTTTCGGAAAGGCAGCAAGCAACAATGCCGCTTTGGCTCATTTGCTGAATAAAGATTACAGCAGTGCGCATTCGACATTAAACGCTGTTCTTCACCCCAATGCAACCACATCTTATTTGAAAGCCATAGTTGCTGCAAGGACAAATAATTCAAACGATGTGATCTCCAATCTGAAACACGCTGTTCAATTAGATCCTTCTTTGGCTAAGAAAGCCTCTATGGATTTGGAGTTTGTAAAATATCATACGCACGATGAATTTTTGAATATCGTTAAGTAATTGATATAACAGGCAAGTAAAAAGGCGAAAGGTACATTTTGGTACTTTTCGCCTTTTTGTTTTTATCTTTCCCCAATATCATTTCATAAAAAACCGGAAAATATCATTCCCGTTAGCATACACAAGCAACAGTAGCAGGAAGACCATTCCGGCAATTTGGGCATATTCCATGAATTTATCACTGGGTTTACGGCCGGAAGCGACTTCATACAGGAGAAACATCACGTGTCCCCCGTCGAGCGCAGGAATCGGAAGTAAATTCATGACTCCCAAAACGATTGACAGAAAAGCCGTCATATTCCAAAAATTCGGCCAGCTCCACTGATCCGGGAAAAGGTTTCCAATCGCGCCGAATCCGCCAATGCTTTGGATACCCACCTTGGTAAAAAACAAGCGCAATTGTAGAACATAAAAAGAGATTTTCCTGATACCCAAAGAAATACCTGCCGGAAAAGACTGGAAGAAATTATATTTATCGGAGACACTCATGTTTTTTCCACTTGAAAAAATACCGATTTTGCCTTCTTCATTTACAGGAACCGTCAGTTTAACCTTTTCCTTTTCCCGTAATAACTCTATTTGGACATCGGAACCTTTATTTTCCGATAAAACTTTAACAAAAGAAGAAAAAGCAACCGTGTTGACGCCATTGACCGAAAGGATTGCGTCGCCGGCTTTCAGGCCGGCTGTTTCTGCGTTATGGCCTGCCATCAAACTGTCGATTTGAGTGTTTTGAAAATCCGCAAAAGGCGTCTTTGCGGCTAAAAACTGTTCCTCAAAATTTTCAGGCAACCGGATGCTCGTTTCCCGACCGCCGCGCAATACAGTTACATTTTCGGAACTTATCACGCGGAACAAATCCAAATCATCGTAACGTGTCAAACGCTTACCGTCTGCGGCAAGCAAGATATCTCCGTCCTCCAATCCTGCCTGGTGAGCTACTTCGCTGAAATATAGCGGAGTTTTGTCAATCGGAATATAATTGTCGCCCCAATTCATGACCAAAGCGGAATAAATAAAAAAGGCAAGAATAAAATTCATGAGAACGCCGCCAACCATGATTAACAGTCGCTGCCAGGCGGGTTTTGTTCTAAATTCCCAGGGTTGAGGCGGTTGAGCCAAGGCTTCCTTATCCAGACTCTCGTCAATCATCCCTGATATTTTAACGTATCCACCCAAAGGCAACCAACCGATTCCATATTCGGTTTCGCTGTTTTGGGGTTTGAATTTATATAAGGAAAACCACGGATTAAAAAACAGGTAAAATTTTTCAACTCTGACTTTAAATAGCTTTGACAAAATGAAATGCCCAAATTCGTGAACGATAACTAAGATTGATAAACTTAAAATTAATTGTGCTGCTTTTATTAAGATTGTATCCATTTTTTACTAAAATAAAAATTAAGCCCGCTTAAAAACTACCCATATCCATGGGAAAACAGAGGGCAAAGGTAGTAATAATTCTTAAATTCACAAGGAATTTTTGCAGGGGTATTTCAGATTGTCGCACTCTGTCGTTCGCGCACAAGCAAAAATTCCATAGAAAAGTGTACGAATCATCGTGTGATTCCCGCCTGCGCGGAAATGACAGGCCGCTGATTAACAGGTAAAAATCACCTCCGCCGCCCGGTCGGAAGCCCCAGGCTTACCAAGCCGGTCAATAACTTCCCCGTATCCGGATTGTATCCGGCTTATATACTGTTTGTTGTTCAGTAGATTATTTAACTCTTCACGGATGTTTTTCGTGGAAAATTGCTCGTTGAACAGTTCCTTGACAACCGGTTTTCCGGCAATCAGGTTCACTAAGGAGATGTAACGGACTTTGAAGAAATGCCGCCAGATAAATCCGGTGAAATGTTTGAGCGGCGTTTTATAGCAGACTGCTTGCGGAACACGGAACAGCGCCGTTTCCAAAGTTGCGGTGCCTGATGTAACCAAAGCTGCTTCGGCATGTTGCAGCAAACGGTAGGTAGAATCAAAAACAATTCCGGCAGGATATTTAGCCATAAACGGACGGTAAAAATCAGGGTCAATCCCCGGCGCGCCGGCAATTACAGGCTGGTAATCCTTATAAGCGGCGGCAGCCTCCAGCATATAAGGAAGGTTATCCTTAATTTCCTGCTTTCGGCTACCCGCTAACAGTGCGATTACAGGTTTATCAGGCAGTCGGTTCCGGATGGTGAATTCGTCGAAAGATTCCGTGGAGAAAGCCTCGCCGGCTATCGCATCAACCGTCGGATTTCCCACATATTCCACCCCGTAATTGTGTTTCAGGTAAAAGTCAGGCTCAAAAGGAAAGATACATAACATTCGATCTACATATTTTCGAATGAGATGTATCCTGTTTTCCTTCCACGCCCATATTTTCGGAGATATGTAATAACAAACCGGTATTTGCAGTTTTTCTTTTACAAATTGAGCTATTTTGAGATTAAAACCCGGATAATCAATCAATATCACTCTGTCGGGAGCGTAGGCTTCAATCTCGCGTTTACATAAATCCAGATTAATGAAGATTGTTCTCAAATGAAGCAATACGGGAATAAATCCCATATACGCCATATCTTTGTAATGCTTAAGCATTTTACCGCCCGCCGATTGCATGAGATCGCCCCCGAAAAAACGAAAGTCAGCTTCTCTGTCAATTTTCTTCAGGGATTTCATCAGATTGGATGCATGTAAATCACCTGAAGCCTCGCCGGCAACTAAAAAGTATTTCAAGTGAGGAATCCCAGTAAAACGCCTGCGGCAACCGCCGAACCGATAACGCCTGCGACATTCGGTCCCATAGCGTGCATCAACAGATAGTTGGTCGAATCGTATTCCAAACCGACTTTCTGAGAAATACGGGCAGACATGGGGACAGCCGAAACTCCGGCATTACCGATCAACGGATTGATTTTGTTTCCCTGTTTCAGGAACAGATTGAAGATTTTCACAAACATTACACCTCCGAAAGTTGCAATCATGAAAGAAAAAGCCCCTATCAGGAAAATCTTAAAGGAATCCCATTTCAGGAAAACGTCGGCTTGCGTGGACGCTCCGACCGTAAGACCCAGGATGATGGTAACGATGTCGATCATCGGCCCGCGTGCGGTTTCCGCCAAACGGCGGGTAACGCCGGATTCTCTCAGCAAGTTTCCGAAAAACAACATGCCCAGCAACGGAAGACCCGAAGGTACAAAAAAGCAAGTCAGCATCAGACCGATAATCGGGAACATGATTTTTTCCGTTTGCGTAACCACGCGGAGTGGTTTCATGCGAATCAACCGTTCTTTTTTGGTGGTGAGCAAACGCATAATCGGCGGTTGAATAACCGGAACAAGCGCCATGTAGGAATAGGCGGAAATAGCGATTACGCCTATCAAATGAGGCGCTAACTTGGAAGAAAGGAAAATGGCTGTCGGACCGTCCGCACCCCCGATAATGCCGATAGCGCCGGCCTGCGCCGGACCAAATCCCAAAGCCAAAGCAATCATATATGCGCCGAAAACGCCAAATTGAGCGGATGCGCCGACTAACATCAGTTTGGGGTTGGAAATCAGCGCCGAAAAGTCGGTCATAGCGCCGATTCCGAGGAAAATGAGCGGCGGATACCAACCGGTTTTAACTCCCTGATACAAAATATTCAATACCGATCCCTGCTCATAAATTCCCAATTCCAAACCGGCGTCTTTAAAAGGAATATTTCCTATCAGAATCCCAAATCCGATAGGAACCAGCAACATAGGTTCAAAATCTTTGGCGACAGCCAAATAGATGAACACCATTCCCACTATAAGCATCGCGATATGGCCAACAGTGAAATTGGCAAAACTCGTATAACCCCAGAAAACTTCCAGGTTATTCCAAAGAAATGATAAAAAATCCATACGCTTATTCGATTATAGCGAGAGCAGCGCCTTCCAGCACGGAATCTCCCTTGTTTACTTTTATTTCCTTAATCACGCCATCGCGGTCGGAATTGATGGCATTTTCCATTTTCATGGCTTCCAGTACCATTACTTTTTGTCCTTTTTTCACCGTATCGCCCGGTTTACATACGATGTCGAGAATAACGCCGGGGAGCGGCGATCTCAGTACGCTCGAATCTATGCTTGTCTGCGGACGAACCACGGGAGGCGTTGTCGTCTGAGCCGGGCGTTTGATTGTAACTACCTGTTTTTTAGCAGGCTTATTCATTTCTACTTTGTAAGGCGTACCGTTCACTTCTACTTCAGCCATGGTGCCTTCTATGGAATTTATAACAACTTTATAAACACTTCCGTTGATTGTGTATTTAAAACTTTTCATATTTTTGTTTTTTTAGTAAACGAGTTAACTTGTCTACTTTTTCACCGGCATTTCTCTCAATGTATAAATTTTTGAACTCCAGGGCGAATAAATACTTGCTTTGTTTTTAATTGTCAAAATCGTATGTTCCTCGTCGTGCAATTCGGTTGCTTCGTAAATAGCCATTGCAATTGCGGCAAACAGTTCGCCCGACTGTTTCACAACTTCTTTTGCTTCTTCGTGAGTCAATCCGGAAGAAATCATAGCCCGCCTGTGGCTCAAACGGACGGAAACTTTTCCAATCACTTTGAAAGAAAAGTAAAGTATTGCGAGACAACAAAACACGACACCCATAGCCGACAGTGTCATTCCTATGCCGATGCTGTCGTGCATTTGGAAACCTTCGATTTTTTCGTTAGACAACGCATTGACAAATTGCGTCTGTGCACCGATTACGACAAACAGTAGCAAACGCAAACCGATATTTATTTTTTGTTTCATAATATATCAATTTTTTAACCGAAAATTACAGGGGTAAATTATCATGTTTCTTCGGAGGATTGACCTGTTTCTTCGTCGACAGCTGCTGCAAGGCGCGAATAACGCGGAAGCGGGTATTTCTCGGCTCAATCACATCGTCGATATAACCGTATTTTGCCGCATTGTAAGGATTGGCAAACGCTTTCGTATATTCGGCTTCTTTTTCCGCCAGTACTTTGGCCGGATCGTCCGATTCTTTGGCCTCTTTGGCATAAAGCACTTCTACGGCGCCGGCGCCACCCATCACGGCGATTTCGGCAGTAGGCCAGGCATAATTCATATCGCCGCGCAACTGTTTGCAACTCATCACGATATGAGCGCCTCCATACGATTTGCGCAAGGTAACGGTTACTTTCGGAACAGTCGCTTCGCCATAAGCATACAGTAATTTAGCCCCGTGAGTAATTACCCCGCCGTATTCCTGTCCTGTTCCCGGAAGGAAGCCCGGAACATCAACCAAAGTGACGAGCGGAATATTGAAAGCATCGCAAAAACGCACAAAACGGGCGGCTTTGCGGGAAGCGCTGATGTCAAGAACGCCGGCCAGTGTCTTGGGCTGGTTGGCGACAATACCAACCGAACGTCCGTTCATACGGGCAAAACCGACAATAATGTTTTTGGCAAAATCGGCATGAACTTCCAAAAATTCGCCTTTGTCAACAATCGAACCGATAACTTCATACATATCATAAGGTTTATTCGGACTGTCGGGGATAATTTCGTTCAACGAGTCTTCCAGGCGGTCAATCGGGTCGTCGTTTTCACGGAGAGGCGGTTCTTCAAGGTTGTTTTGCGGAAGGAAACTTAGTAATTTACGGATTAATTCAATACCCGACCGGTCGTCTTCAACGACAAAGTGGGTAACGCCCGAACGGGTAGCATGTACTTCGGCGCCACCAAGCTGTTCCTGCGTAACATCTTCTCCGGTAACGGTTTTTACTACCTTTGGGCCGGTCAGGAACATATAACTGATGCCTTTTGCCATGATGACAAAGTCGGTCAAAGCAGGCGAATAAACAGCGCCGCCGGCGCAAGGACCGAAGATACCTGAAATTTGGGGGATAACTCCCGACGCCAGAATATTGCGCTGGAAAATCTCGGAATAACCGGCCAAAGCGTTTACACCTTCCTGAATACGGGCGCCTCCCGAATCGTTCAAACCGATAAGCGGCGCTCCCATTTGCATTGCCAAATCCATTACTTTGCAAATTTTGGCCGCCATGGTTTCCGACAGCGAACCGCCGATAACCGTAAAGTCCTGTGCGAAAAGATAAATCAAACGGCCTTCAATCGTTCCGTAACCGGTAACTACGCCGTCACCCAGGAATTTTTTCTTTTCCATTCCGAAGTTTGTGCAACGATGTTCCACAAACATATCCAACTCTTCAAAACTGCCTTCGTCCACCAACATGTTGATACGTTCGTGCGCCGTATGTTTTCCCTGGGCATGCTGTTTATCAATGGCTTTTTCGCCTCCGCCCAAACGAGCCTGCGCCCGTAAATCAATAAGTTCTTTTACTTTTTCTAATTGACTGCTCATAAATTTATTTAATTGAGAATTGATAATTGACAATTGAGAGGATGAACAAAAAATTCTCAATTATCAATTGTTTTGACATAATTCGGTTAATACGCTACAAGTGGATTTAGGATGTAAAAAGGCGATATTCAGACCTTCCGCACCTCCGCGGGGCGCTTTGTCAATCAACTGAACACCTTTGGATTCAGCTTCCGCCAAAGCGGCTGCAACATCAGGCACGGCAAATGCGATGTGGTGTATCCCTTCTCCTTTCTTTTCAATAAATTTTGCGATAGTAGAATCTTCGGAAGCAGGTTCGAGGAGTTCGATTTTTGTTTGACCTGCTTTGAAAAAAGCTGTTTTTACTTTTTGGTCGGTTACTTCTTCGATATTGTAACATTTAAGACCCAATACATTTTCGTAATAAGGAAGGCAGTCGGCTATACTTTTCACTGCAATCCCGATGTGTTCTATATGTGAAATATTCATAAAGGAATAATTTAAAATAAAAATTTTAAGGCGCAAAGGTACTATCTTTATGTGGGAAATAAAAAGAATTTATTGACTTTTTTTGTGTTAATCCGGTTTTTTTATGCCTTTCAGATACCCGTAGACAACTTGCGGTCATAAAAAAGTGAATATATTCTTTTGTTGAGATTGGAACGAAAAAAAAGAAGAACGGTGAAACCATAATAACCTGAGTTTTGTATAAGAAAACTCAGGTTATTAAATAGAATACGCATACCCTGTTGAGCGACGTTGAGCGTTACAGGGTTGCGGACAGTTTGCAGGCTGAAACGAATTATGAATTGTCCGGCATACAGGAAAGCACAAACACCGGCGGCTAACATGGGTTCCCCCATTCCGCCAAATAATGCCGCTACATCACTACCACAAATTTTACTTACAATTTTACTTTATCAACAATAGCTTTGAATGCTTCCGGATGATTCATTGCCAAATCGGCAAGCACTTTACGGTTGATTTCCACTCCTTTTTTGTGTAAAGCGCCCATAAACTGGGAATAAGACATCCCTTCCAAACGGGCGGCTGCGCCAATACGCTGTATCCATAATCCGCGAAAATTGCGTTTTTTAGTTCTCCGGTCACGGAACGCATACGTTAATCCTTTTTCCCACGTGTTTTTGGCGACTGTCCATACATTTTTTCTTGCGCCATAATAACCTCTTGTCAGTTTGAGGATTCTTTTTCTTTTAGCTCTTGAAGCTACATGATTTACTGATCTCGGCATAATTAATTAAAATGATTGTGAAAATTAGCGCCGTACTTAAACGGTCTTTTGTGCTGATTTTCTGTTAATAAATCTTTTAAAAACTCTTTTTTACGGTTATTTCATTCCCAACATTTCTTTTACACCCCGTTCGTTGCTTTTGCTCAGAATAGCGAAATGCGTCAACCGTCTTTTTTGCTTCTTGGTCTTCTTCGTCAGAATGTGACTTTTATAAGCATGTTTTCTCTTGATTTTTCCTGTTCCGGTAAGAGCGAATCTTTTTTTGGCACCGGAATTAGTCTTCATTTTAGGCATGTTTGTTTTAATTTTAATTTATTAATAATTGCTCATCCGGACTGTCTTCCGGTTTCGCAGGTTTCTTTTGTACTACTCCTAATTTCTTGGGAGCCAACATAATAATCATTTTTTTTCCTTCCAAAGCGGGCAATTGTTCCACTTTGGCACAGTCCTCCAAATCATTGGCGAAGCGTAGCAGCAAGACTTCCCCCTGTTCTTTGAAGAGAATTGACCTTCCTCTGAAAAACACATAAGCTTTCACTTTAGCGCCTTCTTCGAGGAAATTTCTCGCATGTTTCAACTTGAAATTATAGTCATGGTCGTCGGTTTGCGGACCGAATCGAATTTCCTTGACTACAATTTTCACGGATTTGGCTTTTTGTTCCTTTTGACGTTTTTTTTGCTGGTAGATGAACTTTTGGTAATCCAAAATTCTACAAACAGGAGGTACGGCGCTCGGCGAAATTTCAATCAAATCCAAATTTTGGGCTTTTGCAATTTCCAAAGCTCGGCTTAGCGGATAAACACCTTGTTCCATATTATCTCCCACCAACCGGACTTCCTTTGCCCGGATTCTTTCGTTTATCCGGTACTGATTTTTAAGATTGTCTTTCTTCATTTATGAACTAACGAGACTTTGTTTTTCTACTTCATGATTAATTACTTCGGCAAAGTTAGCAATTTTCATTAAACCCATATCGCCTCCGCCTTGTTTTCTTACCGAAATTTCATTATTTTCAACTTCTTTTTCCCCTACAACCAATAAATAAGGGATTTTTTTCAATTCGTTATCCCTGATCTTCCGTCCGATTTTTTCATTTCTATCGTCTATGATAACGCGAATGTCTTTTTTCTTTAATTCTTCAGCAACTTCCTCTGCGTAAGCATTGAATTTTTCACTGACCGGAATCACCACCGCCTGATCGGGTACCAGCCATAAGGGGAATTTCCCGGCAGTATGCTCAATCAGCACAGCCACAAAGCGTTCCATAGACCCAAACGGTGCGCGGTGAATCATCACCGGACGGTGCTTTTGGTTGTCCGAACCGACATATTCCAGTTCAAAACGTTCCGGCAAATTGTAATCAACCTGAATCGTTCCCAACTGCCAGCGGCGACCCAAGGCATCTTTTACCATAAAATCCAGTTTGGGACCGTAAAAAGCGGCTTCGCCCAATTCTATTTTCGCTTTGACGCCTTTTTCTTCACAAACTTCGATAATGGCTCTTTCGGCTTGCTGCCAGTTTTCTTCCGAACCGATGTATTTTTCCTTGTTTTCGGGGTCGCGCAAAGAAATCTGCGCTTCGTATTCCGTGAAATTCAAGGCGCGGAAAATAATATGAATAATATCCATCACCTTGATAAACTCCTCTTTAACCTGTTCGGGCGCACAAAAAATATGAGCATCGTCTTGCGTAAAACCCCGCACGCGCGTCAATCCGTGCAATTCCCCGCTTTGCTCGTAGCGGTAAACCGTTCCAAATTCGGCCAGCCGGAGCGGCAACTCTTTGTAGGAACGGGGAAAAGCCTTGTATATTTCGCAATGATGCGGACAATTCATCGGTTTCAGCAAAAATTCTTCGCCTTCTTCGGGCGTATGAATGGGTTGGAACGAATCTTTCCCGTATTTCGCATAATGACCGGAAGTTACGTACAGCATTTTGTTTCCGATATGCGGCGTAATTACTTGCTGATAACCGTACTGTTTTTGAATTTTCTTGAGGAAATCTTCCAGTTTCAGGCGCAATTGCGTTCCTTTCGGCAACCAGAGCGGAAGTCCTTGCCCCACGTTCTGCGAGAAAGTGAACAATTCCATTTCCTTGCCGATTTTCCGGTGATCGCGTTTTTTGGCTTCTTCCAGTAAAACGAGATATTCGTCCAAAAGTTTCTTTTTCGGAAATGTAATCCCGTAAATACGCGTCAGTTGCGGACGTTTTTCATCGCCGCGCCAGTAAGCTCCCGCCACCGATGTCAATTTGATGGCCTTGATGTAAGAAGTATCGGGTAAATGCGGGCCGCGACAGAGGTCGGTAAACACGCCCTGCGTGTAGGTTGTGATTGTTCCGTCGGCTAATTCTCCGATTAATTCGGTTTTATAGGTTTCATTCCTGTCGCCGAATAATTTCAAAGCATCTTCTTTGGCAATACTTTCCCTGCAAATCGGGCTTTTTTTTGCCGCCAATTCCTGCATTTTCTTTTCGATGGCGGCAAGATCGGCATCCTTGACGGTTACGCCTTCGCCCGGATCCACATCGTAATAAAAACCGTTTTCAATTGCCGGCCCTATCCCGAACCGGATGCCCGGATACAATATTTGCAAGGCTTCCGCCAATAAATGCGCGGAAGAATGCCAGAATGTATGTTTGCCTTCTGCATCCTCCCATTTATATAAACGAACAGTCACGTCCGTATCTATCGGACGCGACAAATCCCACGTTTCACCGTTAACACTTGCAGACAGAACATCTTGCGCCAAACGGGGACTAATACTTTCCGCTATTTGCATAGCAGTTGTTTCTTTCGGATATTCGCGTAAGGAACCGTCTGGAAATGTTATTTTTATCATATATTAATGTGCCAACACACCAAAGCGCCAACATTTTTTTCTTGAAAACTTGCGCGAAATTACAATAATTTTTTTAATGACGCAAATTTATATTTGCCAAGCAGCACTTCAGGGATAAATAACTTTCATCCATTCACATCCTGTGCATAATAGCAGGAGCAAAAGCAAAAGCATCCACTTAAGTAATAAGCAGAAAAATTAGCAGTAGTAAAAGATTGCAAAGTATCTGTTTCGTAAACAATATTTTTAAGATTGTTTTAACTTAACTTCGGGAGTAAGTCTTCTCCGCCCCGGCTATCAGACCGTAATCCGTATTTTCATGAGGGATGGGGTTTTCTGTTTTGCCTGTCTGCAGCAAGGGGAGGCGATAATGAGGATGCTCTTACATCATGGAATTGCATGTAAGCCGTTATATTTCCCCAAAGATGTTTCAATGTCTCTTTGGAATGTTTTTTTA
>JAIRNV010000053.1 GCA_031257875.1 Dysgonamonadaceae bacterium
GGATCGGTCAATTCTGTAAAATAACCGAATAGTGTTTGCATTCCTTTTTTTAGTATAATAACGGAACAGGATATCCTTTAGTATTTAAAATATGTTATAATAAGATGCGTTTGCCCTGCGTGACCTACGGAGAACTTATACCTGAAGTTATAACTTATAATACATTAAGATCTCTGGTAGCCCACGGCAATGTTCAGCGCCTAAAGCGAGGCGGCGGCGAAGGCTCCCCCGCATTAATCGTTTACAACTCCCTGCCGGAGAAGTACCGGAAACGTTACGAGGAAAAATACGGAGGCACACCTGAAGATCTATATAAAAAGATGAACGTGAAAGAGAGATTTAAAACAGACGGAGAGGCGATGGCGTTTTACGAGGCGTTCGAGTACGAATTGAACGGTGTTCAAACCCATTTGAGCGAGGGGTTGAAGGAAGAATACACCGTCAATGCCTCCGTGTTGAATGTGCTTATAGAGTCGCTTGATTCAATGCGTTCACAAGAGAAGAAACTCAATAATCCGCGGCGCGCCCTGTGGGATATTATTTCCGCAAACAGCGAACGGCTTCGCTACCGGAGCGAAGAAGAGCGGAATGACGGTGAAAATCCGGTACACACGCTTCCGCGTAATTTAAACCGGCTGAAGGATACCGTGCGGGAGTACCGGCCGGCTATCGAGTATGAGGGCAGGCGCTACCCGCACAATTACCTGTCGTTGATCAGCGGCAAAATAGGCAATAAAAACACGTTGAAGATAACGCCCGAGGTCGGCGAACTGCTGCTGGCGTTCAAACGGAGCCGCAATCCGGTGTTTACCGACCGGCAGATATTCGAACGTTTCAACCTGGTGGAACTCCCTGCGCACAATGAATCCCTTGAGGTGAAAATAAAAAACGGCGCGGCCGAAGCCGTAGACGGAGGAGGTATACGGGACGTCGAAACCGGAGAAGTGTCATATATGTGGATGCCTTTGAAAAGTCTGAGAAGCCTGGTACGGTGGTTTAATGACCCGGAAATAGTGAAGAAATGGTATGATGCGGAGCACGGCGAACAGGCGGCGCGCCAGCGATTCAAAATAGGATTCGATACCGAGATTGCAAGTTGCCGCGATGCACGCTGGGAGGGCGACGGAACGAAACTTAACCTGTATTACAGGGACAGGGAAGGCAAGAGGTGTACCTGTACGGTGTATGAGGTAATTGACACTTACAGCGAGGCGCTGCTCGGCTACTGCATTTCGGACCGGGAAGATTACCGGCAGCAGTACAACGCTTTCTGCATGGCGGTTCGGAACACGCGCCGGAAGCCTTACGAGATTGTAACCGACAACCAGGGTGGTGCAAAGACAAAGCGTATGCAGGATTTCATGAAGGGCATCAGCCACATAGCCCACACGACCATGCCGAACAATCCGCAGTCGAAAACGGTAGAAAGTGTTTTCGGCAGGTTTCAGCAGCAGGTATTGCATCAGGTCTGGGGATTCACCTGACAGAACGTAACGGCGAAGAAAGCCGGCAGCAAGCCAAACCTTGAGTTTGTCGGGGAGAACAGAGACATGCTGCCCACGCTTGAGGAGTTGAAAGAAAAATACATCGAACTGCGCGAGATGTGGAACGGGGAGCGCGAAATGCCGACTACCCGGCAGTTTCTCAAACACCATAAAACGGGCATCGGACGCATGGAAATGTATCTGAGCAGCGTAAACGAGTATGCGCCCGAAATTTCGGCGGAAGAGATGGCGGAATCGTTCTGGCTGTGGACGGACGATCCGAGCACATACAAGCAGGACGGTATTGAAATAGAGGTCGATAAGGTCAAATATAAGTACAGCGTGTTTGCCGCGGATGCCTTTAACACCATAGACGCTGAGTGGCTTCGCCGGAATCTTTACCGCAAATTCTGGGTGAAGTTTGACCCCAACGACATGTCGGCTGTAAAACTGTATTGGGAAGACAGGGCGGGCGGGCGCCGGTATGAGCGGATGGCCAGTCCGTCGGTGAAAGTTCACCGGGCCATTCAGGACAAGAAGGAGGGAGAAATGGCGTATATCCGCAGCGTCCTAGATGCCAACAAACAGGAGCAAATATACCGCTTCCTCACGAACAGGGAAATAGAGTGGAAGCACGGCACAGCGCCGGAGCAAAACGGATTGCGTACGCCTAAAATCAGCGGGCTTACGGGCGAGGAAATGGCGGAAGTGAATCTGATGCTTGAGCGCCGGACGCGGAAATACCGGAACAGGTCGCTTGCACAGGAACACAAGGATATCAGCATGATGACTTATGACGAGGTGCAGGAGAATGATTTTCAGGAAAGTGAGGAATTTAATTATAAAAAAGTGGTAGGAAAATATTAAATATTTAATGATTTAACAATTTCAATAAAAATTATGAAACAGGAGATTCGCATTGAGAGATTTAATAATGTAATACTCATGAGTATTGACTTAAAAAGAGTTGCTGAACACGAAGTTCACATCAACAGGGTACACAAAGGCAGCCCGTATAACTGTGCTGCCGTAATTCCCTCAATCCAATGCATGGACAGGGAAAAGGTGATTGACCTGCCGGAAGTGCGGAAGTTAATTTGCAAGACGTACGGAAAGAAATTCATTGTACAGGTGATGACAAACGATCCATGGGAATATGGTTTTCTGGAATATGAAGTTGAAAAAACAAAAGCGGTTGTAAAATTATGAGCGAAATGACATTAAAAGAAAAAGACGCGATACGCGACAGTTTACAGGCGTATTGCGCGAAGTACCCGAGCCAGAACAAGGCGGCGGGCAGTTTGAAAGGGGTAAGCGCCGGCACGGTATCGACGATACTTAACGGCAAGTACGAAAACATCAGCGACGAGATGTTTCGCAACATCTCGTCGCAGGTGGGCAGCGTAGCCGCTGCCGGTGGCTGGCAAATCGCGGAAACAAAAGCCTTCAGGGATATAATGAAGGCTATGCGGGATGCGCAGGAACTCCGGCTTGTTACATGGATAACAGGGGATTCGGGCTGCGGCAAGACTACCGTGGCAAGAATTTACGCAAAAGAAAATAGAGAGGTCTTTTATATTGACTGTCGAAAAGACATGTGCCGGCACAATTTCGTTAGAGAATTTGCACGTACTGTCGGAATAAAAATCGAAGGTCATTCCACGTATGATGCGTGGGATTTCATCATGAGAGAAATAATCCAGATGGATTTTCCGCTGATTGTCCTCAATGAGGCGGATAAACTGTGTGATGATGTGTTTCTTTACATTATCGACATGTACAACACGCTGGAAGACTATGCCGGGATTGTGTTTTTTAGCACAGACCAAATCAAGCGCCGCGTTGATACCGGACTGCGCTATAATAAAAAAGGCTACCAGGAAGTGAGCAGCCGGATAGGCCGCCGGTTTTATGACCTTGACCCGACTTCTCCCAACGACGTGTATGCCGTTTGCATGGCAAACGGAGTAACGGAAAAGAAGAAAACAGATGCGGTCATAAAGGATTCGCAAGCCTATTCTTTTGATTTGCGGCGGGTGAAAAAAATAATTCAAATTCTAAAAAGACAGGCGGAACAGTAATGGCAGGTCATTAAGAGTAAAAGACATTATGATTACGGAATTTTCAGCAAAAACAGGCATACCCGTTGAGGACATACTGGGCAGGCGCCGCACTGCCCGGATAGCGGAAGCGCGGGAAATGTACTATTACGTGCTGCTTTTGAACGGTTTCCCGGTTGCGGAAATCGCAAGGCTTACGGAGCGGAGCCACTGTGCGGTTATTTCGGGGATAAAACGGATTAAAAGCCTTTTGGATTCAAATGACATGGCGGCCGCAAGGCTGCTTTACCTGGTAAAGGATATAAAGAGATGAAAGCGGAATGGAAAGCGGCTCCGAAAGGCTGGAACGACAAAAAAATATGCCGGCACTGCTGGTACTTTCGGGCAGAGGTAGAAAATTGCGGCGGGAAGAACTGTTCGCAGAATGGCGTAAAAGGGTATTTTACAATACAGCAAATCCCCAAGATATAAAAAAAGATGAAAAAATTTGTAATAGTTTTGGAAACGGGCGATTACGTACAGAAAGGATATCCCCGCATCGGTAGCGGCAGCAGTTCATTAGGCATGACCTGCCGTCTGGAACAGGCAAGAACGTTCGCCTGCAGGTCGGTCGCCGAGGAACTCATTGAACCCATTCGGGAATATTTCGGGCTGAAGTCGAGTGTTTTTTCGGAAGAATTCATGAAAATAAATCAGGCAGAACAGTAATGGCACGGGCGTTAAGTGTAAAGGATGTATTGAGCATGAAAAAGTCCGTTTTGCCGTTTGAGGGGAAATGGGCGGATGCGTTCGGCCAGCCGGAACGCACCGGCGTCTGGTTTGTCTGGGGCAACTCCGGTAACGGCAAGACCTCCTTTGTCATGCAGCTGTGCAAAGAGCTGTGTAAATACGGACGTGTGGTGTATGACAGCCTGGAGGAAGGCGACAGCCTCACCGTGCAGGAGAGTTTCATCCGTAACGGTATTACGGCGGACAACAGGCGGCTTCAACTGCTGAACTGCGAGCCGCTGTCGGAACTTTCGGAACGGATGGCCGGGCGCAAATCGCCGGACTTTTACGTGATAGACAGTTTCCAGTATGCGCAGATAAGCTACAGGGAATACATTAAGTTTAAGGAAGCGCACCGCGACAAACTTGTTGTCTTTACCAGTCACGCCGATGGGAGCAACCCGGCAGGCCGTGCGGCAAGGAGCGTGATGTACGATTCCGTATTGAAGGTATATGTAGCGGGTTACCGGGCCTTTTCCAAGGGCCGGTATATAGGCCCCGCGGGGCAGTATGATATCTGGCCGGAAAAGGCTTTGAAATACTGGGAAGGCAGAACAGCGGAGTAACTTTTTAACAGAGTAATTAAAAATTAAGACGGAGAATACAATGATTATAGCAGTAGATTTTGACGGAACCCTGCACACCGGTAAATGGCCGGAAACCGGCGCGCCCGCGCCCTGTGCAGTGGAGGTAATGAATAAACTGAAGGCTGACGGGCATTACCTGATTATCTGGACGTGCCGCGAGGGCGAGTATAAGACGGAAATGATCAACTGGTTGTTGGAACAGGGTATCCCATTTGACCGGATAAACGATAACAGTCCCGAGCAAATTGACCGGTTTGGCAGCAATTCGCGCAAAGTAAATGCGAGTGTATATATTGATGACAAACAGGTCGGCGGGCTTCCACCGTGGAATGAGATATACGGTTATGTGTGCCGGATGGAGGGGGAATAAAGGAAGTTTAAAGAGTACGTTTTTTCATAATTTTGGCAGTCCGTAAGCCCGCGACGGGTCGAACGGGCAACTCGGTTAATTTTTTTTCTTTGTGATAGAAGAAGCCGTTACCGGTGCGCGAGTACGGGTGCGGCTGCAACGGGGAAATCAGGCGAGCCGGATGCACACGTTTAACGTTCTCTCCGGGCACGGGTTCGAATCCCGTTTCCCCGCGAATACGGTTTAACGGCGTTGAACCGGAGTATTAACTTAAAAAAAATAAAAAAAATGAAAGTAAAAGTTTTATTGACGCTGTTTGTGATTGCCTCGCTGTCGGCATGCACAACGGTTGACAGCGGAAGCGTCGGCATCAGGTTCAAAAAATGGTCTGCAGACAGCGAAGAGCAGGGCGGCGTGAGGGGAACCTGCAAGGGCTTCGTATGGTTTAACCCGTTCACGGAAAAAATCTTTGAGTACCCGCTTTTCGTCCAGAGGAAGAGTTACTCCGGTATTGAGGTGAATACCAAAGATGCGAGTATTTTCAAAATGGCTCCCGTTATTGCCTACCGGCTTGACGGAAGCATGGCAACCTATGTTTTTGTCAAATACCGCCAGAGTCTGGCGGAAATCGAAGACGGTTACATCCGTACATGCATTTATGAGGCATACCGTACATGCGGCAATTCGTTTTCGTCCGATTACCTGATGGGCAACCGCGCGGAATTCGAGCGCGAAGTACGCAGCAGGCTTGACAAATCGCTGCAGGCGGAAGGGTTTATAGTCGAGGAATTTACGGCGCAGATAACGCCGCCACAAAGCCTGCGTTCCGCCATTGACGCCAAGAACGAGGCCGTGCAGAACGCCCTGAAGGCGGAAAACAAGGTAAAGGAAGCCGAAGCGAATGCCAAAATTGCGATTGCCAAAGCGGAAGGCGAAGCGCAGGCGCTCAAGATACAGGGTGACGGCGAGGCGTATTACAACCGGGTAGTTGCCGCATCGCTCAATGCATTGATTGTCCATCAGTACGCGCTTGAAAAATGGGACGGCAAACTGCCGACCTATGCCGGCGGGAACAGTGTACCGTTTATTAACCTTAAATAACATGTGATGAAGTGGACACCTGAAGAAATCCGTATGCTGCGGGAAAAATACCCCGTCTGCGATCATGCCGGGTTGCAGGCGGCATTTCCGGGCAGGGAACTGCCGGCAATCCTGGGGGCGGCCAAACGTTTTAAAATAAAAAAATCCGTTTGCAGGCATGAATTTACGCCGGAAGAAATTTCGGTAATCCGGCGGGAATATGCCGGTACGGACAGCGCCGTACTGGCGGAACGGACAGGTTGCAGCCTCCGTTCAGTCTATAATGTGGCCCACCGGCTGGGGCTGAAAAAATCCGGCCAGTTCCTGCGGGAACAGTGCCGCCGGCTTGCCGGCGCCAATGAAAACATGATAAAAACCAGGTTTCGGAAAGGCCATATTCCTTCCAACAAAGGAAAAAAAATGGAAGAATGGGCAGGCGCCGAAACTGTGGCAAAATTCAGGGCAAACCGGTTTGTAAAAGGACATAAACCGTGGAACACGAAGTACGACGGCGCCATATCCGTCCATACGGACAAGAACGGAAACAAATATCAGCTGATACGTATCTCGGAAAATAAATGGGAACTGCTGCACCGCCATGTGTGGATGCTGCATCACGGCAGTATTGCCAAAGGGTATAACATCGTTTTCCGGGACGGCAACACGATGAACTGCGGCATAGAGAACCTGGAGTGTATATCAAATAAAGAACTGATGACACGCAATACCCTGCACGGTTACCCGCCGGAACTGCAGACGGCAATTATGACGAAAAACAAAATCATTAAAAAAATAAAATCCTATGGCAAGAAACAAAATTGAAGATTTGAACGACCACCTGTTTGCCGTCCTGGAACGGCTGAATGACGAGGAACTGCACGGCGACAGTCTTGCGGAAGAAATAGACAGGTCAAAGGCAATAGTGAACGTGAGCGGCAAAGTTATCGATTCGATGAAGGTGCAGTCCGACCTCTTTTGCACGATGATGAAAGAGGGTTACCGCCCGCATGTACCGGAACAGTTTAAGAACATGCTTCCGGAAAAAACAGGTACAGAAAATGGAAGTAAATGATCCCCCGAAATCCCGCGTAATCATGTACAACCTGGTTTACAGGCTCAGAAAGAAAGGTTTCAGTGTGGTCAGCCGTCAGCGTACAGTTATTGTGCAATACCTTTCCCAACCGATGGAAGTTCGCCAGATACGGCTATTAGTGAACGAATATAATTTTCATGTACAATTTAAAATCGAATAAAAAATGACAGTAGGATTTAAAGACAGGTTTGTACACCTTATTGAGTGTGGGGCAAAAAAACACACCATCCGCGAAGACAGAAAAGACAGGATTTGCGGCGGAGCAACATTGCATCTGTCCACCGGCGTAAGAACTAAAAATTACCGGTGCTTTAAAAAAGTGCTGTGTACCGGAACGCAACGCATTATCATACGGTACAACAATGGCGGATATCATGATGTGTTTGTCTATCAGGACGTTTGTGTATGTGTAGACGGGCGCGAACTGGGCTATAGAGAAATTGACGTTCTGGCAAAGAACGACGGCTTTGAAAATCAGAATGATTTTTTCAAATGGTTCAAAAGCGATTTTAGCGGTAAAATAATTCATTGGACTACATTAAAATATTGATTATGGGAAATAAATTAAAACCGTCAGACATGGGACTGATATTATCGGTAGACCAGTGCATCGAAATGGCTTCCGGCACACTTGAATGTGCTTCCTCAAAAATGAAGTTAGCGCGTTCTGCTTATTCTAAAAATTCCGCGAAGCAGACAATTGAATTTTTTCAATCTATAGTCTATCATTTAAATAAATTAAAGGATAAATGAATAAGCCTGAGAATTACGCCGCCTTCTACGGCCTGTTGAACCGGATGCAATCCTCCGACAAAGAGGAGTTGAAAAAAAGTATCGTGTTGCAGTACACATTCGGGCGGACGGACAGCCTTCGCGAGATGGACATGCGGGAATATAACGAGGCGTTAAATGGGATGAAATCATCGGTACCGCAGGATTGTCAAGACATTTTGCGGGCGAGGCGCTCGGAGGTTTTACTCCAGATGCAACGGATGGGGATTGACACTACCGACTGGGATATAATAAATTCCTTCTGCGCGGACAGCCGCATTGCCGGAAAGCCGTTCGGAAAAATTACCGTCGACGAATTAAGAGTGTTATTCGTAAAATTGCTGGCAATGCAAAGAAAGCGACAATACAAATCATCAATTGCCGTGTATAAAAACAATCTTTAAAAATAAAAAAAAATGGATGAAGCAAAAAAAGTAGCCGTCCAAATGACGGCAGAAGAAAAAGCCCAGTATGAGGCTTTTAGAAAAGCGCAGGAAAGGAAGAGCGCCGAAGAGAAAAAAAAGCAGGAACGCGACGTTTACCGCCAGCTTGTCAGCGAGGCGGTGGACGATGTGTTCCCCGTCCTGCAGGAGGAAAGTAAAGAACTTGCCGGCCTGAAGAGAAATACGTATGACCGGTTCCGGAAGGCGCTGGAACTGAAAAGGCAGATTTTTGACGTGAAGACGGAACAGCGCTCGCATACTTTTATGAATGCAGACGGTACGCGACGGATTACGCTTGGCAACCATGTTACCGATGGATATGACAATACGGTGGAAGAGGGAATTGCCATCGTTAAAGAGTTTTTAAATTCTCTTGCAAAAGACGATGAGAGCAAGGCGCTGATTAATACCATATTGCGACTGATGAGCCGCGATATGAAGGGAAACTTGAAAGCAAGCCGGGTAATCCAGCTGCGCCGTACGGCGGAGGATTTGGGTAACGAACGATTGCTGGAAGGAGTGCGTATTATCGAGGAGAGTTACCGTCCGGAGCTTTCAAAACAGTATATCCGCGCCGAGTATAAGAATGAAGACAACGCATGGGTAACAGTGCCGCTGGGGATGACGGAATCTTAACAGTTTGTTTTAATGCACTGTCAGACGTACTTGCAGTAATGTGAGTGCGTTTTTTTTACGTTTTTTTTCAATAAAAAAACAGTATCTTTGCAAAAAAACAGGATGCCAAAAGGACGGGACAAAGAATTAATCGACAGGCGTGACAGGGCGCTGTGCCGCCGTTACTATTACTGGACGGAGGTAAGGAGGCTCCGTTTCGATGATGCGCTGAAAATCCTGTCGAAGGAAGAGTTTTTCCTGTCGGAGGAACGCATCCTGGCCATTATCCGCGATTCGAGAAAAATCGACGTCGCTGTTCCGGCAGTCCCCAAAGTGCGCATGCCGCGGTTGAATTACAGGCAACTCTCCCTGTTTACTGACGATGCCGGCTGTCCTGTTTCGCAGATTCGTCGTGAAACCAAAATTTGAAAACCTTTTCATACACTTTCACATTGCCCGGCAGTGTATAATCCCGACTTTTTATCCTCACCGCCGGCCCCATGTATTTATTAAGTCTAAAGCCCTGCAAGGCTCTGTAAACTTCGGTACTTAACTGTTGCCGTTCGCGGATTTTTTCCGTCGTTCCGCTGCCGATGTGCGTGTCGTCGTAGCAGTCAATCGCCAGGCGCACTGTCATCTGTACATCGCCTTTCTGTACGCCCAGTCCGACCTCTGTCCAGTTGACGTCGGTATTGCCGGCCAGTACGCAGGGGAATGTTACGGGGTATGTGTCCTGTTCGGTTTCCAGCTGCCCGGTGTCCTCGTCGATAAGCGACAGGCCTGCCACTTCTTCCTTTATGCGATTCAGTATCGCGATTAAAATTTCTTCCATTGTCTGAACTGTGATTTTAATGTGATTAATTGATTTTTATGATTTATGGATAACGCTTCTGACTTCATTATCCAGTGTCTGCCATATCTGATCTTCCAGTTCGCGGCTTTTGCCAAGAAACTGGCGTTGTGGAATGACAAAAGCGGATTTTTTCTTTGCGCTCAAAGCGAGCGCCTTCCATTTTTTCTGTTCATCGGATTCGACCGTCTTTTTGCCCTTTTTTTTGCCCGGCGTGGAAATATATCTGTACCAGAAGTATCTGCGCATTCGGGGTGTTACCTGTACCGTTCCGCCCCAGTTGTGCACCGGCGCATATTTCAAATCGTTTGCCACACGCACCCGGTAGTCCGACGGCGTGTATTTGATGCTGTTGTACAGATGTTTCTTACTGCTGAGCAATGCACCGTAATTGGCGGCAGCCGAATTGCTGCCCGACTGCTTCCGGCGCGTTGCCGGGTATGGCGTTATGCCGCCATTCTGAAAGCCCTGGCGCACGCGGATATTGTCCTGATAATGGGCTTTGGCCATTTTGCCCACTTTTTCGGGCATCTTCCGGCGTATCAGGTTGTCCAGTTCGCGGCGTTTTTGTGCTAACAGGCGGTTGAATTCGTTAATGTTCATAATATTGTCCAACCGTTAATGTATCGAATGCCGTCTTATTGACAGAAACCCCGCGAACAATACCGGCAGTATCGCGAACCGATACACTGTAACGGTCAGGATAAAACCGGGGCATCGTTTGCTTTAATACCAGGTTGTATTCAAGAATCATAAACGAAGGTTCATGTTGTTTGTCCACAATAACGCCTTCGGGTTTCTCCATATTACAGCTGAAACCGATAAAACAGACACAAAAAAATAAAAAAATTCTTTTCATACTTTTATTATTTTAAAAATCAATACTCTTTTTTATTAAAAAATTATTTTTTTTCTCTTTTTCCCTTGTTTTTTAAATTTTTGTATTGGCGTTGCTTTTTTATCATAATTCTTAGAGATATGACTAACAATAAGAATGAACAGAAAACGTTGCTGGCCTATCAAGGCAGCGACATCGCCTTTGAATACATCGAAGGCAAATTAATGATTAACGCCACGCAGATGGCAAAGTCTTTTAACAAATTCCCCAAAGATTGGCTTAGAACGCAACAAGCCAAAGATTTAATCAGCGCAGTAGGCAGTGTGAATAAAATCCTACTGACTGATTTGCAATTAGTTAGAAACGGTGGCGAAAATCCCGGCACATGGTTTCAGGAAGATGTGGCTCTTGCGTTTGCGCAGTGGCTCAGTCCGGAGTTCTATGTGATGTGCAACAACAAACTCAAGGAGTTGCTGTTGAGAGAAAACCAGCCACGTGAACTGACCGCCACCGCATCTCCGTGGCAGGAAGAAACGCTAATCACGGTACCGATGGGGAGCTCGGTCAATCAGATATGGGTAAAGAACGGCGTAATTTACGCGCGCCTCAATCCGCTATTGCGCTACATCGGGAGCGGCATCACGCTTACTCCCGACCGGGTAGAGAGCATCGGTCAGGAACATTTCCGCCTGATAAAGGCCGACAAGAAGCCGACTTACTTTGTGAACTTTGCCGGCTTCAACGGCCTGCTCGGTTCGATGCCTGCGAAGATGACCGCCCGCACGCTGTGCGAAATCTACCGCATGTTCGGCATTCCCGATGCGGAACACGACACAGGCAACCGCGAGGGTTGCCCCTACCGGTTTACCGACGACGAAATGCACAACATCCTTCGCGAAGCCAACCGCCGGCCATGCAACCGTGCGGAACTGATAGACCTTTTGTTGAACGGCAAACAGGAGGCGTAAGATAATGACAAAAAAAATGCCAAAGAACGCTTGTAAATAAAAAAATAAATTGTAACTTTGTACCATTAAAAGGTTAAGCCTTGGATGCTGACTCGGATTGTAGTTCCGAGAAACAGGTTCAGGGCTTAATTATTTCGTCCAATACTTTATCGCTTTCGGTAATGCCATACAGGAGTACTCCTTGTCCTTTAATCTCATTAGCGATAATATAACTTTTCTCACCCATGAGCGTAATCTCAAAAATATGCGATTTCCTGCCTTTCCACGCTGTTATTCCCCTGTAAATTGTAGTTTTGGAATTGAATAGCCCCTGCAAATCTTTTAACAAATCATTCTTTTCAAAGAAATGCTTGTGCGGCTGATTGGTAAATTCGCGGATACCCCCGCCGGATATTTGTATTTCTTTTTCAAATATGAAATGTTTGACGGTTGTACCCTGAATATTTTCCTTTGCCCATTGCCTTGTTGCTTTCGCCCCTTCCGTTTTTTTACGGGCTTCGTTCATCAATTGAACGGGTCTCGAACAGTTGTAACAGTCCTTTTTGCCTTTTGCGCCGGCATTGAAAAACGACGCCAGGCGACCTGTCGGACGGTTGAGTAAAACTTTTTTACCGGGCAATGTGCAGGCGGCGCACGATGGCGGGTTGTAGGGGTGCGAATCGCTGAAAATCTGCCCGCCCTTTGCGGGATTAACGTCCAGTCCGGGCGACGGTTTATCCCTGTTTCCGCCATCGGGAATCCTGTTTGCCGGCGTAGCCGGTTTGTCAGTGGCCCGCAGCTGGCATTTACAGCCCCATCGGTCGCAGGGACGGTGTCTGTCCCAAAACGGATCGTCCATGGGCAGGATAACCGGGATACTCCAAAATGCGGCATGTTCTTCCGCCGGATGGACGGATGTTGTTTGAATCCATTCCAGGTTGGGCGGTGCGTCGTCCGCTTCATTTTCAAACTGCCGCCACTCCGCCGCCTGGTGCGCTCTTTTCACTGCCGTGTCATATTCGGTTTGAAACCAGACGCGGTTTTGGTGGTCGGCGATTGGTAAAACATCATTCAACCACTGTTCAAAGCTTTTCAATTCGCCGTTTTCGTCGAGCAGCCCTGCTGCCATATCGTTCTGCATGCGGTGGACTTTGAATGCGGAAAATACGCCGTTATTGTGCCGTAGAGCCTCAATAAAATCAGCATCATAATCAACGGGTGCGATTTCACCGAATCCTTTGTCGGTTGCCCCGTTCAGTTTATTCCAGAACTCATAAAACAGGTTTTCTTCGAGTTCGGTCACCGGATTGAAATCCTTTTCGTAAATTCGCAGGAGGGCAGCCTTTAAAACTTCGCCGTCAAAAACAAATTCGGATGTCGCCGGCGCCGCGTTGCGATAAAGGTCATTAATTACCAGTCTAAGGCTGCCCCGTCGCGCGGGGCATGGACGAAAAAACTTTTTATCCGGTTTGCAAAATTTTTCTTTTCCTGCGGGTTCGGTTCATTTTCCGGCTCTTTCTTTGGCGGCGTTGGGGGTGCGGGCGGTTCCGGTGCGGCTTGCACCTGTGTTTTTAGTTCGTTGTAGTTTTCGGGCTTCTTTGTAACGGATTTTTCGTAAAGAGTGTCGTCATCAATTGGCAGATTGAACGTATTTTTTAAGGTAGCAAGAATGTCAATTTCTGCTTTTATTTCGTTGAGGTCTTTGGGTTCAATAAAACAAAACTCCCCGTCGCCGGTGTTTATTCCCAAAGACAGGAAAATATCCGTCATGTCGTAGTTCAGCGTGTCCAGTATGAAACGCCTGTCGGTTTTCGCTACCAAATTTTCCACCTTCATGTGTACCGTCCCCAGCGCCTGTGTTCCTTTGTCGGATGCTTCCGTAGTCAGTGTGTTGCCCAGTATCAGTTTGGATATTTCGCTGTTGCAGCGCTCGCACAGTCTTTCGTACAAATCCGCACTTCCGGTTTTGTTCCCGCTTTCCTTCAGTTCCAGTGTGCTGTCCTTTGAATGGACGAGAACGGCAAGACTTCCGGTACCCTGTGCGTCTTCGACAGTGCGCCGGCGCGCTTCATCATCGTCCGTTTCGTAGGTATATTCACGGATTGGCATTCCGAATATTTCCGAAAACTGTGCCCAGTCCGCAGTTGTATTCCGCTTGTAAATTACCCAGGGGGCAGCCTTTGCCAGCAATCCCAAATCATCCTTATTGCCGACAAACAGCAGGTCGGCGTATTCGTCCCACGACGTGCTGGTAATGTCTGTCTGCCGGCACATAATTAGCCGGCGCACAGGGTCGGCGTGTTTCCGGGGAATAAGGTCGTAATCTGTCCACTCGCCGTTCCGGTAGAACTGGCAGAGCGTGAATCCCCAGAACTTCGCGTCGAGTACGTCTTTGATTAACCGCCGGAACCATGGAGAGCGGATTTGCTCATTAACAGTTTCGTCGGGTTTGCCGTTTCTCCGAAACTCAATGTCGGACGAAAGGACTGCGAGCGCGCGTTTGTCCAGTACGCTCGACAGGTGCGTATCCATAAGAATGTCGGCGTAAAGGTCGTACAGTTTGTATCGAAGCGAATAATCGACGTTTTCAAATGTTTTTACCGCCGCTGTGAAATCGGCTATATCGATTCCGAAGCGTTTGGGCTGGGTCAGGACAACCGTTGTCGGGTAGGGCTGTCCGGGACGGGGCATGTTGCCGCCGGTGCTGATTCTGTTTTTCTTTTTTCGGCTCATTGTCCGGACTTTGATTTTTTTGATTTTTATGATTAGTAATGATTTGTGCGTTTGGGATTTGACCGGACTAAAAATGTGGCTTTGTTTGCCCGTTCTTCTTCTGGCAACAGTGGCGCACCGTCGATGCTTATATCTTCGTCCGCTACCTGTTTTAACCATTCCATAGCCCGATCATAGCGGTCTTTGCGGACTTGCGACAGTTTTTGCGGGTTGTGGATGCAAAAGACATGGTAAACAGTGATGTCGAGCGCCATCATCAGCACGAGCTGATTGCGTTCATCGCCGGTGGCGGCAAAAATCGCATCCACATCGTAGCGGCGCGACAGGTAGCCGCGCATTGTGGCAACCGCCCTGTCTTCACATATCTCGACAATGGCTTCATCTTCCCTTGTGAGTGCATCCAGTATCTCTCTGTGGATGCTGGCGTCATAATCGGTAAGTTTAATAAATTGACTCATAATCTGTTTTTATTGTTTGAGCGCAGGGCCGAACGCGGGATGATTTTTTCCGGTTCGGCGTCGCGCAGTTTAATGTCGATTTTTCTATTTCCTCCTTCGACCGTATCGGGGCCGTCGGCGGGATAATCCAGGCGAAGCGTAAAGAGTTTGAACTGCTCTTCGAGCCGCTTCATGTGGGGGTTGTCCTTTTCGGCTTCATTGAGGATGAGATTGCCCTCGCGGTTCAACGGCTCTAAGTTTGCCTCAATGTGGGTAGCCTTATCTGTTTTCTTTGTTTCGTCGCCGCGGATGTGGAGCGATATGTTTTTCTCCCGCCGGATTCGGCGGACAATCGGCATAAATACCTGCTGGAAAAACGGATCCTGCAGCTTGTTGTTTTCCATCCAGGCATAGACAGTAACCCTGCCGCCAACGTATTCCAGCAGTTTCACGTACCAGTCTATAAATTCGGCGTTTAATCCGCGGTCAAGAAAGCACTTGATCACGTAGAGTTTGCCGCCGAGTTTTCCAAGCAGGCATACCGATTTGGTGCTGCTTTTTTTGGTTTTGTTTTCGCCCGGCGCTGGGTCGCCGTAAATCACAAGGAATTTGAACCGTTGCAACGCCGGCACTTTGCCCCAGGTCATTTCCTTAAATATTTCGCCTTCGGAAACAGGGTTGTTAAAAAACTCTCCCTGTGCGGCGTGCGTACTGATAAGCGATAAGAACTGCTCAATATCGGCTTCGGAGTTCTTTTGCGGCCATACGGAATTACCGTGTTTGTCACGGATATTGATAATGTCAGCGTGTCCGATATGCTGAATCGTCTTTGCTTTTTCTATCGCCCTGTTAATACAGCAATTTTTTGCAATTATATTGCCGTTAAACAGAATACGGTAATTACCCGATACGGACATGGTGGGCAGCAGGGCTTTTTCGAGCCACTTCCATTTCTTGTCAATCCTGTCGGGATTGCGGCATTCCTCATCCGTATCAATATCGTCAATAAGGATAAAATCGGGACGGTAATTCTTATTGCGCGTTCCGCGCGGCGACTGTCCGGCCCCGATGGCTCGAAAGGAGCAACCGCACCAGCAGGTAAATTCGCCGGCTTCCCATGCGCCGGGTTTCTTTTGAGCGCCATAATCCTGAACGATACGGCGATTTTCCTCGAAGTTTGCCATGAATGGCAATAACAGCCGGATAGCATTGTCTTCCGAGTTGGAGATGAGCAATACATTACGCACCTGCCCGGTAAGCGCCAGTTTACTGATTTCCATCATGGAGCGGGCAGACTTTGCCAGCTCGCGCGACCATGCGCGGACTTCATACCACCGGCGGTTAGACATAAGTCGCCGGGTTGCTCTCCGGTGAAAGTCGGCAGCTTCGCAGGTGCAGTACTGGTCGAAATAATACCTGAACCATGCTTCATCGTCGGCTTCCAGCCGTTTCCGGCGCGCCTCAATATCGGCAGGAGTATCCTCCATATTGACGTCGGAACTGTTGCGTATGGATGCGACCAGTTCATCCCAGTATTTAAGAGCCTGCCTGTCGTTCGGTTTTAATCGCTGTTTTGCCATTGTTTATAATTTTGATTTTACATAAGCATCAAGTATGGGCACAATTTCTCGCACCTGTTTAGGATCTTGCATTCTGAGGAACTGAATAAGACCTCCGAATACGGATGTAATTTCAGACAGTCCCACATCGGTCTGAAGATTCCTGATTGATACCGTCAATTCTTTAATTACGGACGCTTCGGCAGGCATTGGATACCTGGCTTTATTCTCGCGTTCGAGAATTATTTTGTTCAGTTCCGCCAGTTGCCGGTACAGGTTTTTCAATTGCTCCTCACTGGTCATTGTGATGGAAACCTTGAGCATCTCCCATTTTTCGGCATTAATCCACTTGTTGACCGTAACGCGCGTAACCCCCACCCGGTCGGCAATTTCCGCCTGCGTAAGATTCTCTTTCGTGTAGAGCAGCTTTGCCCAGTCCTTTTTTTGCGATATTGATAAATCAGCCATTTTGTTTTGTTTTATCCGGGGGCGACCGCGATGGGCGCGCCCCTTGCGTTTCCGGGTACAAAATTGGGCTTTAAAATGCAGTCTGAAAAATTTAATCCGCATGATAACACTTTATGACGTTATCATAACGTCATAAAGTGTTATCATGCTTTTCCGATTTGGAAGTCCTGTTTAATTATTTCAATTTTGCGCCGCAAACAGGCGAACGGCGCCCACAAAAACAGCAGAATGAATAAAAAATTTTTCAATATAATTCCTTCGGGCAGCGGCAGTGCAACCGTATTCCTGTACGGTGATATCGGTCCTACCTACGGGGACGGGGTCTCCGATAAAAAGATGGTGCAGGAACTGAAGGAGGCGGAAGCTGCATACCGGACGATAGAGGTAAGAATAAACAGCATGGGTGGCAGTGTATATGCGGGCATTGCCATCTTCAACGCCATACGGAACAGCAGGGCCGACATCAAAATCTATGTTGACGGCATTGCCGCAAGTATGGCTTCGGTTATTGCTCTTTGCGGAAAACCGGTTGAGATGAGCAGGTACGCCCGGTTGATGCTCCACAGCGTTTCCGGAGGCTGCTGGGGAAATAAAGACGACCTGAAGCAAACCGTTGAGGAAATGGAATCGCTGGAGACTACCCTTTGCGAAATGTACTCAAAAAAAACCGGCAAAACGGCAGAAGAAATCCGTGATGCCTATTTCGACGGGAAAGACCATTTTTTAAACGCCAAAGAAGCCCTGTCGCTCGGATTTATCGACGGCATCTACGACGCCAATCCTGTCCCGGAAGAGAGTACTCCCGAACAGATATATCAATTATTTAATAACAGGCTTCAAAAGAAGCCACAAAACAAAAAAGAAATGAACATTGAAGACTTGAGAAAAAGACCGCTGTTCAAAGATGCGGCAACGGACGCCGACATTCTGCGTATTGTCGGGCAGCTGGAAACGGAAGCCGGAAAGGTTCCGGGGCTGACTGCCGATGTTACGCGACTGGCCGGCGAACTGAAAGTATTTCAGGACAAAGCGAAGGCGGAGGCAGACGCCGCCAAAACGAACCTGCTTAACGCCGCCGAAGCGGACGGACGGATCAATGCGCAGACGCGCCCGACATTTCAGGCGCTACTGGACAATGACTTTGAAAACGCAAAGGCGGTCATTGAGGCATTGCCGAAGAAAAAGCGGGTTGTGGATCAATTGGGCACTCCGGGCGAACCTGCCGGCGGAGCATGGGAAAAAAGGAAGGAAGAACTTAAAAACAAAAAGTAAATTATGGCTTTACAGGGATTTAACACAAACAGTTATTCGGGCGAGTTTCAGGAGCATGTGCTTACTCTCGCCGCTACCGGTAATGAGTTGGTTGAAAAAAGACTGATTCATGTAATTCCGCAGGTCCTGGATTCAATTTCGATTCCAAGAATCAAAACAAGCCGGATGCTGCAAAAACGCAAGGAACATCCGCGCTTCGATCCCTCCAACCCGGAGAACAGCGACGCCAAAGGCGACTTCACGTACAGCGAACAGAAACTCACGCCTCGCGACATGATGGTGTACACGGCGTTTTTGCCGAAAGTTTTTGAACATATCTGGCGGCCTTTCCAGCCGAAGGGAAACCTTGTTTTTCAGGAATTGCCCGCCAATATTCAGTCCATACTGATAGCGGAACTTCTGAAACAGGTACAGCACGAGCTGGGATTTCAGTACATCAACGGCGAGTATGAAGAAGGCGCCGACGACCGGCTGTTAATGGACGGCATTCTCACTCAGGCGGCAAAAGACGCCGATGTGGTGAAGGTATATACGGTTGCCGGCACGATGCTCGGCAGGCTGAAAGAACTGCGTGAAAAGATTCCGGTCACGATGCGCCACAACCCGAACCTGCGCATCCTGATGAGCGTGGAGGATTTTGATACTTACGATGATGAACTGACCTCTCTTGTATCCAAGGGTAAAGACGCTACGGAGGTAAATGTTCGCCGCTACAAGGGCATTCAGATTGAAGACCTGACCGACTGGCCGCAGGGACTTATCGTTGCCACGATTTGCTCCGACGGGCTGGAAAGCAACCTTTTTGCCGCCGTTTCCCTCGCTAACGACGAAAACGTTATCCGCATCGAACAGATGGCTAACGGCAGCGAGTACTATTTTTTCAAAATGCTGATGAAAGGCGACACCAACATTGGCTTCGGTGAAGAATTTATCGCTCTGGACTGGCGTGAAGGCGGCGCATTCGCTCTTGATCCCGCCATCACGGTGAATCCGTCGGCACTGGCTTTCATTGCCGCGGGTGAAACAAAAGAGGTGGAAGTGGAAGCCACCGAAGGCTACACGATCGGCAGCGTTCCGACAGGCTTCGCAGTGACCAAAACTCCGGCGGGAATATCGGTAACGGCGTCTGCCAACGGATCTGCTGTAAGGGGCGGAACGCTGACGCTGACGCTAATGATTAATACGGACGTATCGGTGAACATCACTCTTACGCAGGCTGCTACGGCAGGGTAAGTCTGAACCGTGATTTTAATGTGATTTATGTGATTGCAGTGATTAATCATTTAATTTATTTAATATGAGCAATAAAAAAGGAACAAAGGCTGCTGCCGGCCAATTGGCGGCCGCCGCACTGGAAAAACAGGCGACGGATACGGCAGTAAAAATGCCGGAACAGGAAGGAGTGAGAGTGGCAGTACTGCGTCCGTTCGCGGACAGGTACGACGGCAAGACGCAGTATTCGCCCGGCGACACACCGGTGTTTGACGCCGAACGCGCCGGCGACCTTATCAGGCGCGGTCTCGCCGAATTGAGAATTGAGGAATGATGAACAAAGAACGGCTGTCAATCCGCTGCGCCGCCGCGCCGGAAGGCTGCGAAATAATCTCTGCGGAGATTCACAGGCGGCACACATGCCCGGTAAGCAAGGGCGGTCGCGGGCAGTCGCAGGCGGGTTGCACCGGTCTTATTCATCCGGATGGATCTATAAAATTTAAAAAGTAAAAAACATGACACAGGAATATTTATACGGACTGGCGGAGTTCAAGTTTGCAGTAACCGGAACTCCAGAATCGGTAGGTTACATCGAAGAAGGCAGTTTCGATCTTGGCGGTCAGGCCGGCGAAGTAACGGAAATCAACGCTACGCAGGTCAAAGGCTCGCCGGTTCTGGTTCTGCCGAAGAAAAACGGAAGCATCAAGCCGTCTTTCGACCTGATTCAAATCGACTACGCGAAACTGATCCTCCTTATGGGTGGAAAAACGAAGTCTGTAACGGTCGAAGAAGTTACAACCGTTACCGGATGGGAAGCGCCGTCTACGCTTACTCAGGTAAGGGGACACGCGCAGATATTGACTGACAGCGGGCATTTGATTGACATTCCCGCCTGTACACTGGTAGCCTATCCCACCAGTAAACTGAGCCTGGACGGGGTGGCGAAAATCCACTGCGAACTGACGCCCGTGCAGTCTGCTCCGGGAGTTGCGCCCTATTCGATTTCGGATATTCCCGAAGTGGGATAACGGTTAGTGATTAATGATTAATGATTAGTGATTAATGTTGATATGAACGGGAAATTTCAGATTGAGCCGGAAGTGGCGGATGCGATCCTCGATACCGGCATTTCCGTGCCTTTGAAGACGTTCCGCATTCCTTTCCGGAAAAAGCCGGTGCAATTGCGCGTTACGGTGCAGCGCCCGACAATGGGCAGCAAGACGCGCATAGACCGGCTTTATCTGGAAATGGGTGTTACACTCGCCGAATACAGGGCTTACACGATGGAACAGCGTATGCGTTTCCGCGCGGAACAGGGCGGCAGGATGATGCGCATACTCGCGCTCGGTATTTGCCGCGGGCTGATTTCGGGGTATCTGTTTTCAGGCGCTGTTGCGTGGTTTCTAATGTGGTTTGTCGAAGACATTTATCTGGAAAACCTGTTTGAGACGTTTGTTTCGCTGCTGGGCACACAGTCTTTCGAGAATATTATCGCATCACTGGAGGAGACATGTCTGTTGAATCCGATGAATGTGAGCCGCGAAGGAAAGAGGAGTTAACGGACCGGTACGAAGGTTCCCATAGCCTCTTTGGATTTATATGGCAGATTGCCTCCGCCACGGGATGGACTGTAAAATACATCCTGTGGGGAATTAATCTGCAAACCCTGCAAATGATGCTGTACGACGCTCCGCATTATGTGAAGGCGAAGCCGGCCGGCAAGAAGAAAACCGGCAAAAAGCAGGACATAGCCGCAATGTTTCAGTCAAGATTAAAGGATTATAAATGAAACCGGTAGAAATAGAGTTTTTGATGAACGACAGGCTTTCGGGCGGCATAGACGGCATCCGGATGAAAGCCGGTTTGCTGGACGCTTCGCTGAAAAAAATAGCGAAGACGGTCGGGGCTGTCTTTGCCGCGAACAAAGCCATTGCGTTCGGCAAAATCCTGATTGACGTAAGGGCTGAAATGGAAATGACGGAAAAGTCATTTTCCGTCCTTGCCGGAAGCGAAGAAAAGGCGGCAGGGATGCTCGCGGAACTGAAGGATGTCGCCGTAAAAAGCCCCCTGAGTCTCGGCGATATTACATCCGGGGCACAGATGCTGATGGGCTTTAATGTTTCGGCGGAAGAAACCGTTGATGTTATAAAGCAGATAAGCGATGTTTCAATGGGCAGTTCTCAAAAATTCCAGTCCCTGCTGTTAGCGTTTTCCCAAATGTCTTCGCTTGGAAAGGTAATATCCCAGGATCTTCGGCAGATGGCGACAGCCGGGTTTAACCCGCTCGTGGAAATCGCCCGCACCATTGGTAAAACTCTGCAGGAGGTTACGCAGGCAATGGATGACGGAGCTGTCAGTGTAGATATGATTAAGGAGGCGTTCCGCTCCGCTACGGCTCAGGGCGGGCTGTTTTATCGGATGACCGAAAAACAGGCCGAGGGACTTGCCGGCGTCAAAGCGCAGTTTGAAGATGCCATTCAAACGACATTGAATGAAATCGGAAGCAAACAGCAGGACATTATTTCGGGCGGCTATAAACTGGCAACTTCGCTTGTCGAGAATTACGAAACGGTCGGCAAAGTGCTGGTCGGATTAATAGCCACATATGGATCCTATCGGGCGGCTTTAATTGTTAATTATTTTGCCACCCAGTCATTTGCTACTTCGCAAATGCAATTGGGGGTTGTGCTGGCAAGGACAAACAAGGCATTTCAAGCATTAACCGCTACGATGATGAAAAACCCGTTCGTTCTGGTTGCCACTGCTGCTGTCGGACTGACCGCTGCCATCTGGGCGCTGCGGGACAGTACAGCGGCAGAAGAAAAGGCTTTGAAAAGGGTAAATGATGAACTTGAAAAATATAACCGAAAGGCAACCGAACGGAAAAACAGGGCAGTAGAACTGGTAACTGCAATAAAGGACGAAACAGCAGCAGAAGCGGCGCATATCCGGGCAATGAAAGAACTTATGAGTCTGTATCCCGGCATTTTTAAAGACATGGATGATCTGGCCGTAAAAATAAAGGATGAAACCGCCCTTAAAAAACAGTTGAACGAAGAGGAGGAAAAATACAGCCGCAGAAATGCCTTCGACAGGGTTGTGAAAATCAAATATGAAATAGACGATAAAAGGGAGCGGTTAAATAACCTCGACAGGGAAAGGGGCGGTTCGGCTGTGGAAATAAACATTCGCAATGATGCGAAAAACCTTTTGTCCGCTGAAATAAAACGCCTTGAGGAAGATGAAAAGAAGTGGAGCAAAATATATCATGATATTGTATCCGTCAAAAAGGCCGCAGAAAAGGAACTGACAAAACCGTCTGTTCAAAACAAAGATTACTGGGAACAGGTAAAAAAAACGGCTGAATCCGCTCTGGAAGCAATGGACGTATCGGAACAGGGTACGGCTAAATGGACAGCCGAAACAAAAAAAATTGCCGAAGCGCAAAAACAGCTTGATAAATACGCCATGCAGAAAGGCAGCAAAGGAATGTCCGATGCCGCCAAAACTGCGCAGGAACAGGCCGACATTTCCGTAAAGATAGCCAACGATGCGGCGAGGGAAACGCTGGAACTCCGTCAGAAAAAACTTGAAAACCTGCAGGCCCTGCTTGATATTGACAGGGACGGATTTGCCAAAAGCAGGAAGCAGGTCGAAATCAACCATGAAAAAGAACTTCTCGCAGTGGACATCTACGCGCGGGAACTTGTGGAAAAACAGCAGGAAGCCGAGCGCCGGCAATGGGAAAAGGCGGGCAAAAAAGGCACGTTCACGCCTGCGACTGCCACCGAAGAGCAATTGCCGCAGGAACAGAAAGCCGTGCTTTCCGGTATGCGCTCAACGGCAGATACTGTTAACTCCGGGCAAAACAGGGAACTTATGGAAGAGATGGCAAAACAGTACGAGGACTATGCCGCCAAACGTATTTCAACCGAAAAGAAATTTACGGATGATTTGACGGCGATGCATGATGAAAACGGCAATCTGTTAAACGGCATTACTCAGGCGCATGCGGATGAATTGAAGCGGCAGATGACCGAAGCCCTCGCGACACTTGACAATGAATTTTCCCGCACGAAAACATCCATCGAAACGCTTTTCGACGATATGGCGAAAAAAACGCCCGCCCAAATGCGCGAAATAGCTGCACAGGCGCAAGCTATGGCAGATTTTGTTACCGGCGGCGACTGGGATGCCGGCAAAGCTGTCCTGTATGGAATCAAAACCGAAGCGCAGTTCAAGCAGTTGAATGCCGAATGGGCAAAATCACCCGAAAAACTGGCGGCCATAAAAAAAGGCATTCGGGAACTGTACAATACCGCCGACAAATCGGAAAGCGCATTCAAAAAAATGTCGTCAGGCCTGAAAAAAGTATTTTCATCCGGAGGGCAGGCGGATATGGAAGACGGGCTGTCGATGATTTCCGACGGGCTTAAATCCGTAACCGCAATGACCGATATGTTTGCCGGTTCATTGCGGAACATCGGCGAACTTTCAGGAAGTGAAATATTCGGACAGATAGCAGACGGCATATCTTCTGTCATGGACGCTGCCAATTCTACCATGCAGGGCGCACAGGCAGGCGCTGCTTTTGGCCCTGTCGGTGCGGCAGTAGGAGCGGCGCTCGGGCTTGTCTCTTCCATTACCGGCAAAATAGCCGAAGCCGAAGCGCGGCATCAGGAAGCATTAAAAGAAATTGCCACTGGAAAAATAGCCTTTCAAAGAGAGTATAATTTACTCCTGATAGAACAAAACGAACTGCTCGAAAAGACAGAAACCATTTTTGGCGTGGATTCTTACGGTGGTAATGTCATAGATTATCGGAATAAATAATTACCTTTCCGGTCAAAGAGGGTTTGTACCGGCGCCTGGGAACGCAGTGACGCTCCCGCCGCGCGGGTCGTGCTTACCCCCCGCAGTTCCAGTGCCTTCCGTGCCGGGGCAAGCAGCCGGTCTATCTGCGCTCCGCTTATCCTTACCCGCAGAACTTTCAGTTCGTCGGTGATACCGTAGTCCGGCTCTTTCCAGGAGACCAGAAAGTCAATCATGCCCCGGATCATGGCAGCGCACAGCTTGCCGCAGGGCCGCCCGTGATCATCCCAGATCCGGGTCAACACCCGTATGAACAACGGGTCCTGATACGCAGGCGGTCTCCCGCCCCGCTTCCCCGGCTCCCGCTCCTTTCGGGACCGGCGGGCTTTTGGAACACCGCCGTTCCCCTCATCCTCACCCTTCCGCTTCTTCCCGCAGCTTGCCAGCACATGAGCGTGCGAAACAAGGTTTCGCCGTGGTCCCGGTTCAGCCCCGTGGTTCCCGCCAGTTCGTCAAGGATTTTGCCCTTACCGCTTTTCCCCGCCTCCTGGTAGCGCCTGAAATGCGCCTCATAAATCTCTCGTCTCGTCTTCATCCCTAACCTCATTTGTTCCACTCTCCTGTGGAACCAGTATAGTTTTGGCTAGGTTTTTAGTTTTGAGGCATCCGCTTTTTCGGCTAGGTTTTGTTTTGAGGCATCACGGGCATCACGGGCGGAAACCTCCAATTCAGCGTGTTGATCGTCGTTACCTTCACCCCCGCCTGCAAACTATGTTACTATTCACTCGCCGGCAGGCCGAATCCCCCGGACGTTTCGCATGGTGTCAGACACCTGTACCGAAAAGTAAACGCCGATACGCTGAAAGCGTAACAGTTTGCTTGACTTTTTTGGAAAGTAGAAGTTTACTTATAGTAGGACATCGTATTTTATAGACCGATACCAGTCGGAAAAGGGGAACTTATGGATATACAACTGCAAGAATTTATCGAAAAAATAAAAAAAGACGGAATCGAGCAGGCGTCCGGAGAGGCTGCCCGTATAAAGGCTGACGCGGAGGCGGAGGCCAAGCGTATAATTGAGGCCGCCGGAAAAGAGGCCGCCGCTACTGTGGAAAAGGCAAAAGAGGCCGCGGAACGCTTTGAGAAAGCGGCTACCGCGGCGATAGGGCAGGCGGCGCGTAACCTGATCCTATCGTTCAAAGGCGAAATTGAGGCTGCATTGAACAGAATCATTGTAAAAAATACACAGGCGGCTTTTAGCGATGATACACTGAAGACCATTATCCCGGAAGTTGTCAAAGGATTAAGCTCCGGCAAAGAAACCGTTGACGTGGTTTTGAATGAAAACCAGCTTAAATCGCTGGAAAGCTGGGCCAGCTCCGCACTTCAGGCGGAAATGGCCAAAGGACTCGAAATAAAAGCGGGCAAAAACCTTGCCGCCGGCTTCCGCATATCGCTAAAAGACGGCTCCGCCTACTACGATTTCTCAGACGAGGCGGTTGCCGGGGCGCTTTCCACATACCTTAACCCCCGCCTTGCCGAAATCGTTAAAAACGAAGCCAAAGGAAATTAAACGGTGTATTATTTTTTAATAGCCCAACTGCCATACCTCAGGTACGGGCAGATGCCGTCTATAAGCTCCGCGGAGTTTACGGGACTGTGCCGTGAGTATTTAATGCGAAAAGATTTTAAACTATTAAAATACTGCGTCTGCGGGATACATGATGAGGCCGAGCCGTTCAGAGCGGTGGATTCGGCCTTTATAGACAAGTGGCGCAAGCGGGAACGCTCATTGATTCACGCGATGGCGCAGCTTCGCGCCGCACGGCTGAAAACGGACGCCCCGCCGGTGGAACATTGGGATATGGACGCGGAGAATCAGGCGAAAACCGCCGTATCTATGGATAACCCGCTTGAGGCGGAACTTTTTTTGGATAAGGGACGCTGGGAGGCCGTAGAACGGTTACAGCAAAACGCCTACTTCGGCGTAAACGCGGTTTACGCTTATATGCTCAAGCTCCTCCTCATAGAGCGCCGCGCCGCTTTCAAGACGGAAGAAGGTTTTGACGAATATAAAACTTTATACGCATCTATCATGGAAAACGCTCCGGGCGTAGGAGCGACAGGAGATAGTTAATGATTGGAACAAAAGGTATAGTGGCCGCGGTAAACGGCAACATGGTTAATATCCGCTTCGACGGGCAAGTTTCCATGAACGAGGTTGGATTCATCCACACGGGCGGCAAAAAGTTAAAGAGCGAGGTAATCCGCATACGCGGTGATGTATGCTCCATGCAGGTCTTCGAGATGACACGGGGCATAAAGGTAGGCGATTCGTGCGAGTTTAGCGGGAATATGCTTGCGATAGAGTTGGGGCCGGGGCTTTTGGGACAGGTTTTTGACGGACTGCAAAACCCGTTGCCTAGGCTGGCAAAAGAGACGGGTTACTTCCTTGAACGCGGCGTTTACCTTGATCCGCTGCCGCTTGACAAGGCATGGGAGTTCACCCCGGCGGTGAAGGCAGGGGATGTCGTTCTGCGCGGCGATTGTCTGGGAACTGTGCCGGAAGGTGTTTTCAGGCACCGTATCATGGTTCCGTTCAATATGTACAAGGCTTACACGGTCAAAATCATTGCCGCCGCCGGTTCTTATAAGCTGCGGGACACGATAGCCGAGCTGGAGGACGAGGCAGGCGAGCTTACGAAGGTGAGCATGAGTTTTTTTTGGCCGGTAAAACGCGCCGTTGACTGTTACGAGGAGCGTTACAAACCGGGCGAACCCATGGTTACCCAGCTTCGTATTATTGACACGTTCTTTCCCGTCGCCCGCGGCGGCACGTACTGTATTCCAGGACCCTTCGGCGCCGGTAAGACGGTGCTGCAGCACTGTACGAGCAAGAACGCCGATGTTGACATAGTGATCATAGCCGCCTGCGGCGAGCGTGCCGGCGAGGTTGTCGAGGTATTAAAAGAATTCCCTGAACTGATAGACCCTAAAACAGGAAAACCGCTGATGGAGCGGACTATAATTATATGCAACACCTCTTCTATGCCTGTGGCGGCGCGGGAGGCGTCCTTGTACACGTCCGTAACGCTTGCCGAGTATTACAGGCAGATGGGGCTCAACGTGCTGCTGTTGGCCGACTCTACGAGCCGTTGGGCGCAGGCCCTGCGTGAAATGTCAGGCCGCCTTGAAGAGATTCCCGGCGAGGAAGCCTTTCCCGCGTACCTCGAATCGACGATAGCCGGCTTCTACGAGCGGGCGGGCATTGTGCGGCTGCGGGACGGCGGCGAGGGTTCTATAACTATAGGCGGCACGGTGTCTCCGGCGGGCGGCAACTTCGAGGAGCCTGTAACGCAGGCCACGCTGAAGGTTGTCGGCGCGTTCCACGGGCTTTCCCGCGAGAGGAGCGACGCCCGCAAGTATCCGGCGATACACCCGCTCGATTCGTGGTCCAAATACGGCGGCATCATCGCAAACGAAAAGGTAAACTACGGCAGGAGGATACTTGCCCGCGGCATAGAGGTTGAGCAGATGATGAAGGTTGTCGGCGAGGAAGGCACGAGCATAGAGGACTTTATCATATACCTAAAGGGTGAATTCCTTGATTCGGTATACTTTCAGCAGAACTCGTTTGACGATGTTGACCAGGCGGCGAGTCCGGAGAGGCAGAAG
>JAIRNV010000056.1 GCA_031257875.1 Dysgonamonadaceae bacterium
AATCACTGTTGGGTCGATTAAAATTTACCTCCTTCAATCCGGCAATGCCGCACTCGGAAAACTGTTTTACGTACTTGCGCAGGGTGTTTCCACAAACACCTGTAATATCGCTTATTCCAACATTTCCATAACCTTTGCACTTCAAATATACTACTTCCATCTTGTTCCATCTTGAGCATTACTCAAGGATGAGGATGATGAAAACGCTCGCAGTGCAGAGCACGCAAATCTTCTTCTGTAAATTCTACTTTTTCCATAGTCGTCTTTTGAGTGCAAAGACAATAAATATTTCTCATATTATGACCAAGTATAGTATAAACAAAATTGTGGGTCGGATAGGCGCTACTTAAAACAGTTTCGGCATCGCCCGAAGCAATCTGGTCGGCGCTTACTTCAACTACATTTTCTATAATCACGCCGTCCACGACCCATAAAGGTTGTGAATCGCCGGAAATAGAGGTGACTCTGCGAATCAGAATTTTGGGAGTAGCTCCAAAAGTACCGGATACGTTTACGACCGATACGCCAGCTACACGTCCTTCCAAACCGCGGCTCACTTCGGCAATACCGTCAATTTTCACATCAGACGCCTGCAAGTGTGCGGAAGAACCGGTAAACAACCGTTTGTCAATTTTTGTCATACCGGTTACCACTACCTCCTGCAAAATATTCGCATCAGGTTCAAGCACAATATTCAACTGACTATTGCCGTTTACAGACACCTCTTTCGCCTGATAGCCGATGTAACTTGCTACCAAAACGGCACTAGAAGAAATTCCCGTCGACGTCTGTAATAGCTCCTTTCTGCGTACCTTTTATCAGAATTGATACTCCGATTACGATATTTGCTATCTCAGAAAAAAGTATTACTTTTGGGCTTTCAAAAATAGCACATTATAAAAAAATTAAATATATGAGCGACAAAACAAGATATTCGGATGCTGAATTGGAAGAATTTCGAGCAATAATCATGGAAAAATTAGATGCGGCCAAACGTGATTATGAATTGTTGAAAGAAACGATTATGAATGTAGACGGAAATGACGTTACCGATACTTCACCGACTTTCAAAGTGTTGGAAGAAGGTGCAGCTACGCTTTCGAAAGAAGAAGCCGGTCGCATGGCGCAGCGGCAAATGAAATTTATCCAGAATTTACAGGCTGCATTGATTCGTATAGAAAACAAAACATACGGTATTTGCAGGGAGACCGAAAAATTGATTCCTAAAGAAAGATTACGTGCCGTTCCCCATGCTACTTTGAGTATCGAAGCTAAAAAAAGTCAAAAATAAGTCAATGAGTTCGTCAAAGAAAGGCTTTTGGGCCATTGCAGTCATCTTGCTCATCCTGGTTATTGACCAAATTATCAAAATCAAGGTCAAAACGAGTATGGCTTTGTTTGACAATATCTCTATTACCGAATGGTTTAACATCCGTTTTATCGAAAACAGCGGAATGGCGATGGGGATAGAAATAACGAGTAAATTATTTTTATCTGTATTCAGGATAATCGCCATAGTTGCAATAGCATATTACATTTGTCAATTAATAAAAAGGAAATTCAAATTATCCTATATCTTGTTTGTATCCATGGTATTCGCCGGAGCAGCCGGAAATATTGTGGATAGTATTTTTTACGGCATTATTTTCAGCGAAAGCACTCCGGCGCAAATCGCCGTTCTTTTCCCGCCGGAAGGAGGATACGGCGCTTGGTTGCACGGGAAAGTCGTAGATATGTTTTACTTCCCGTTTTTTTCGTTCACATGGCCTTCCTGGATACCTTTTCTGGGAGGAAGCGAATTTGAATTTTTCAGATATATCTTTAACTTTGCCGATGCTTCTATCAGTGTAGGGGCAGTTGTTTTGATGTTATTTTACCGGAAAGATTTTTCTTTAAGTTTTGAAAATAAGAAAGATAGTGAAGATTAAATATTGGATTCCACTCCTTTTTCTGTCCGCTTTTTTCTCTGCTTGCGACAATCGTCCGTTCCATGTTTTATCCGACAAAAAGATGGAAGCCGTGTTGTTTGACATGTATATAGCCCAAGCCGAAATGGACAATAATCACGGCGTTTTTTCGGATTCTGCGCGAAAACATGGTTTATTAAACGCTGTCCTTCGGAAACATGAGATTACACAAGCGGATTTTGATTCTTCTCTGGTGTGGTATTCCGATAATTTGGAACAATATGTTAAAGTGAATGAGAAAATTATCCAACGCTATGCGAAAATGACCGAAGACCTGAAAACCCAACAACTCGAAAATCCAGAAATGCTGATTGCGGAAGAAACCGCTATCCGGTATCCGGTCAAAAACCAAACTTTTTTCTTGCGGGAAACAGATATTCCCCAAAATGTGTATGCTTTTCAAGCCGACACAACTTTGCATGAATCTAACGGCGTTTATGATTTACGGTTCAACGTATTAGGACTTCCGCCGGAAATTCGGCCGGTAGTAACGTTTTGCGTTCAATGTCAGGATACTGCGATTGTGCGGCGCGATTCTATCCGGGGAAACGGATTTTTTACAATGTCTGTTCAGGTATTTTCTGCGAAACAGGTGAACCGACTATACGGCTCAATTTATTTTCCTGAAACTGATTCCGATATAACGCTGTTTATCAGCCGCTTTGCCTTATCCAAAAAATTACAGCCAAGTAAGTAATAATTAGGCGAAAAGAACAATTTAAGAAAATAAAAAAGCTCCGGATTTCTCGGGAGCTTTTTCCCCATTTGAATATTCTGTTTCGGGGAATTTTTTCGTAAGGGATTTTTACCCTAAATAACTTTTTAACAAGTCGTTTTTGTTACTTGTTTTCAATCGTCTGATTGCTTTTTCTTTAATTTGCCGTACCCGTTCTCGAGTTAAACCAAATTTATCACCGATTTCTTCCAGCGTCATCTCTTGTGAGCCGATTCCGAAGAACATCTTAATGATGTCGCGTTCACGGTCGCTCAGCGTAGATAAAGCCCTGTTGATCTCTTTCGAAAGCGATTCGTTGATCAGATAACGGTCGGCTATCGGTGCGTCTTCATTGACCAGCACGTCGAGCAAACTGTTGTCTTCGCCTTCTACGAAAGGAGCATCCACCGAGATGTGACGGCCCGAAACTTTAAGCGTATCCGAAATCTTGTCTACCGGAATGTCTAATGCTTCAGCGAGTTCTTCGGGAGAAGGACGGCGTTCGTGTTCCTGTTCAAACTTGGAAAACGCCTTCGTAATTTTGTTCAAAGAACCCACCTGATTCAGCGGTAAACGTACAATTCTCGACTGTTCGGCCAAGGCTTGCAAAATAGATTGCCGGATCCACCAAACTGCATAAGAAATAAATTTGAAACCCCGTGTTTCATCAAACTTTTCCGCTGCTTTTATCAAACCCAGATTACCTTCGTTAATTAAATCCGGAAGGCTTAACCCTTGATTTTGATACTGTTTTGCAACAGATACGACGAAACGGAGATTTGCGCGTGTCAATTTTTCCAAAGCAGCACGGTCGCCTCTCTTAATCGCTTGCGCCAATTCGACTTCCTCTTCTACGGTAATAAGGTCTTCACGTCCAATTTCTTGAAGATACTTATCCAAAGAAGCGCTTTCCCGATTGGTGATTGATTTGGTAATTTTTAACTGCCTCATTCAATAAAATTTAGTCTGAGAGTACTAAAAAACTTGCAAAAGTAGCTATTTTATTTAAGATATGAAAATAAAACAGCTACTTTTTTAATAATAATTTTTTAGAGTTCAAAAAAGCAAACTTTAAATAGGAGTGCATTTCAAATTGTCACTATCTAAAACCCCACTGTCATTCCCGCGCAGGCGGGAATCTCATGATGTTCCGCACATTTTTGCGTGGGATTTCCGCCTGCGCGGGAATGACAGACTGCGACAATTTGAAATATGCCCCTTAATAGTTCAAATCTATGGCGATGTATTCTACCTTTTTGGTACTCGGATAGAATCCGCGGATAAACAGACCTCTATTGTCAGGTTCCTGTCTCAAAACCGATTGAACGATTTTTATCAATTCCCCGGAAGTAGAGATACGTATTTCATTAGCCGTCAAAATGATAAAACCGTTTTTGATTCCGGCGGCTTTCAGTTTTCCGTCCGACAAACCGGTAACTTCCACTCCGAAATTAATTCCCATCCGCATTTTGGTTTCCCTGCTTAATTCTTTGAATGATGCGCCTAAAATATCTTCAGGCGACTGGTATTTTGTGATTTCCGTCGTTCCCTGATCATTTTTCAGTTCAACTTTGAAAGTCTTTTCGGAATTTCCGCGTTGAACCTGAACATTTACCTTATCTCCCGGATTATAGCGACTCAACTGGCCTTGCAGGTCGGCAAAGGTTCTTACTTTCGTACCGTTAATGGCGGTAATAACATCTCCGGTTTCGATTCCGGCTTTCTTCGCGGAACTGTTGGAAGCAAATCCACCGACGTAAACGCCTTCAGTCACTTTCAATTTGTCAAACGTATCGGGATCCGTCTCTTTTAATACCGACAATTCGGTAACGCTCACACCTAACAACGCTCTTTGAACCGTACCGTATTGCTTGATGTCGGTAACGACTTTTTTAACAATGCTAATGGGAATTGCAAAAGAGTATCCTATATAATTTCCTGTTTCAGTGTAAATTGCGGTATTGATTCCAACTAACTCGCCACGGGTATTTACCAAAGCGCCCCCACTGTTTCCCGGATTTACGGCAGCATCGGTTTGAATATATGATTCGATTTTTTGCTGCGTAACCTGTCCCTGCCTGTTGCCGTTAGGATTACGGGGACTGGAACCGAGCGAAATATTTCCCCTTCCTTTTGCACTTACGATTCCGGCTGTAACCGTAGAACTTAAGTTGAACGGATTGCCTACGGCTAAAACCCATTCCCCGACTTTCAAAGCGTCAGAATCACCGAACGGTATAACAGGAAAGTCTTTTCCGTCAATCTTCAGCAAAGCGACGTCGGTTGCTTCGTCGCGTCCGATCAATTTGGCTTTGTAAGTCTTGTCGCTGTTGGTTGTAACTTCGATTTCGTCGGCGCCGTCAATCACATGATTATTGGTCACGATATACCCGTCGGTAGAAATAATCACGCCCGAACCGAAGCCTACACGGGGTTGGCGTTGATAATACCGGTTTCCACCTCCTCCGAAGAAAAACTCGAAAGGGTCGAAATACTCCCTCTGTTGCCTGTCGGAAGGATTCAGATTGGCGATTGATTTGATGTGGACTACGCCATTGATACTTTGTTCGGCGGCGCTTGTAAAATCGGTATTTTCGGCGGCGTTAGCGAGGCCTACCGCCTGGAAATTCCCCTGATTAAAAGGTTCCGCATAAACTGTTCCCTTATTTTTATTCAGGTGTGAATAAGTTCCGACAGCGATAAAAGCGCTAAGCAAACTTACCGAAATAAGACCAAATAATAATTTCCAAGTAATTTTCATATTCAAATTGTTTTTAATAAAATTTTTTTAGTTCAATCACTACAAATAACGTGCAGAACATGTATTTAGCATATATTTTAAACTATTTAACCGGAAAGACGCAAGTCTTAACGCTGTTTAACAGACAAAACGGCATATTTTCCGTTTTCTGTCATTCCCGCGAAAGCAGGAATCCCACGTAAAAGCGTACGGATTATCACGGGATTGTCTCCGCCGAACGTTATTTCCCGCCTGCGAGGAAATGACAGGGTGCAACAATCTGTGCACCCAACCGTCTAAAAAAAATCTTGGATATATAAAAAAAATGTTTTATCTTTGCAGCCGTTATAAAGAGCGGGGTGTAGCTCAGCCCGGTTAGAGTACGCGTCTGGGGGGCGTGTGGTCGGACGTTCGAATCGTCTCACCCCGACAAAGCAAAAAGCAATTATCTGAATATTAGATAGTTGCTTTTTTCTTTGCTCTGCATATTGCTTTGCGAAAAGTAATATTGTTTGGTATTTGGTTTTTACAAAAAATAACAAAGTCTCCGAAGGGTTAGGAAATCGGAAACCACTTCTACAATTTGGGTTGCCGACTGAATCCGTTCTATGGCGCCATAGTCTATCATTGACTGCAAAATTGCGTGAAAATCATGAAATTTACAAGCAGTCCGTTTCAGGCGCCCTGCGGAATATCATTCCACCGACAGTCAATAAATTTCTTACCTTTACATTGAACGCATGTCGAAAGCAAAAGCATATTGCCCGTTGAATTTTGCACCGGTGTTGCTCAGGCTCGACGTAGTGTTCACGCTACACCGATCCTTAAGTTTGCATTCTCAAAATAAAGAGTTAAATTTATGAAATTTCTCTGTAAGAAAAAGCGGAAGTGAACTAAACACCGAGCCTTAAGTTGACGACATTAGGCGACGCCTTACGGCGTCAGGTTTTGCCAGTCATTGCGTGAGGTGCGTAACATGAGTGAGTAAATATGAATAGATGATGAATATTTATTGATTTTGAGGGTGTTATATCATAGTAAAAAAAAAAAATAATCACTACTGACCGACTAAATTTTTCGCAAAAAAGAGGCTAACCGTATACCGGTTAGCCACCATCGTTGTAAATTTGTAATTGAAGGAAAAAAACATTACAACGATGGGTAAAGATACA
>JAIRNV010000109.1 GCA_031257875.1 Dysgonamonadaceae bacterium
AATCTCATCAAACATGAACAGTCAAAAAAGAGAAGTGTGAAAGGAAAAAGACTCGATGCCGGATGGAATAATAATTATTTATTGAAAATCCTAACGAATTAAGATGCGTTTGCCCTGAAAGACACTCCCCAAAAATCATAAAATAAAGAATTTTTTCATACCTTTGCGCAATAAAATTTCCTTTTCAAAATCTATGGACAAAAAAGTTGTTTTGGTATTGGAAAACGGAATGACTTTCGATGGTTATTCATTTGGTTATGAATCCGCTGCTGCCGGCGAAGTCGTTTTCAATACTGCAATGGTAGGTTATCCGGAAAGCCTGACAGACCCTTCTTATTCCGGACAAATTCTTACAGTAACTTATCCCCTGGTCGGGAACTACGGCGTTCCTGAAGATAATATCATTAACGGGCTTTCGCAATTTTACGAATCCGAAAAGATTCAGGTCAGCGGTTTAATTATTTCCGAATATTCCCACGAATACAGTCATTGGAATGCCCGTAAAAGTTTGGGCGACTGGCTGAAAGAGCATAAAGTTCCCGGCATCTACGGCGTGGATACCCGCGCTCTGACTAAACTTATTCGGGAAAAGGGGTCGATGCAGGGGAGGATTGAGGTACAGGGGGAAGGGGACAAGGTACAGGGTGAAGGGTACAGGGTGAAGGGTACAGGGGAGGGTTCCCCTTGTACCTTTTACCTTTCACCCTGTACCGAAAACCTCGTCGCCCGCGTCAGCTGCAAAACCGTCCTCCGCTACGGCAACGGCTCCAAAACCATTGTCCTGGTCGATTGCGGCGTCAAGCACAATATCGTTCGTTGCTTGTTGAAACGGGATGTAACGATTATCCGCGTTCCCTGGGATTACGATTTCAATACCCTGGACTATGACGGGCTGTTTATTTCAAACGGTCCCGGCAATCCCGACCATTGTGAAATAACCGTCAATCATATTCGTAAAGCCATGGAAACGGGCAAACCGATTTTCGGTATTTGCATGGGGAATCAACTTTTGGCTAAAGCTGGCGGCGCCTTGACTTTCAAACTGAAATACGGACACCGCAGCCATAACCAGCCGGTCGGAATGGCTGGTTCCGACCGATGTTTCATCACCTCGCAAAATCACGGTTATGCCGTAGATACCGATACGCTGGGGGAAGAATGGGAAGTCCTGTTCACCAATATGAACGACAACACCAACGAGGGCGTCCGCCACAAAACGATGCCCTGGTTTTCCGCACAGTTCCATCCCGAAGCGGCTTCGGGGCCTACCGATACGGAGTTTTTGTTTGATTTGTTTGTTGAATCTATTGATAAACACAAAGGCACAAAGGCACAAAGGCACAAAGAAAACAATGAAGATAAAACGTCGTGTCTCCGTGTCTCCGTGCCTTCGTGTTTACAGGTAAAGAAAATCTTACTGCTCGGCTCCGGCGCCCTGAAAATCGGTGAAGCCGGCGAATTTGACTATTCCGGCTCGCAAGCCTTGAAAGCCTTGAAGGAAGAAGGAATTTCCACCGTTTTAATTAATCCGAATATTGCCACGGTACAGACTTCTGAAGGCGTGGCGGACAAAATTTATTTCCTGCCGGTCACCCCGTTTTTTGTAGAAAAAGTTATTGAAAAAGAGCGACCGGACGGGATTTTGCTTTCTTTCGGAGGACAAACGGCTTTGAATTGCGGGGTCGCTCTCTACAAATCAGGCGTTTTTGAGAAATACAATGTTCAGGTACTGGGTACTCCCGTACAATCCATTATTGATACGGAAGACAGAGAATTATTTGTTAAAAAATTAGACCAGATAGACGTCAAATCCATTAAAAGCGTGGCTGTCGAATCCGTTGACGACGCTTTGGATGCGGCCGGACAACTGGGTTATCCCGTCATCATCCGTGCGGCTTACGCCCTGGGCGGGATGGGCAGCGGATTTTGCGACAATCCCGGCGAATTGCGGGTTTTGGCCGAAAAAGCGTTTAACTATTCCGGACAGTTATTGATTGAAAAATCATTGAAAGGCTGGAAAGAAATTGAATATGAAGTAGTTCGGGATAAATACGACAACTGCATCACGGTTTGTAACATGGAAAACTTCGATCCGCTGGGAATCCATACCGGCGAAAGTATTGTCGTCGCTCCTTCCCAAACCCTCACCAACAGGGAATATCACCAGTTGCGGGAATTGTCTATCCGCATTATCCGCCACATCGGGATTGTTGGCGAATGTAATGTACAATACGCTTTCGATCCCGCTTCGGAAGACTACCGGGTGATTGAAGTGAATGCCCGCCTGAGCCGTTCTTCGGCTTTAGCGTCGAAAGCAACCGGTTATCCTTTGGCGTTCATTGCCGCCAAACTGGCTTTGGGGCATGGGTTACAGGATTTGAAAAACTCGGTTACAAAAACAACAACCGCTTTCTTTGAACCGGCTTTGGATTATATTGTCTGCAAAATTCCACGCTGGGATTTGGGGAAATTCCAGGGCGTATCGCAGGAAATCGGGTCGAGCATGAAAAGCGTGGGCGAAGTAATGTCTATCGGCCGCAGTTTTGAAGAAGTGATTCAAAAAGGATTGCGGATGATTGCCCAGGGGATGCACGGATTTGTCGCAAATAAGGATTTGGAAACGGACGACATTGACCGTGCGCTCGCCGAGCCGACCGACAAACGGATTTTCATTATCGCACAGGCTCTGGAAGCCGGTTATTCCATCGAACGCATCCACGAATTGACAAAAATTGATTTATGGTTTCTCCAAAAACTTCAACTGATTTACCGGTGTTCCAAAGAAATTGAGAAATACAGTTCAGTAGAGGAACTGCCGGAAGATTTGTTGCGGACAGCCAAACAAAAAGGCTTTTCCGATTTCCAGATTACTAAACTCCTGTACGAAAATTCGGATATTGCTACCGATAAAAAAGCGCTTTTGCGGGAGCAACGCAAACATGCCGGTATCGTTCCTGTGGTGAAACAAATCGACACCCTGGCCGCCGAATATCCAGCACAGACCAATTATCTGTATCTGACTTACAATGGTTCGGAAAATGACGTGCATTACTTAGGCGACAAACGTTCCGTAATCGTGTTGGGTTCGGGCGCTTACCGGATCGGAAGCAGCGTGGAATTTGACTGGTGTTCGGTCAATGCGCTTGAAACGATTCGCCGGCGCGGTTGGCGCGGAGTGATGATTAATTACAATCCCGAAACCGTATCGACCGATTACGATATGTGCGACCGCCTCTATTTTGACGAATTGACCGGCGAACGGGTGCTGGATATTATCGAAATGGAAAATCCGCACGGCGTAGTTTTGTCCACCGGCGGGCAAATTCCGAACAATCTGGCGCTTTCGCTCGACCGTGCTGGCGTCCCGATTCTGGGGACAGCCGCTTCGAGCATCGACAATGCCGAAGACCGGCACAAATTTTCGTCCATGCTCGACCGTTTGGGTATCGACCAGCCGCGATGGAAAGAATTGACTTCGCTTGCCGGCATCGACAAATTTGTGGAAGAAGTAGGATTCCCCGTGCTTGTGCGGCCCTCGTATGTGCTTTCCGGCGCTGCGATGAACGTTTGTTCCAACCGGACCGAACTGGAACGTTTCCTGAAATTAGCCGCCAATGTTTCGCAAAAACATCCGGTAGTTGTCAGCGAATTTATACAAAACGCCAAGGAAATAGAAATTGATGCGGTGGCCGACCACGGCGAAGTAATCGGTTACGCCATTTCGGAACACATCGAATTTGCGGGCGTTCATTCGGGCGATGCGACCATACAGTTCCCGCCGCAAAGGCTTTATGTGGAAACGGTTCGCAAAATCAAACGGATTGGCAGGGAAATTGCTTCGGCGCTTCAAATTACAGGACCGTTCAATATTCAGTTCCTGGCGAAAGACAACGATATTAAGGTCATAGAATGTAACCTGCGCGCATCGCGGAGTTTCCCGTTTGTATCCAAAGTGTTGAAACTGAATTTCATCGAACTGGCTACAAGAATCATGCTGGGGGAAACGGTCGAACGGCCGGGTAAAAACGAATTTGATTTGGATTACGTCGGAATCAAAGCCTCGCAATTTTCTTTCGCCCGCCTGCAAAAAGCCGATCCGGTACTGGGCGTTGATATGGCTTCGACCGGCGAAGTGGGGTGCATCGGCGATGATTATTACGAAGCTGTACTGAAATCCATGCTGTCCGTAGGGATGCAAATTCCTAAGAAGAATGTATTGATTTCCAGCGGAACGTTGCGCTCGAAAGTCGATATGCTGGACGCTTGCCGTTTGTTGTGCGAAAAAGGCTATACGGTTTATGCCACCGAAGGGACGCATAAATTTTTGTCGGACAGTCATATTCCTTCTATCCATGTGTATCAGCCCAGCGAAAACGGCAAACCGAATGCGCTTGATATGATTCGCAACAAACAAATCGACCTGGTTGTCAATATTCCCAAAGACCTGACGGAAGGGGAACTGTCGAACGGCTACAAGATTCGCCGCGGCGCCATTGATTTCAATATTCCGCTGTTTACGAATGCACGGCTCGCTTCGGCGTTTATTCAGGCGTTCTGTTATCTGGATATGAATAAAATTCCGGTTAAGAGTTGGGACGAATACAAATAAATAATGATTAATGGTTAATGGTTAATGATTAATGATTAATGGGATGAAAGAGAATGTTTTGAAAAAAAAGAGTTTCGATTTTGCTTTGCGGATTGTAAAATTATATCAATATCTGAAAGAAGAGAAGAAAGAATTTATAATGAGCAGGCAACTGATGCGGTCGGGGACTGCGGTTGGCGCAATGGTACGCGAGGCGGAATTTGGCGAAAGCAAAGCCGACTTTGCTCATAAAATGGCCGTTGCCCAAAAAGAAATAAACGAATCATTATATTGGCTCGAACTTCTATATGCTTCGGAATACCTGACAAATCAATAATTTGAAAGTATCAATACCGATGCCGTAGAAATAATAAAGCTAATAACCGCCACCGTTAAAACCACGAAAATAATGATTAATCGCTAACCATTAACCATTAACCATTAATCATTAATCATTAATCATTAATCATTAATCATTATGACAATAACTGTTTATGCTTCTTCAAGTCAGGGAATTGCGCCGGTTTATTTTGAGGCGGCTAAAGACCTGGGCGAGCGAATGGCTGCACTCGGTATCGCCTGCATCAACGGCGCGGGAAATAACGGCCTGATGGCCGCCGTCACCGACGCTGTTTTGGGAAAAGGCGGGAAAGTCTATGGAATTATTCCGCAGTTTATGATTGATAGAGGATGGCTTCATCCCGATATTCACGATCCTGCGGTTACGCCGGACATGCACACACGCAAACGTTTGATGGCGCAGCAATCGGATGCCTGCATCGCTTTGCCCGGCGGTATCGGGACTTTGGAAGAATTAATGGAAATTATCACCTGGAAACAGCTGGGGCTGTACGTCAATCCGGTAATTATTTTGAATACCGCCGGATTTTATGATTTGCTTTTGGCAGTACTGCAAAAGATGGATGCGGAACATTTTTTACCTCACAAAACAGCCGACATGTGGGCTGTGGCCAATACGCCGGAAGAGGCTTTACGCTTAATTTTAGACCGGTAATTTTTGTATACCCCCTGATATCAATGATGGAAATACCTTTGTTACCTTGTCCGGTCAAGCATTTTTTTCATATCGACTGTCCCGGTTGTGGGATGCAAAGGAGTATCGTTGCTCTTTTGAAAGGAAATTTAATCGAAAGCTTATCGCTTTATCCGGCAACAATTCCTATATTTGCGCTTCTAATGTATACGGCTTTGCATTTGAAGTTCAACTTCAGGCAAGGCGCCGCTGTCGTCAAATGGGGTTATATCGGATGCGTGGCGGTTGTGGTGAGTTTTTACATTTATAAAATAGTAACACATAAAATTGTTTAGTCATGGAAAAGAATTGGAATGAACCTCAGGTTGATCTTCCGAACGCAACGCTTATTTTAGTTTTGGGAATTATTGCCATTGCAGGCTGCTGTTGTACTTACGGCATAATAGGCATTGTTTGCGGCATTATTGCTCTTGTGCTGGCCAAAACGTCGGTCTCACTGTATGCCGCCGATCCGCAGAAATATACGGAAAGCTCGTATAAGAATATCAATACGGGAAAAATATGCGCATGGGTCGGATTGATTCCCTCCATCCTGTATCTTTTACTGATGATATTCCTTATTGCCACTTTGGGCTTTGCCGCATTGACGGATCCGCATGTCATCTACGATTATTTCGGCGTGTAGACACCCTTTTAGATAACAATTAGAAGCGGAGAAAGAAGTATGACATCCTTGTGGGAAGAACCGATTGCAGGAAGGATACAAACCCAGAATACGGGTTTTATCCTTTTTATGGTTTGCTTTTTAATCCTGATTTATCAAGTCAGCAGAAACTCCAAATTGCTGCTTGCGATGAAAGGTAAATTACTGGGAAACCGGAATCAAACGGTTTCTGCCGGAATATTTACCGGCCAGTTTTTGAATATATTACTTTTTTGCATACAGACCGTTTTGCTGACTTCGATCATTCTTTATTGCAAAGCTGTGAGCGAAGGCATTTCCCAAATGGAATCGTCTTCCGAAATGTTTGCCTTTTTGGGGGTTACTTCTCTTTTGCTGGGGTTGTTTATTGCTTGTAAATATTTAACTTATTCGTTTACAGGCTATATCTTTTTTGATAAAGAAACGAATCAACTGTGGAATGATACTTTTTCATCGGCCATTTGTGTGAGCGGCGTCATTTTATTTTTTCCGGCGCTCATTTTATTTTATACCGAACAGATTGATGCGTATGGGGTTTATTTTGTGTTATTATACTTCATTTTCATTCAAACCGTACTCTTATATAGACAGTTCGTGTTATTTTTCAACAAAAAAGGCGGTTTGATTTATTTTATTTTGTACCTTTGCGCCCTGGAAATTATACCTTTGTTTCTTTTGTACAAAGGATTCGTTTATTTTTTTAATATCGCAAAAGGATAGTTTATGGACTCAAAGATAAAGAAAATACTTGTTTCTCAACCTCATCCAAAGGAAAAGTCACCCTATCATGATATTGCCGAAAAATATGGCGTGGAGATTGTTTTTCGCCCCTTTATAAGAATAGACCAGGTATCGGCAAAAGATTTCCGTACGCAAAAAATCAATATTTTAGATCATACGGCAGTTATTTTTACGGCCAAAACGGCTATTGATCATTTTTTCCTTTTGTGCGACGAACTTCGGGTGCAGATACCCGAAACGATGAAGTATTTTTGTATAACCGAAGCGATTGCGGTATATTTGCAGAAATATATTATTTTCAGGAAAAGGAAAATATTCTTTCCCTCTTCTTCCCGGATTGAGGATTTAATTACCTACATCAATAAACATAATAAAGAACATTTTTTGGTTCCCTTGTCGGATGTTCACAAAGAAGATATGCTTAGATTGCTGGACGGCAAAAAGATAAAATATACGAAAGCCATTATGTACCGGACGGTAAGCAATGATTTTACGCCGGAAGAAGTTTTTGATTACAACATTCTTTTGTTCTTTTCCCCGGCAGGAATTGCTTCTTTATTGAAAAACTTCCCCAACTTTGAGCAAAACGGAACAGCCATCGGAACATTCGGTCCGACAACCGCCAAAGCCGTCCGCGACGCCGGTTTGCGTCTGGATATAGAAGCGCCGAATCCGCAAGCCCCTTCTATGACTGCCGCCCTGGAGCAATATTTGAAAACCGTAATGCCACCTCTCAAAGGCAAGTAATCAATCCCGTTGGATAACAAGCATACTTTTCGGAAAAGAGAACGGATTTTCAAACAAAAGGAAATAGATATTTTGTTTGAAAAGGGGACTTCTTTTACCATTTATCCTTTGCGTGTGGTTTATGTTGAACAGCAACCGGTTTCCGGTGCGGATGCGGCTGTTCTGATCTGTGTTCCCAAGAAAAGATTTAAGCGGGCAGTCCATAGAAACCGTGTTAAACGGTTGATCCGGGAGGCGTACCGTTTGAATAAACAGGCGCTTTTGGAAAGTTTGCGGGAAAAAGGGAACGGTTTGTTGATCGGATTCTTGTTTGTGGGAAATGAGTTGCCGGAGTGGAAGTCGGTGGAGGCAGCCATGGTGAAGGCTTTGACTGCTTTATTAATGATTAATGATTAATGATTAATGATTAATGATTAATGCACGCTGTCATTCGCATCAGTAATTTTGCTTATTGTTTTTATTTTGTTTGATAATTGGACATGATTTTGTTGATGAAGACATTCCCGTGCCGGTCGAGGTTATAAATAATGTACCAGGTCGTTTGCCTGTTTCTTTTGTAGGTATAAACTTTTGAGCCGTAAAGTTTATGAACGGGATAGACGGTGTTGGCATGATAAAATATGGTATCTAAATTATCACAAATGTTTTGTATGTCACGGATATAATTTATTACAAATTCTTCAGTTAAAATTACTTTTTCCCAATTCAACAATCCGATTCTTATTTTGTCAAAATCAGAATGAACCCTTGTGTTATAAAATACCATTTTCTTTACAAAATTGTTTTGTATCTTTTTCAACGGCAGTCCAAAATTCTTCGCCTGTCATATACCCTTCCGGCAGGTTACCGGTAACGGCAGGATTTTCAAATTCTATGCCTTTACGGACCCGGCGGAAATCACGCATAAAACGTTTGCCGGCTGCGGTGG
>JAIRNV010000187.1 GCA_031257875.1 Dysgonamonadaceae bacterium
GGAAGCCACTGTAATGGGTGTTGATTTTATCAACAGACCGAAACATTTTATCGGAAATTCTCAAAGAACGCAACTCTGTAAACAGGGTTTGAAATATTTTTTCGTCTGAACTGAAATAATTTTTGAGTCCTGAAATGATTTTAGCACTTTTGTCGTGTAGCATTTATTTTGATTTTTTTTGCAATACAAAGTTACTAAAAATCAGTAACTTATGCAAATAAAATGCCACTTTTTTTATTGCTAATCAGCAAGTTATTTAACTTGCGAAAGTTGAATAAAAACATTTACATACCTTTGCGCGCAAATATTTCAAACATATAAAAAAATATAAATTTATGGCAATTGATTTTAATTTAAAAGATGTGATGCACCGCATCATCGTTAAGTTTTACCGGGCTTTCCTGCCCAATGCAAAGAAAAAGTATATCCTGCGCACAGTTTACCAGCCCGAACTTGACATTCACGGCATCGCCTCCAAGGCGGAAGTGTACAACATTACCACCCCGCCGAAGGTCATCGAAGAAGGACTGACCGACGGCCTGAAATTAATCACCTGCCTGGTTGCCTACGGATTTAAGATTAAAACCCCCATCTTCAATCTTAAGGTGGCTATTCCCGGCGAATACGACGGTGTGGAAACCCATTTCCCCCCCCCCCCCCCCACGGCGTTACGCCGCAGGGACGCCTCACTCTCGCGCACGAACTGCGGAAATACCTCGCCGAACATATCGAAGTTCAATTCGACGGTATTGAGGAAACCAACGGCATGATAGCCGAAATCGTAAACCACATAACCGGCGAAATCGACCTCACCATTAATGCCGGCGCTATCTTTTACGTGCGCGGTACGGGACTGAAGATTGAATCCGACGACCTTCATACCGACCAGGCCGGCCTGTTCCTTGAAGACGCAACTACCGGTGCGCGCACCAAAATCGACGCCGTAAACATCGCCCTCAACATGCCGCATGAAATCCGCGCCATTGCACCGGCGACAATCACTGCGGGACAGCAGTATTATGTTGTCGTATGCACGCAGTCGTCGGCAAAAAGCAGCAGTGGCAGACTGTTGAAAGATATTCGTGAAATGAAGTCCGACTTTACCGTTACCGTGCAATAAGCATACTGCACCTGAACGGTCGGCAATTCTGCATTGGAAAGGCCGGCCTCTCCTGTATTAGAGAGGTTGGCCTCCCTGCACCTGGGGGGGGTTGTTGCACAAAATCATACCGTACGGTGAAGTCCGGATACCCTTCACCTTTCACCTTTCACCCTTCGCCTTTCACCCTTTCAAAGTATAACTTCCCCCGCTTTTGCCCGCGCCTCCGCATCGGTCTGCATATAATCCTCCAGGCCGGGCGAAGCGATAAAAGCAACCCGTTCCAGTGTTTTTTCAATCACTTCGCTCATTGCCGGAAAACTGATTTTGTCTTCCAAAAACGCCGCAACTGCGGTTTCGTTCGCCGCATTCAGGATACAGGGCATGTTTCCGCCTTTTTCGATTGCTTCGCAGGCTAAGGCCAAATTGCGGAACTTGCGGGTATCCGGTTCTTCAAATGTCAGGGTTGGAAATTTAGTGAAATCCAAGCGTTCAAAGCCGGAAGCCACCCGCTTGGGATAAGTTAATGCATACTGAATCGGCAACCGCATGTCCGGCATACCCAATTGCGCCTTAATGGACGCATCTTCAAACCGAACCATCGAATGGATGATAGACTGGGGATGCACTAATATCTCTATTTGCCCGGTATCCACGGCAAAAAGCCATTTGGCTTCCATCATTTCAAAGCCTTTATTCATCAGCGTCGCCGAATCAATGGTTACTTTGGCGCCCATCTTCCAATTGGGGTGGCGCAGCGCCTCTTTTTGGGTCACAACGGCTAACTGTTCCTGCGAAAAACCCCGGAAAGGGCCTCCGGAAGCCGTTAAAATGATTTTCTCAACCGGATTGTTTATTTCTCCCGCCAGACACTGAAAAATAGCCGAATGTTCGGAATCGACCGGAATAATACGCGCCCGGTTTTCCAGCGCCAGCTGCATAACCAGCTCGCCGGCAACGACTAAGGTTTCCTTATTGGCCAGCGCAATTGTCTTTCCTGCCTGAATCGCACGGAGGGTCGGTTTCAAACCGGCATAACCGACCATGGCCGTCAGAACGATTTGGACAGGCGCTGCCTGAACCACTTGCGAAACAGATTCTTCTCCCGCCCAGACTTTGACGGGTAAATCGCCGAGGGCGTCTTTCAACTGCGCATATTTATTTTCATTGGCAATAACCACCATTTCGGGCAGAAATTCCCGCGCCTGCCGAATCAGTAATTCAACATTATTATTGGCCGTAAGTGCATAAATCTCAAACAAATCCCGGTGCTCGCGGATAACATCCAAAGCCTGTGTCCCGATTGAGCCGGTCGAGCCGAGAATGGCTATTGGTTTTTTCCCGTTTTCCATTAATCAAACTTTATATATTCCCCCGGATCAACAGGTTTTCCGTCAAACCACAACTCAAAATGCAGGTGTACTCCGGTCGATAAATTGCCGGTATTTCCCGCCAGGGCAATCACTTCCCCTGCATGTACCGCGTCGCCCTGAGATTTTAGCAACTTGTCGTTGTGCTTATAAACGGATACAAATCCGTTAGTATGTTGAAGCTGAATTACGTATCCGGCATTCGGGTCGAACCCGGTAAAAACAACCGTTCCTTTCATGGTCGCCAAAACCGGTTCGCTCGGCGTTGAAGCGATATCAATACCGTAATGCTTTTCATGGAGATTAAATGTTGAAGAAACCAGTCCGTTCACCGGTCGGTAAAACATCGGCTTCTCTACGCCGGCAGGCGGCAAGCCGTTCAGACTGTATTTTTCATCTTCCTCGAAATGCTTCACAAATTCGGAAGTCCGTATTGATTTTTCGAGATTAATATCGCGGGTTTCCCTGATTGAGTCTATCGTCGGCACTTCGTCCACTTTCATGTCGCCCCGCAAAATAGCCCTTACATTTTCCAGATACTGGATTTGTACGGTCAATTCCGTTTCCAGGGAATCGGTTGCCAGGGCGTTTTTAATCATTTCTTCCCGCACATCGGAATCCAGATACCCAGGTAAATAATTGCGTATCGGCGTTTTAATAATAAAAAAAGCCGTCAGCAGCATCAAAAAGACGGCAAATAAAAACAATGCAATTAAACCCGTAAGTCGTGATAAATGCAGTGAAAATACCTCTTCCAGCGTATTTTCGTTCAGAAAAGAAAGCCTGTATTCAAAGCGCATCTTTTCCCAAAATTCTTTACTTGTAATTTTATTCATTATTGAATTTTATTTTATCCGGTAAGCGGCCGGCATGTCCGCTTTTATGTTTGTTGATTGATTCAAATATTATTGTTTGCAAAGGTACGGTTTTTTAGAGTATATTCAAATTCTTAAGAAGTAAGTATCTATCAATTAATAAGAAAACAACCTGAGTAGCAATGAATGATGCTCATATTTCCCCTGACCTTATTACCTTATTTATCTTAAGTTGACGACATTAGGCTTCGCCTTCGCTGGTAACGGCTGCGATATCAATGATTAATGATTAATTCAACCTCACTGCGTCATTAATCATTAATCATTAATCATTAATTATTATACTATACCCGGTCATAAACCATGCAAAACAGATTATGCTTTATTTGGATTTTTTTTGCCACGAATGCACTAATTATTTCTAATATTTTAATTCATGTAAGTAATGCGAAATAAACAAGATATAACAGTTGTAAGTTTTTCTCTCCGTGTTCCTCCGTGAAATTCCCTCCGTGAAACTCCGTGTTTAATTATTTTAACCCGGAGTTGTCAGTTACATGTTATTTATTTTTTTATCCCTAAATTAGTGTATTCGTGGCAAAAATATTCAATTTGCGGCCGACTGCAGTATAACTTGAATCTGCGTTTGAACAAAAACCTGTTTTTTAGGGATTAGCACAGAATTTTTTTGTACTTTTGCAAAAATAATTTTGACAGAATTGAAAACATCAATTTTTATATTGGCAGATAACCAGGATATCAGTAAAGCGGGAATCCGCTATTTACTGAAAGAAATCGGTTTCGACGACAAATACTGTGAAGCCCGAAACAAAAATGACCTGATTCAATCCCTGTCCGAAAACGACGACGCAACGGTCGTGCTGGATTATACTAATTTGGATTTCAACAATATTGATGAATTATTAATTGTCGCAAGCCGCTTTCCGAAAGTAAACTGGATACTTTTTTCCGACGAATTGAGCCGTCCTTTTTTAAAAAGGATTTATTTGGAAAAAGCGTTTAGTATGCTGTTGAAAAATTCAACTTCCGACGAAATCAAACAGGCGCTTGTTTCGGCGCACCAACAGGACAGATACATTTGTCAACGGCTCATGCAGTTTATTTCCACTCCAAAAGAGCCGAAAGATACGGGAAAAATGACCCTGACCCATACCGAACAGGAGATTCTGAAATCAATTGCCTTAGGCAAATCGGTCAAAGAAATTGCCGAAGAACGGTTTTCAAGCACACATACAATCATGACGCACAAGAAAAACATCTTCCGCAAACTGGAAGTGAACAACATACATGAAGCGACAAAATATGCCCTCCGTTCGGGATTGATAGACTCTATGGAATATTATATTTAAAAAGAAATTTTCAATTCTCAATTATTTCCGTATGGGAAAAACATATAAATGGGGAATTATTGGCCCCGGACACATAGCCGGTAAATTTACGGAAGGCCTGCAAATATTACCGAATGCCAAAAAATATGCTGTCGCTTCTCGCTCATTGGAAAGAGCCGAAACATTCAGGACAAAATATGGTTTTGAAAAAGCATTCGGTTCCTATGAAGAAATGTTGAAAGACCCTGCTTTGGATGTTGTTTACATTGCTACAACCAACAACTTACATTTCAGTCATACGATGATGTGTCTGGAAGCCGGCAAAGCAGTTTTGTGTGAAAAACCTTTTGCTTCCAACTTCCCGCAAGTCAAACAAATGATTGATAAAGCCCGTGAAAAGCAAGTCTTCCTGATGGAAGCCCTGTGGAGTCGCCTGATTCCAAGCATGATACAGTTCAAAGCACAAATAGAAAAAGGTATTATCGGAAAACCCTTTTTGCTGCAATGCGATTTCGGATTTATTTCTCCCTTCGACCCCTGTAAACGGGTTTATAATCCCGAACTGGGAGGCGGGTCAATTCCCGACATTGGCATTTATCCCGTTTTTACAGCCATGTATTTATTCGGTAAACCCGAAACCGTTCAGGTCGTTTCGGTTCCGGCTCCCACCGGAACTGACCGGACAACTTCCATCCTTTTCAAACATAAAAATAAAGAAATCAGCATGTTAACATCTTCTTTTGAAATGCTTTTGGAAAATGAAGCGCGAGTATACGGTGAAAAGGGTTCTTTAAAACTGTACCGGATGTTTCACATGCCGGTTCCCCTTTCTTTTCGAACCAACGATGGAAAAGAAACATATATTCCTTTGGAAATGGAAGGAAACGGATATAACTACGAAGCCGCAGAAGTAATGTCATGCCTCGACAAAGGGCTTATTGAAAGTCCCGCAATGCCGTTTGATTTTTCCATGGAATTAATAAGCGTATTGGACGAAATCGTAAAACAGGCAAAAATCGGATGATTAGAAATGTAAAACTTTCCGATGCAGAACGTATCACCGAAATATATAATTACTATATTGAAAATACGGCAGTTACTTTTGATGAAAATCTGGTTGCAAAGGAAAAAATCCGACAAAAAATAGAGGATATCCGTACCAAAGGGTATCCTTATATTGTTTATGAAGAGCGCGGACTATTGACCGGTTATGCTTATATAAACACATGGCGTCCCCATTCGGCATACAATATTACTTTGGAAACAAGCATTTATTTAGACATGCAATATGCCGGTAAAGGCTTGGGAACCAAACTGTATGAAGTATTAATCGAAGAATCGCGTAAAATGAATATTCATTCATTGATAGCCGTGATTTCTTTGCCTAATGGCTTGAGCCGGAAATTACACGAAAAATTCGGATTCCGTTTAGTTGGCAATTTCAAGGAAGCAGGCATCAAATTCGGTCGGCTGATTGACGTTGAATTTTGGCAAAAAATTCTATGAAGAATATTTATTTCTTTTTCTCTGCGGAATATATATTCTGAAATAACATCTCAAGGATTTGCGGTGCGGTAACCTTGTGAAAACATTAAAAGCAGTAGTATATATAAAAAATATTTCCTTACCAATCAATGAAATAATGCATTTCTGAAAATATTTTCCGAAATAAATTTGCAAAATAGAAAAAAGGCACTACCTTTGCAGCCGCTTTCCCAAAATTTTTCTAAGAAAGGTGAAGGGATGAAGCAGAAGGTCTTTGAAACATTTCCATAAAATACGCAGTACAAACCAGGGAATAAAATTTTTGGGTAAAAAAGAAATAACATGTCAACCGGACAGGAGATATTAAGGGCAGGAAGTTTTTAGTATGGTCTGTTCGGAGTATAAGGTGTCCGGGCAAAAGGAATTAGAGAAAAAAGAACAAACTGACAGAGAAGAGTTTGATCCTGGCTCAGGATGAACGCTAGCGACAGGCTTAACACATGCAAGTCGAGGGGTAACAGGGTAGCAATACCGCTGACGACCGGCGCACGGGTGAGTAACACGTATGCAACCTGCCCCGTACATTGGGACAGCCTTCCGAAAGGGAGATTAATACCGGATAAAACAGGGATGCCGCATGGCAGTATTTGTTAAAGGAGCAATCCGGTACGGGATGGGCATGCGGAGGATTAGATAGTTGGGAG
>JAIRNV010000231.1 GCA_031257875.1 Dysgonamonadaceae bacterium
TGTGTTCTATACTTTGCGCGGAATGATTTTGTGCATTGTTTATTCCGGATTGCTTCACTGCGTCATTGCGAACTGCGAAGCAGTGAAGCAATCCGGAATAAGTACAGTTCATTTGTTTATGTTTGCGCAACATGAGCTATTTAAGTATTCTTTCCGTTTCAACCTTACTCAAAATGAGTTTCATCCTATCCCTGATACTGTTAAGAAACCGCTTATATACAGATATCCCGTTTACATAAATTTCCCGCTCTAAATCTTTATTATTTTTATCAATCCCTCCAAAAACTTTATCCCTTTTTGCCAGTATGGGATAATTCCTTAATAATTTCCAGTCGGAACACCATGTTTCTACTGTAGAAATACAGTATATATCATTTAATTTTAACAATATTGACCATACACTTTGGTCGTGTCTGTTTTCTATAAATTCATCAAAATTTGGACTGCGGGATGGCGTATCATCAACAAGAGAGAAGTCATCGTAATATACTTGCTGCCACCTTTTGATTAATTCTATATTATCTTTTGTCTTTTTTATAAATAATATCCCCGAAGCAATCTGGCGCGGATGATACTTTTTTTTATTTCTAATTTCAAAATAATCAAATAAATCGCCTTTGGTATATTCTTTTTCTTTATTAACGCCTTTCATATAAAATGAAAGTACGCCCTTCCCGGATTTACCGGTTATTTCAAAATAGTCGTTAAGCCGGGCTAAACCGTTGGGATTGAGATGACATCCTGCATCGGTATACTGTAAAATATCTCCATCCTGCATTTTATCAAATGTCTGTAATATTACTTGCGGTTTCCATACCCAATATCCAAATCCTCTTAAATTTCCTGTCCGTAGGGCGTTGCCCTACGCTAATGGATACAAGGCTTTCAGCCTTAAGTTGACGACATCGGGCTGAGCCTCGCGCCGGCTATCCTGACAGGTTGAACCTGTCGGGACAGTTGCAACAAGGTAGAACCCTGTTGCAACAAAGGCACAAAAAAAATGCAAAGCGGAGAAAAGGAATATTCACTTTTCCGTTTTGCGTTATAAAAAATGAGAGTCATCGCAGCCCGTGGAAGGCATACGAATATGAGGATGAAACTTAAATGGCTGTCATCCAACTACCTCTGTGACATCTTCCGACCAGGGACCTTCTTCCAGACGGGAGTTGATCCATGCAGCCGCTATGATGACGCGCTTTGTTTCGTCTTCACGGTCGAAATGGAGCGTAAAATGCAGCCGGGTAGAGACTTCTGTCCGGTAGAATGTTTCGCCTTCGAAGCGCCAGCGCAGTTTGAAGCCGAAATATTTTTTCTTCTTCGTGCTTTGCGTTGGATGCCCGAGTTCGGTTTGGGCGACATAGACCGTCATTTCGTCGTGCTTTTTCACCACCTTGAGCATGGGCGCATCGTCTGCTGTGGACTGCGGCTGGGATGCATGGTGCGTGCGCGGGCGGAGTCCCATAACTGCAAGGGCTTCGTCAGGCACCGACAGCGTGCCTTCGAGATAATCCACAAACAGACTGAGGAAATGTTTCAACTCGCCAAACGCAGTTTTTTTGTTTGTCGAAGTAATGAGGTTGCGCGTCGCCGTGTCGCTGTTGTCCGCGTATGCCGCGTTTGCATTGGTTATCAGCAGGTTTAGCGAAGCTAAACGTTCGGAATCAAGTTTCCATTCAACGGCATGTTCCTTACACTGATCGTTGACGGTATTTGCGTGTGCCAGAAACTGTCCGTCCGGCTGGTCAAATGAACTTCCTCTGTGCATAACATCTATATTTTTAAATTAATACTCAATGATTATTCTCACGGTTAAAAACCGGTGCAAAAATAATAAAAACTGTTTGAATAGCTGCAACATTTTCCTAAATTTTTTATTATCTGCCTGTTTTTCAATAAAATAATTATTATTCAATAACAGAAAAGTCTTCAAAAACCGTAAAAAAGTGCGCCCGTTTGCGTGATCCGGGCGCACTTTTGCTTGATTCGGGCGCACTTTTTTGTTATCAGTGCGCCCGTTTACGCGATCCGGGCGCACTTTTTTGTTATCAGTGCGCCCGTTTACGCGATCCGGGCGCACTTTTTTGCTGTCAGTGCGCCCGTTTACGCGATCCGGGCGCACTTTTTTGCTGTCAGTGCGCCCGTTTACGCGATCCGGGCGCACTTTTTTGCTGTCAGTGCGCCCGTTTACGCGATCCGGGCGCACCGATCCGGCTACCCGTAAAATTGATCCGGATTAATAGCCCGGATTTTGTTCAATAATACCCTGCCCCTGAATAATAATACTTTCCTGAATGGGGAAACGGGTGTAATCGTCCGTTGCAATAAACGGCTGACCGTAAGCCAGGCATTTCTTTCGCATCGTTTCAATATAGGATCCGTCGCGAATCAAATCCTGACGGCGGCAGCCTTCGTACCAAAGTTCGTGGGCGCGTTCCATCAGCAGTTTGTCGAGGAAATCGCGCGCGTCGGCAAAGTCCCCTGCCGTATAAGCCGGCAGTTTGGCGCGGGTTCGCACTTGATTTAACAAATCAATGGCTTCGTCGGTAACGGTATTTCCCTGGCGGACAATCGCTTCCGACAGGAGCGTCAATACGTCTGCATAGCGGTATACCATGAAGTCAATGTCACATGCGTCGCCGGCAACCGGCTCCAAAGCATATTTTAAAGGAATTACGCCGTGTTGCAGGCAGTTGCCGCCGTCCGTTCCCCTGTTTTCCCGGTTACGAACTACATTGGCTTTTGTAGTGTATTCGGAAATGATGTAAGTAGTGCGCTCGTCGCCCGGTTCAAATGTATCGAAGAAGTCCCAGGTCATTTTGTATCCTCCCCAGCCGCCGCCTTCCCAAACGCCCGCTACATGATAGTCGCTGGGCAGAACGTGCGGATACCAGCCGTTTTCCATCGTTCCTTCCTTGCAGTCGATGGAAAAAATCGTTTCTGCGTTCTTTTCATGGGCGCGCGTAAACAAATCAATATAGCTGGGTAACAAAGCGTAACCGTATTCCGCTTTCATCAGTTCCCGGCCTTCTGCAATCGCTTTGTCCCATTGTTTCGTCTGCATGTAAAATTTCATCAAAACCGTATGACACAATCCTTTGGTAAAACGTCCGTAATTGGCGTCGCCTTTTTTGTAACTGTACGGTAAATCTTTAGCCGCTTCCGTCAATTCGGTCACAATGTAATCGCGGGTTTCTTCTTCCGACAGGCGCGGCAAGATGACTCTGGCCATGGGATTTTTCAAATTTTCCAGGCTGGAAACAACAATCGGGCCATACATATCCCATTGGATGAATGCCATGAATCCGCGTCCACACCGCAGTTCGGCAACATATTGCGCTTTCAGTTTTTCATCCATTGGAACCGGCTGAATACGGTCAATTGTCAACGTCATCTTGCTGATTTTATTCAAATAGGTATACCAGATATTCGTAACGTTGCGGGTGTCGTTGGGCGTCCACTGGGCAAACATCAGGCGGTTCCAGCCGCCGCCGTCATCCCAGGAACAGTAACCGTAGTCGGTAGCCATGTCCACATCGATAAAATAGCCTGTGGCAGCGCCGAATATCCCACTGTACCAGTCGTTTTCAAAAGGACTGTAAGCCGCCGACGTGACCAAATCACGGGCGTCGTTTGCCGTTGTCGGGTAAATAGACGTATCTACATCGCCGAACTGTTCCGACTGCAATTCGCAACTCTGCATGCCCCAAAGGAGCATCATGAAGATTACTGCATATATATTTATTTGTTTCATATTTTTATTTTTATTCTTATTTCTATTAAAATTTCATGTTACGCATCAGTTAATAATTCATGTCTGGATTGCTTCAGGCTTCGCCTTCGCAATGACGGCTGCGGTTATTAACCTCAACTGCGTCATTGCGAACTGCGAAGCAGTGAAGCAATCCAAAATTGACAACTGTCAATTATCAACTCATGTTATGTTTGCGTAACATGAGTTAAAATGTAATATTTACACCCAGACTGTAAGATGTTACGTTCGGATAGTTGAACGCTCCCGCATTGTTGCGGGAGGAATCGAAATTGTCGGTTTCAGGGTCGATACCGTTCCAGTTTGTAATCACAAACGGGTTGTTCACGTCGGCATAGATTCGCAGGTTGCCCGATAGTTTTTTAAGCGGCAGCGTGTAGCCCAGCGTAATGTTCCGGCAACGGACAAAGCTGATTTTTTTATACCAGTAATCCGAAGCATTCTCGTAGCTCGCATAGGTAGAGGGAATGGCGCTCGGATAGGTCGTATTTGGGTTGTCGTGGCTCCAAACATACCTGGAGGCTTCTGACTTATTGACAATATTGGCGTCCATAAATCCGTTTGCCCACTGCTCATAGTAGCTGCGTCCTTTCCAGGCGCCCATTTCGCCATAGAAATAGATATTGAAATCGAATTGCCTGTAACGGACGGTGTTGTTGAACCCGAAAGTATAGTCGGGATCGCGGGAGCCTAACAGGACGCGGTCGTACTGATCCATTTTGTCGGGAGCGTCTTCTGCATCCGCTAAATTCAGGATTTTGATCTGTCCCGGAAGCAGCGCCGGCTGCCATGCCGGTCTTTCTTCGCCCGGCTGCATCAGGCCGTCGGTTTTGTAGACATAGATTGACCGGATATAATCGGTCGCCGATTCGTAAACAGCCGGGGTCCAGTCGTTGCGGCGCGTTTTCCAGCGGTCTTCGTTGTGCGCATACGTCAAGTCGGTCGACCAGAACCAGTCGCTGTTTTTCACGTTGACGGTGTTCAATGTCAATTCAATTCCTTTCCCCTGCGTTTCGCCTATGTTGCCGGCAACGGTGGTGATTTCATTGTAAAACGGCAGTGGCACGGCGGTTTGCAACAAATCGGAAATAACGCGACTGTAATATTCCGCCGTCAAGTTGATGCGGTTATTCAAAAAGCCCAAATCCAAACCGATATTAAACTCTTTGGTCGTTTCCCATGTCAACTTCGGATTTCCCAGTTTGGTAGCGGCCATTCCGCCATACCTCGTATCGCCGAAAACGTATTCTCCGCTGAGGCCGTACGTGTCATAAATACGGAGGCCTACGCTGGAGTTTCCCGTTTCACCGTAACCGGCACGCAATTTACCGTTGGATAAAATATTTTTCGTTTCTTCAAAAAAGGCTTCGTCCGCGAAACGCCATCCGACCGACGCCGACGGGAAATATCCCCAGCGTTCGCTCGGCATAAAGTTGGAAGCCCCGTCGGCGCGCAGCGTGGCAGTCAGCAGGTATTTGCCCTGGAAGGAGTAATTCACACGTGCAAAGCAGGAACTCATAGAACTTGTCGAAGCCGACGACCCCACGTCCGGTTTAGCATTGTTGCCGGCTCCTAAATTGTTGTACAGAAACCCGTCCAGCGGAAAGTTGTCATTCCCCGCCCTTACCCATTCGGACGACATTTTCTGAAACGAATAACCGACTAAAGCCGTCAGACTGTGATCGCCCGTTTCTTTCACATAGGTAGCCGTCAAATCCGTCAGGATATCCATTTTATCATCCTGCACAATCGTAGCCTGACCGTTTACGCGGGCGCCGTACATGGTTGTCGTCGGCACATATTGCCGGCGTTTCGCATATTTGCGGTCGGCGCCCAAAGATCCGCGGATCGTCAGATCTTTGACCGGTTTGATTTCCAGGTAAACGCTTCCCAAAAGACGATCTTTTGTGGTAAGGTCAGTGATTTCAAGCAAAGAAGCCGCATTCGGAAGTTGTCCCATATACGGATTCGTCGTATAGTCGCCGTTTTCGTCACGCACAGGGATGTAGGGGACTGACTGTACAGCGGCGGGTATGACGCCGGCATTTTCCCAGTTGCTGTCGCCCAAAGGCACGTTGTTATATTCGTTGCGACTTAAATTCAGGGAGATACCGGTTTTTACATATTTGGAAACTTGATGATCCAGATTCACACTGGTCGTATAGCGTTCCAAATCATTTGTTTCAATTACCCCTTTTTGGGAAAAATAATTGAGAGAAACCAGATATTGAGTAGCTTCATTTCCTCCGGTCAAAGATATATTGTGTGACTGTTGCTGCCCGGTACGCGTAACGGCGTCGAACCAGTCGACTGTTTCTGCGGCGGCGATTTCGGCATCCGTATAAGGCGCCGTAAAAGGAACGGGACTGGCATTCGGCGTGATATATTGCCCGTAAATGCCCTGTCCGTTGTTTTTCATCCAATTTTCGTACTGGTCTTTATTCCGGCGCTCCATAAAATCTTGAGCATTCAGCATTTTATAGGGGTTATTCATGTTTTGGACAGAATAGTTCCCCGAATAAGCCACTTTCGCTTTACCTACTTTTCCGCGTTTGGTGGTAATAATAATGACGCCGTGACCGGCACGCGCTCCATAAATAGCCGTAGAACTGGCATCTTTCAGCACTTCGATGGATTCGATATCATCCGGGTTGATGGATTCCAGCAAATTATCCGTGCCTCCGGAAGAATACCTGTTTCCCGAACCCGGACTCGGATTGGAAGTTACCGGAAATCCGTCAATAATAATCAACGGGTCGTTTCCGGCATTGATAGAAGTTTCTCCGCGAATACGGAATTTGGCGCTACCGCCAACCTGTGCGCTTGTTTGAGATACGTTTAAGCCGGCGGCTTTACCGGCCAAAGCGTGGCTGATGGTCGAAAAAGTGGCTACCGGCGCATCGTTCATTTTAATAGAAGAGACAGCTCCGGTCAAATCGCGTTTCTTTTGGACGCCATAGCCCACAACGACAACTTCATCCAGTAATTCAACGTTTTCCTTCAGGACAACATGGATAACCGTCGAGTTTCCTACCGGAATCTCCTGTGTAACATAACCCAGACAGGAAAATGCCAGTACGGCGCCGGGAGCGGCGTCGATGGCGTATTTCCCGTCCAAATCCGTTACAGTCCCTGTTTTTGTGTTTTTTACAATCACCGTTACACCCGGTAAAGATTCGCCGGACGCTTCCGTAACATGGCCCGATACGGAAAATGCCTGCTGCGAATAAACAGCATGTAGGCTTGCGGGGAGCAAAAACACTAAAACAGCCCAAAATTTCACAAATCCCTGACAACAGGGATGTTTAAGATGTAATTTCATAAATAAAAAATTTAACAGTTAATAATAGAATTAATTTAAAACACATTGCTGCAACAAAGGCACAAAAAAAAACGCAAAGCAATGAAAAGGAATATTCACTTTTCAGCTTTGCGTTATGAAGAAAGGGGGTCGTCGCAGCCCGTAGAAGGCATACGAATATGAGGATGAAACTTAAATATCTGTTATACGGTAATTTCGGGGGGGGGGGGGGGGTAGGAACGTCATTTTTCTACTGCCGTAGAAAGCGACCGGAAATTCTGCTGTTTGTTTTGTCAAAAACGTGTGCATATTGGAATAAATCTGTTTCTGCCGGCAAAGGTAAATATTTTTTGCAGATTTCCGGCAGAAATGAGGTTATTAATTGTGAATTGCCTGTAATTCATATATTATACTTTGCATTCTATGCTAATTACCAAATATATTTAGTCAAAAATAATTAAAACTTATGCAGCGGTATGGTTTTGTGCAGGTGAACGGTGAACCGGCATCTCGCAGAGATGCGGCATTTGTCCGCATAACTGACGTCATGCGGGGCGCTGTGCGATCAAACGTTTCTACCGAGCTTCAATCCCTGACGGGATTATTGCCGGCAGGGTAACCTGTAATGCACAAAACCATA